>JAEDNR010000018.1 GCA_016302405.1 Oscillospiraceae bacterium
GCCACGTTGACCACGGCAAGACCACTCTGACCGCCGCTATCACCAAGTATCTGGCTCTGAAGGGTCAGGCCGCTTTCGAGGACTACGCTTCCATCGATAAGGCTCCCGAAGAGAAGGCTCGTGGTATCACGATCAACACCGCTCACGTTGAGTACGAGACCGACAAGCGTCACTACGCTCACGTTGACTGCCCGGGCCACGCCGACTATATCAAGAACATGATCACCGGTGCTGCTCAGATGGACGGCGCTATCCTGGTTATCGCTGCTACCGACGGCCCCATGGCTCAGACCAAGGAGCACCTGCTGCTGGCCCGTCAGGTCGGCGTGCCTTCCATCGTTGTCTTCCTGAACAAGTGCGATCAGGTCGACGATGAGGAGCTGCTGGAGCTGGTTGAGATGGAAGTCCGTGAGACTCTGTCCTACTACGAGTTCCCCGGCGACGACATCCCCGTCATCAAGGGTTCCGCTCTGAACGCTCTGATTTCCGAGTCCAAGGACCCCTCCGCTCCCGAGTATGCCTGCATCAAGGAGCTGATGGACGCCGTTGACGACTATATCCCCACTCCCGACCGTAAGGCTGACCAGCCCTTCCTGATGCCCGTTGAGGACGTCTTCACCATCTCCGGCCGTGGTACCGTTGCTACCGGCCGTGTGGAGCGTGGCATGATCAAGAAGAACGAGCCCGTGGAGATCGTTGGTCTGCGCGAGGACAAGCTGAACACCGTCGTTACCGACATCGAAATGTTCCACAAGCTGCTGGACTACGCTGAAGCCGGCGACAACATCGGCGCTCTGCTGCGTGGTATCGACAAGAAGAACATCGAGAGAGGCCAGGTTCTGGCGAAGCCCGGTTCCATCCATCCTCACACCAAGTTTGCCGGCCAGGTCTACGTCCTGTCCAAGGAAGAAGGCGGCCGTCATACTCCTTTCTTCAACAACTACCGTCCTCAGTTCTACTTCCGTACCACCGACGTGACCGGCATCATCACTCTGCCCGAGGGCGTTGAGATGTGCATGCCCGGCGACAACGTTGTGATGCACGTTGAGCTGATCACCCCCATCGCTATCGAGAAGGGCCTGCGTTTCGCTATCCGCGAGGGCGGCCGTACCGTCGGTTCCGGCGTTGTCACCGAGATCGAGGAGCAGTAATCGATAACCGATAACATTTCAATCGCCTCCGGCTTTTCGCCGGAGGCGATTTTTATACCCGCGGAAAACCGATTCCGCCCTTGGCAACCCGTCTTTTTCCTGGTATGATGTATTTAGAAAATGCTGCCTGACGCAACGCGGCAGGCAGGGAAATTGGAATTTGTAGGGCTGTTTGGGCAGTGGCGAGCGGAGCCGATGCGGTACACGTCCTTCCCCCCCGCGTTTACGAGGGGGGTGGTAAGAGTAGCGCACACTGGTACCGGGGGAGCCCGTCATCCGCATATCTTTCACGAATAAGAGCGAAGAATAGAGCTGTAAACACGGAAAGATCAATTATTTGACGCTTTCGGAAATTCGTACTCCCCCCGTCCCTGCGCTAGCGCAGGGACAATCCTGATGATGGTGGTGGAGAAGGCCATCCGGGACAAGGTCCTCAATGCCATCTACAAGGAAATGGGCATGGCGAAAAAGGCAAAGGGCATCGCTTTCAGCCTGCCCGTGTCCGATGTGGTGGGCTTGTCTGTCGCGAACCCTCCGGAGGAAGCACCGGAATAACAGAAAAAGAAAGCACCGCCTTCCGTGGCGGTGTTTTCTGCGATACGGGGCTGTAAGCCGGGTTCTGTCTTGACAGCCATCTATCTAGCCTTGCCGTTGCCGGCAAAGTCAAGCCACCTCTTCGGGACGGCCGGGCAAGCCAAATGTCCCGTACACGGTGTTGCTCCGGATAGAGTTTACAGCATGAAGCGCATAGGCGCTCTTGACCCATGTTTCCATGGGCTGGGTGCGCTCTTACCGCACCTTTTCACCCTTACCTCGTCGATTCGCGCATAGAAACGTTCCCTTTCCCGCCAGCGGGAAAGGTCACACTCTATGCGGAATCTCCTCTTTCCCATCGAACCCGCTTACGCTGGGCTTCGATGGGAGCCCTTTAAAAGGGAAGGCGGTATCTCTCTGTTGCACTTGTCCTGGGGTCACCCCCGGCGGGCGTTACCCGTTATCCTTGCCCTGTGGAGCCCGGACTTTCCTCATCTGGGTCCTTTCGGTTCCCATCCGCGGCTGTCCGCCCCGGTCGCGGATTTATTGTACTTCATGGCGAGGAAAAAGTCAAATGTCTTGCAAATTCTTTTCTGAAAGGATATACTATATAATATGCTTACCGGTGCAGCTCAGTATAACATACACAAATTGGGAATTTGCAGAACTGTTTGTCCAGTGGTGTGCGGGTGGATGCGGTACGCGGCCTTGCCCCCCTCATAAATACGGGGGGCAAGGCGTCTAACCACCCGCTTGCCAAAACTCGCCGACAAATTCCCAATCTGTGTATTAGCTGAGGCATGTAAGGAACGACAGGAGTCGATTTTTTATGGACAAATTTGAAAGCTATTTTACTTCCCTCCGGGGAAAGCGCGTGGCGGTGCTGGGGCTGGGAGTCAGCAACCGGCCCTTGGTGAAGCTTCTGCTGGGATATGGCTGCGATGTGACAGGCTGCGACCGCACCCCCCGGGAAAAGCTGGATGCTGAGGTTCTGGAGCTGGAGAAAGCCGGCTGCACTCTGCGGGTCGGGGAGGGGTACTTAGACGGCGTGGAGGCCGATGTGGTGTTCCGTACCCCCGGCATGCATCCGGATAATCCCGCGATCCAGGCCCTCCGGGACCGGGGAGCGGAGGTTACCTCGGAGATGGAGGTGTTCTTCGAGGTCTGCCCCTGTCACACGATCGGGGTCACCGGCTCAGACGGAAAGACCACCACGACGACCCTCATTGCAGAAATGCTGAAGGCCTCCGGAAAAACTGTGTGGCTGGGGGGCAATATTGGAGAGCCCTTGCTTCCACGGTGCCGCCGGATGGGGGAGGATGACTATGCCGTTGCGGAGCTGAGCTCTTTCCAGCTTATGGACATGTGCCGTTCTCCTGAGCGGGCGGTGATTACGAACCTGGCGCCCAACCACCTGGACATCCATAAGGACATGGCGGAGTATGTTTCCGCCAAGCAGAATATTTACCGCTTCCAGGATGGGGACGGCATTCTGATCCTGAACGCGGACAACGCGCTTACCGCCGGGCTTCATGGAAACGGGGATACCCGGTTCTTCTCCAGGAAGCAGGAGACGAACTGCGTCTGGCTTTCCGGCGGTATCATTTGGCGGCGGGGAGAACCGGTGCTGAACACCGGGGATATTCTTCTGCCCGGGGTCCACAACATTGAAAACTATATGGCCGCCATCGCGGCGGTGGAGGGCATTGCCTCCGATGAGGCGGTGCGGCAGGTGGCGAAGAACTTCGGCGGCGTGGAGCACCGGATCGAGCTGGTGCGGGTGAAGGACGGCGTAAGGTTTTACAATGATTCCATCGCTTCCTCCCCCAGCCGGACCATCGCGGGTCTGCGGAGCTTCCCGGAAAAGGTGATTCTCATTGCCGGCGGCTATGACAAGCACATCCCCTACGATGTTCTGGGACCGGAAATCTGCCAGCATGTCAAAAAGCTGTTCCTGGGAGGCGCCACCGGGGAAAAGATCCGAAAAGCGGTGGAAGCTGCGCCGGAGTACCGCCCCGGGGAGACGGAAATCACCGACTGCGGCAGCTTTGAAGCGGCGGTCCGGGCGGCTGCCGCTGCCGCGGAGCCGGGGGATGTGGTGCTGATGAGCCCCGCCAGCGCGGCCTTTGACCAGTTCAAAAACTTCATGGTCCGGGGAGACTTTTACAAAAAGCTGATAAAGGAGCTGTGATAAATGGAAATCACCAAGCTGACCCGCCCTGCCCGAAAGCTTCTCAAGCTCAAGCCCTGCGGCGCGGTGATCGTGGCGGCGGGAAACGCCTCCCGGATGGGGGGCGTGGACAAGATCATGGCGGACCTGGGCGGCAAGCCGGTGATCCGCCGCACCGCGGAAAGCTTTCAGGACTGCGACGCGGTAAAGGAGATCGTGGTGGTGACCCGGCAGGATCTCATTATCCCCATCGGAGATCTGCTGCATGACCTGCCCAAGCTCCAGGCGGTGGTGGCCGGGGGTAAGACCCGGCAGGAATCCGTTGCCCTGGGCCTGAATGCCCTGTCGGAAAAAACCAGGCTTGCCGCCATCCATGACGGCGCCAGACCCCTTGTCACCTGGCAGCTTATCGACCGGGTGGTGCGGGCGGCCAATACCTACGGCGCGGCGGCTCCCGCGGTTCCGGTGAAGGATACCGTCAAGGTGGTCTCCGGAGGGCTGGTGGAGAGTACGCCGGACCGGGCAAAGCTCCGGGCTGTGCAGACACCCCAGGTCTTTGACTTTGACCTGCTCCGGGGCGCGCTGAAGCAGGCGGAGGGGGAGAATCTGACCGATGACTGCGCGGCGGTGGAAAAGCTGGGGATGAAGGTCAAAATCGTGGAAGGGGCGGAGGAAAACATCAAGATCACCACCCCTATGGATTTGAAAATCGCGGCAATGCTGTTGGAGGGAACGGTATGAGAATCGGACATGGCTATGATGTACACCGGCTGGTGCCCGGCCGGGATCTGGTTCTTGGTGGGGTACACATTCCCTATGAGCGGGGACTGCTGGGCCACTCGGACGCGGATGTGCTGCTGCACGCAGTGATGGACGCCCTTTTAGGCGCAGCGGGGATGCGGGACATTGGCCTGCATTTTCCTGATACCGACCCTATGTATAAGGGAGCGGACTCTATGGAGCTGCTTCGCCGGGTGGGGCGGATGCTCCGGCAGGCAGGCTACGGCGTGGGCAATATCGATGTGACCATGATTGCCCAGCACCCCAAGCTGAAGGATTACATCCCTAAGATGGCGGAAAACATTGCCGCCGCCCTGGATACCGATGTATCCCGGGTCAATGTGAAAGCTACTACGGAGGAACACCTGGGCTTTACGGGAACCGGGGAAGGCATGTCCTGCCACGCGGTGTGCATCATCACGGAGGAAACCACAAAAATCGTCCGGCTGTGAAAGCGTTATCATTATTTAGAACGGCAAATTGGATATTAATTGACAATTGACAATGAACAATTGACAATTAAGGAAACCCTGCGGGATGATTTAAAATAATGTGCTTATCGGTTTTACTCAGCCGTCTGATGAATTGGAATTTGTTGAGCTGTTTGGGCAGTGGTGTGCGGTATCGATGCGGTACGCGCTAAGGCTCCCTTGTGTAAAGGGTGGTGCTGCACGCAGTGAATCAAAATCGTAATGATTGCCGGGGGCAATCATACCTTAATGAAACTGGCCCGGAGGGCCTGAGGGATTGTGCAGTAAAATGTTTTCATACTGACAACGAATCGGCGAAAAGGGGTCACAAAGGACACTGTCCGTTCTGACGATGGGTAGATAGGGAAGTCCACCGTTACAACCCCTCAGTCAGCTACGCTGACAGCTCCCCTTACACAGGGGAGCCCTCGCCGTGTACCGCATCCACCCGCACACCATACAACAAACAGCTCTGCAAATTCCAATTTATCTCTTTATTTCTGCTCCATCCTGGGAAAAGAACCAGGATGGAGCAAAATTCGCCTCCCGGGCATAGATTGTGCCGGGAGGTTTTGCTGTTATGATGACGGATTATATTACCTTCCGCTCGGTGACAGTGGCCCAGCGGGGGGAGAAGATACTGAATGCTGCGGGGATTCGCTGCGCGGTCCGGCGAACGCCCCGGTGGATGGAGGAACAGGGCTGCGGCTACTGCATCCGGCTTGCCGGGTCGGAGGTTCCGGACGCGCTGGCGCTGCTTCGGAGAAATCAGCTGAGCTGGCGCAAGGTCTACTACCAGGGAGAGGATGGGGTTCTGGAGGAGCGGAGGGTATGATCTATCTGGATAGTGGAGCGACCTCCTTTCCCAAGCCGCCGGGGGTGGTCCGGGCCATGGAGACGGCTCTTCGTACCTGCGCGAATCCCGGCCGGGGCGGGTATCCCGCCGCGGAGGCGGCGTCTAGGACGGTGTACCGCTGCCGGGAGCAGGCGGGAAAGCTCTTTCAATGCCGTCCGGAGCAGGTGATCCTCACAGGAAGCTGCACCCATGGCCTGAATATCGCGATCCGGACTTTGGTAAAGCCGGGAGCCAGAGTGGCGGTATCCGGTTTCGAGCACAACGCGGTGACCCGGCCCCTCCACGCCCTGGACGCCCGGCTTGTGGTCTGCGGACGGCGGCTATTCGACCAGGAGGACACCCTGTCCGATTTCCGCAGGGCGCTGCGGTCCGGGGTGGACGCGGCGGTTTTTACCCACGTTTCCAATGCCTTCGGCTTTATTCTCCCAGCCCAGGAAATGGCGGCCCTGTGCAGAAGCTACGGCGTGCCCTTCATCGTGGACGCGGCCCAGTCTGCCGGGGTCCTGCCGGTGGAGCTTGCCGGGTGGGGCGCGGATTTTATTGCCATGCCCGGGCATAAGGGACTGTTGGGCCCCCAGGGAACGGGCCTGCTGCTGTGCGCGGGTGAGGCCCAGCCGTTGCTCTACGGCGGTACCGGCAGCCAGTCCCTGATGCAGACAATGCCGGAGGAGCTTCCGGAGCGGCTGGAGCCGGGGACAGTGAATGTGCCCGGGGCGGCAGGGCTGCTTGCGGGCATGCAGGCGGTGGAGCGTTTGGGCATGGAAGCCATTGCTGCCCGAGAGGCGGCGCTGGCAAAAAAATGCGCTGCCGGACTGAAAGAAATGGGAATGGAGGTTTTCTCCGGGGAAAACCAGGGAGGAACGGTTTCTTTCCGGGCCGGATGCGGATGCGAAGAGGCCGCGCAGATGCTTTCAGACCGGGGCTTTGCCCTGCGGGCGGGGCTGCACTGCGCGCCCCTGGCTCATGAGAGCGCGGGAACTGTGGATACCGGTACGGTGCGGGTCAGCTTCGGTTGGCACAGTACGGCGGGGGAGCTGGACGCGTTCTTACGTGCGGCCCGGAGTCTCCCCCCGGCAGTATGAAAGTTACGCAAGCGCCGGGGCGGAAGGATCTCCGGGCCCGGCGCAGATAAATTTGACGCCGGGAATGAATTTGATTTTTATGCAGAATATCACTTGCTATCGACGGGGGAATCCGCTATAATAGAGCGGAAAATAGGTTAGTATACCATTGGGCTATATACACTTTCGGAAGTTGACATAAAAAGAGGTCGGAGAACGTATGATGGAGGCAATTCATAATTTAATGCAGCAGCTCACCAGAATGCAGTGGTCGGATTATTTGGATATTGCCGTAGTCGCGTTTCTGATCTACAAGCTGCTGCCCCTGGTCCGGGCCCCCGGAACCATGCGCATTGCCCGGGCAGTGATAGCGGTGATGGTTGTTGCGGGCCTGGCGGCAGCCCTGCGGCTTTATACGCTGAGCTTTATTCTGAACCAGTTTATGGCGGTCGGACTGCTGGCGCTGGTCATCCTGTTCCAGCCGGAGCTGCGGCGGATGCTGGACCGGCTGGGCAGTGTGAAATTCCGGGCTTTGTTCGGCTACACCAAGCCTACCCAGGATCTGGAGACCGTGATTGCCCAGACGGTGATGGCCTGTGAAATCATGAGCAGGGAGCGGGTGGGCGCGCTGATCGTCTTTGCCCGGGAGGCCCGGCTGGATGATTACTTCAAGACCGGCACCCCCATTGATGGACAGGTGACGGAGCAGCTGATCCGCAATATTTTCTTCGTGAAAGCGCCATTGCATGACGGAGCGATGATCATTCGGGACGGCCGGATCGCTGCCGCGGGCTGTGTGCTGCCGCTGTCGGACAGCAGCCATCTCAGTGCGGACCTGGGTACCCGGCACCGGGCCGGCGTGGGCATGAGCGAGGTCTCTGACGCGGTGGTGGTCATTGTATCCGAGGAGACCGGCACCATTTCCGTGGCGGTGGGCGGTATGCTGAAACGGCACCTGGCGCCCCAGACTCTGGAAAAGCTGCTGCGCAATGAGCTGTGTCCCAAGAATGACCCCGATGGAGAGCAGGTGCTTGCCCTCCGGCTGAAAAAGAGCCTGCGTAAGACAGACAAGGAGGCAAATACCCGTGAAAAGTAAAATCGGTTATATTGCGCTCTCCGTGCTGATCGCCTTTGGACTGTGGCTGTATGTCATTACCTCCGTCAGTCCCGGTTCCGAGGAAACCTATGACGATGTTCCTGTGATCCTCAGCGCGGAGACGGTGCTTCAGGAACGGGGCTTGATGATTACCAGCGTATCGTCGGACACGGTGACGCTGAAGCTGTCCGGCAACCGGTCGGACCTTGCCCAGGTGAACCGGGGAAATATCACCGTAAAAGCGGACCTTTCCAAGATCTATGAACCCGGCACCCAGCTGCAGCTGGGTACCACTGTCAGCTTTCCGGGGAATCTTCCCAGCAACGCCTTCGTGATCGAATCCAAAAACCCGGGCTACCTGTATGTTACCGTGGAGCGCCGGGTGACCAAGGAGGTTCCCGTGGAGATCCAGTGGATCGGTTCCGCGCCGGAGGGCTATATGTCCGACCGGGAGAACAGCACCCTGGACTATACCTCCGTTTCCGTTACCGGACCGGAGTCCGTTACGGACCGGATCGAAAAGGCTGTCATCCAGGCAGACCTGACGGATCAACGGGAATCCATCAGCCAGAGCTTCCGGTATACCCTGTGCGACGGGGAGGGAAATCCGGTGGATGCCGAACTCATTACCACCAATGTGGAGGAGGTACGGCTGGATGTCCGGATCCAGAAGGTAAAGGATATTACCCTTGTCTACAATATTATTGAAGGCGGCGGTGCTACCCGGGACAATGTTTCCGTGACCATGAGCGCGGATACCATCCGCGTCAGCGGTAGTGAGGTGGCCGTCGATGCCATGGAAGACCAGCTGGTGGTGGGTACCATCAACCTGGCAGAGCTGACCAAGTCCGGTAATCTGACCTTCCAGGTGGTTCTGCCCGAGGGCGTTACCAACCTGTCCGCCATCACGGAGGTGGAGGCCACAGTGCTGCTTTCCGGTCTGACCACCAAGGACTATGTGCTGGAGAACATCCGAAGTATCAATATTCCGGAGGGCATGGAAGCGGAGCTCATTACGGAGAAGCTGACGGTGACCGTCCGGGGTCCTGCGGAGCTGATGAGCAAGCTGACTGCGGAGAGTATTATGGCGACGGTGGACTTTACCGGCGCGGAGGCGGGAACCACAACCTTCCGTGCGGACATCACCTTCAGCGAGGGCTTCACGGGGGTCGGCGTATTGCGCTCCGACCCGGTGTCCGCTGCCATTACGCCGGCGAAATAAAAGCCGGAACGGGGAAAGAAAACGATATGGCGGGCGGTGGAAAACCGCCCCGAAAAAGGGGATAATAACCATGGTGAAAAGCATGACCGGCTACGGCAGGGCCGTGGAGACGGTGAACGGACGGGAATTCACGGTGGAAGTGCGCAGCGTCAACAACCGTTATCTGGACTGCACGGTGAAGCTCCCCCGGAGCCTGTCCTTTGGCGAGGACGCGGTGAAGCAGGCGGTGAAGAATACCGTTTCCCGTGGCAAGGTGGATGTCTTTGTGTCCGTGCGCAGCGAGGGCGGCACGGAGGGCAAGGTGACCTTAAACAGCACCCTGGCCGCGGGCTACGCGGAAGCCATGCGCCGGATGCAGGCGGAGCTGCAGCTTCCCGGGGACATCAGCGTGGACCTGATCGCCCGGATGCCGGAGGTGTTTACCGTAGAAAAACCGGAGGTGGACGAGGAGCAGCTTCTCAAGGACCTGCTTTTCGTGGCGGACAAGGCTTTTGCCGGCTACGATGCCATGCGCTCCCGGGAGGGACAGGCTCTGGAAAAGGATCTGCGCAGCCGGGGACAGACCATCCTCAGCCTGGTCGCGCAGGTGGAGGCGGGCAGTGTCCAGACGGTGGCGGACTATCGTACCCGGCTGGAAAACAAGCTCCGGGAGGTGCTGGCAAGCACCACCATTGACGAAAGCCGGATCCTGACCGAGGCAGCGATCTTTGCCGACAAGGTGGCGGTGGATGAGGAAACGGTCCGCCTGCGCAGCCACTTAGAGCAGATGGATGCCATGCTCACCACGGGTGGCAGCGTGGGCCGGAAGCTGGACTTTTTGCTCCAGGAGATGAACCGGGAGGCAAATACCATCGGCTCCAAGTGCTCCGATGTGCGGCTTGCCCGGCTTGTGGTGGAGATCAAGGCGGAACTGGAAAAGATCCGGGAGCAGACCCAGAACATCGAATAGGAGCGGGATATGAAGCTTGTGAATATCGGCTTCGGGAGCATGGTGGCGTCAAACCGGATCCTGGCAATTGTAGCGCCGGATTCCGCACCCATCAAGCGGCTGATTCAGGAGGCGAGAGACCGGGGAATGCTGATCGATGCCTCCTACGGGCGGAAAACCGCCGGTGTGCTGCTGATGGACACGGACCATGTGATCCTCTGTGCCGTATCCCCCGAGGTGCTGGGCCAGCGTCTGCGGGAAGAGAAAGAGGAGGATAACCAATGGGAGAAGGAAAGCTGATCGTTCTTTCCGGCGCTTCCGGTGTGGGAAAGGGAACGGTGCTGAACCAAATGATGAAGCTGCGGGAGGATCTGAGCCTTTCCGTTTCCGCCACCACCCGGCCCCCCAGGCCGGCTGAGCAGGAGGGCGTTCACTATTACTTTGTCACCCCGGAGCGGTTCCGGGAGATGATTGAGCAGGGCGAGCTTCTGGAATACGATGCCCACATGGGCAGCTGCTACGGCACGCCCTGGAAGCAGCTGGAGGAAAAGCGGAGCCACGGACCCGTGATCCTGGACATCGATCCCAAGGGCGCCAGGATCGTAAAGGACAAGATTCCCGAGGCCATTCTGGTGTTTATCATGCCCCCCTCCATGGCGGAGCTGGAGCAGCGGCTGCGGGGGCGCAACGACACCTCCGAGGAACAGATCCGTCTGCGGCTGCAGCGGGCGGAATGGGAAATGGACCAGCGCGGCTGGTATGACCATGTGGTGGTCAATGACGATGCCCGGCGCTGCGCCGGGGAGATCCTGAGCTTTATTCAGTAAGAAACCCTGTAAATTGCGCGGACGGCAATCCCGGCCTGTGCCGGAAGAATTGCGCCTGTGATTGAATCATACACTGTATTTTGGAGGAATGAATTATGCTTTATCCACCTGTTGCGGATTTGCTGGAAAAGGTTGAAAGCCGGTATCTTCTGGTGAATGTGGTCGCCAAGCGGGCCCGCCAGATTGCCGAGGAAGCCGAGGAGCTTCACGAGGACCTTCCTGAGAAGCCTGTTACCATGGCCATCAACGAGGTCGCGAACGGCGAGCTGTCCGGCTCTTTGAAGGAAGAGTATATGTAAGCAGGAAAGGGAGGCCCCGCATGATCGCAAAAATTGCCGTGGAAGCGGCCTCCTTTGCCATTGACAAGCCCTATTCCTACCGCATCCCGGAGGGGATGACCCTGTTCCCCGGCCACCGGGTGCGTGTAAGCTTTGGCAGGGGCAGCCGGATTACCGAGGGCGTGGTTCTTTCGGTGGAAGACGGAGATGAAACAGGACTTAAGCCAGTGGAGGCTCCCCTGGAGGAGACCCCGCTGCTCACTGTCCAGCAGCTCCGTCTTGCCGCATTTCTACGGGAGCGGTATTTCTGTACTTTTTACGACGCAGTTCGCGTCATGCTCCCGGCGGGAGCGTGGTTCCGGGTCCGCAGCACCTTCGCGCTCACCGAAGACCGCGGCTGGAAAGAAAAGAAGCTGCGCAAAGAAGGAGCCGAAGCGGTGCTCAGATGTTTGGAATCTCTGGGCGGCACGGCGGATACCCAGGCGCTGCGCCAGGTGATTCCCGATGAGGATGCGCTTGCCGGCGTGCTTTCCTATCTTCTGCAAAAAAAGTGGGTCTCCGGTGAGAAGGAGTATGTCCGGCGAACCGGGGACAGGACCGAAAAGATTGCCTCTCTCGCGGTCAGCCCCGAGGAAGCCATGGAATTTGCCGCTTCCCGGCCCAAGTCCGCGGCAATGCAGCGAAGTGTCCTGGAACTGCTGTGCGGCGTTGGCAGCGCGGCGGTGAAGGATATTCTCTACTATACCGGCGCCTCTGCTGCCACGGTGAACCGGCTGGAAAAGCTGGGCTATCTGACCATGAGCCAGCGCGCTGTGCTCCGGTGCAGCGAGATAAAACCTGTAAAACTGGACGGCCCTCTGATTCTCAACGAGGAACAGCAGCAATGCTTTGAAGGCCTTCTGGAGCAGATGGGCCGTGAGAACCCCGGCGCGGCCCTGCTGTACGGTGTTACCGGTTCGGGAAAAACCTCGGTGTATATCCGACTGATCCAGGAATGTTTAAGCCGGGGCAGGAGCGCCATGCTTCTGGTTCCGGAGATTGCCCTGACGCCCCAGCTTCTGGGACTGCTTGCGGCCTGGTTTCATGATCTGGTGGCGGTGCTTCACAGCAGCCTCAGCGCCGGAGAACGGTATGACCAGTGGAACCGGGTCCGCCGGGGAGAGGCGAAAGTGGTAGTGGGCACCCGTTCGGCGGTGTTTGCCCCCTGCGAAAACCCGGGGCTCATCATTCTGGACGAGGAACAGGAGCACTCCTATAAATCGGAAATGAACCCCCGGTACAGTGCCCGGGATGTGGCGCTGTGGCGGGGAATCAAGGAAAAAGCCCTGGTGGTGCTGGGGTCTGCCACCCCGGCCATCGAGACGATGTACCACGCAAAACAGGGAGACTACACCCTATATACCCTGCGCCGCCGGTTCAACGGGCGGCCCCTTCCCCAGGTGGAGATCGTGGACATGGCGGACGAGCTTCGCCAGGGAAACGATACGTCTCTGAGCTATACCCTCCGGGAGGAAATCCTGGAAACAAAGGAAGCGGGGAAGCAGGCGATTCTGCTTCTGAACCGCCGGGGAAACAGCCGGGCGCTTACTTGCGTGGACTGCGGAAAGGCTCCGGAGTGCCCCCGGTGCAGCATCCGTATGACCTACCACAGTGCCAACAACCGGCTGATGTGCCACTACTGCGGCTACTCCCAGCCGGTTCCTGTCAGATGTCCTAACTGCGGCGGCCCCCTGAAGACCATTGGCACCGGGACCCAGAAGGTCCAGCAGGAGCTTGCCGAGCTGTTTCCCGATATGCAGGTGCGGCGGATGGATGCGGACACCGTAAGTGCCATGAACACCCACGAAAAGCTCCTGTCCGAATTCCAGTCCGGAGAGGAAACGGTACTGGTGGGAACCCAGATGGTCGCCAAGGGCCTGAATCTGCCACGGGTGACTCTGGTGGGGGTGCTGGACGCGGACATGAGCCTGTACACCGGCGGCTACCGGTCCGGGGAGACGACCTTCGACCTGATTACCCAGGTGGTGGGCCGGGCCGGACGGGGGGACTGCCCCGGCAGGGCCATCCTGCAGACCATGACCCCCGGGCATACCGTGCTTCGCCTGGCGGCAGAGCAGGATTATGACAGCTTTTACGAACTGGAGCTGCGGCTGCGCCGGGTGCAGAACGCGCCTCCCTTTGCCGACTTCGCCATGGTCACCTTCCAGGGGGTGGAGGAGCCTCAGGTGCTGCGCTGCGCGGTGAAATTCCGGGACAGTCTGCTGGAATGCCTGGCCCGGCCGGAGTACGGGGAAGAAAATGTCCGGTGTCTGGGGCCTGCCCCCTGCCCGGTACCCAAGATCAACTACCATTTCCGTTACCGGCTGACGGTGAACTGCCGGCTGAACCGGAAGCTTCGGCTGCTTTTGGCTTTCTTACTGCGGCAGTTCGGAGCGGATAAAGGAAGCCGTGGCGTCACTGCCTTTGTGGATGTAAACGGATTCGAATAAGGAGAACGACAGATATGGGACTTCGAAGGATTTTTACAGATCAGGACCCCGCGCTTCACCAGGTTTGCAGACCGGTGGAGAAATTTGACTGGCGGCTGCGCAAGCTTCTGGACGATATGAAAGAAACCCTCGTGGAAGCCGAGGGCGTGGGCCTGGCGGCTCCCCAGGTGGGGATCCTCCGCCGGGTCGTGGTGGTGGATACCGGCGAGGAAATTCTGGAGCTGGTAAACCCCACCCTGATAGAAACTGCCGGTGAGCAGTGCGGGGCGGAGGGCTGCCTCAGCGTGCCGGGGAAATACGGCCTGGTGAAGCGGCCCAATTATGCCAAGGTCCGTGCCCAGGACCGGGACGGAAACTGGTTCGAGGCGGAGGGCGAGGAACTGATCGCCCGGTGCTTCTGCCATGAGCTGGACCACCTGGACGGCATCCTGTATACGGAAATCATGGAGCGGTTCCTGACGGATGAGGAACTGAAAGCGGACGAGGCGTAAGCTTTTCGCGCCTGCGGAGGAACAGCATGCGTATTGTTTTTATGGGCACTCCGGATATTTCGGCGGTGTGCCTGGACAGAATTCTGAAAGACGGCTTTGAGGTGGCAGGCGTGTACACCCAGCCGGACCGCCCCCGGGGCAGGGGAATGAAGCTGACGGCCTCTCCTGTAAAGGTGCTGGCTATGACCGCCGGAATTCCCGTTTTCCAGCCGGATTCCTTCCGGGAGAAAGAAACGGTGGAGCAACTTCGGGCATTGAAGCCGGACATCTGCGCGGTGGTGGCCTACGGACGGCTCCTGCCCCAGAAGGTGCTGGACATTCCCAAATACGGCTGCATCAATATCCATGCCAGCCTCCTGCCAAAGTACCGTGGCTCCGCCCCCTACCAGTGGGCGGTGCTGAACGGGGAGAAGGAGACCGGCGTTACCGCTATGTATCTGGTGCGGGAAATGGATGCCGGGGATATGATTGACGCGGTGCGCACCCCCATCGGGGAAAATGAGACGGCAGGGGCCCTTTTGGACCGTCTGGCGGTGCTGGGAGCGGAGCTTCTCAGCAAGACCCTTGCCCGGTTTGCGTCCCAGGGCAAGGTGCCTGCCCAGCCCCAGGACCCGGCCCAGGTGAGCTTTGCTCCCATGCTGGATAAATCCTTCTGCCCCATCGACTGGACGAAGCCCGCGGGACAGGTCCATGACCAGGTCCGGGGCCTGAATCCCTGGCCGGTTGCCACCATGGTGCTGGGAGGAAAGCTGTTTAAGGTGTATGAAACGGTCCTGGCGGAGGGCAATGGAACTCCGGGCGAAGTTCTGGGACTGACGAAGACCGGACTGCGTGTCGCCTGCGGTGAGGGCGCGGTGGAAATCCGCACCCTCCAGGCCGAGGGCGGAAAACGGATGGGCGCCGCGGATTATTTCCGGGGCCATCCGCTGGAAAACTGATGGGCGCAAGGGAAACAGCGCTGAACGCGCTGATGGCCTGCAGGGTCTCCGGCGCCTGGGTCAACGAGGCGGTAAAGGAGCTTTCCGCCCGGGACCGGCTGGAAAGCCGGGACGCTGCCCTGGCTGCCCGGCTGTGCTACGGTGTGGTGCAGAACCGGGCCAGACTGGATTTCTATCTGAATCAGCTCTATCACGGCAGGAAACTGCACCCCGTGGTGCGGGATGTGCTGCACCTGGGGCTGTATCAGATCTATGACATGGACAGGATCCCTGCCAGCGCGGCGGTGAATGAAGCCGTGGCGTTGACAAAGAAATATTGTCCCGGCCAGCTCAAGGCGCCGGGACTGGTAAACGGTGTCCTCCGGGGCGCGATCCGCACCAAGGGCACCCTGGCCGAACCGACTTCCTATGAAGATAAGTACAGCCACCCGGCCCGGCTTGTGGCCCTGCTGAAGCAGGCCCTGCCCAAGGGAAAGCTGGAACCCATGCTCATTGCGGATAACCAGGCCCCGCCGCTGGCGGTGCAGGTGAACACCGTGAGAACCACCAGCGCGAAATTGGTCGAAATACTGGATGGGGAGGGCGTTACCGCGAGAGCCCACGCATGGTGCCCCGACTGCCTGACCCTGGAAAATCCCGGACGGCTGGAGCAGCTGAAAGCGTTCCGGGAGGGGCTTCTGTATGTACAGGACCCTGCTTCCCGCCTGAGTGTCCTGTGCGCGGGTCTGCCGGAGACGGGGGCTCAGGTGCTGGACTGCTGCGCGGCCCCCGGCGGCAAGAGCTTTGCCGCGGCCATGGCCATGGGGGGGAGGGGCCGGATTATTTCCTGTGACATTCACCCCCACAAGATTGATCTGATCCGGGCGGGAGCGGAGCGGCTGGGCTTTCAGAATGTGGAACCCATGCTCCGGGACGCTTCTGTATTTAACCCCGAATGGGAAAAGGGGATGGACACGGTGATCGCGGATGTGCCCTGTTCCGGCCTGGGGATCATCCGGAAGAAGCCGGACATCCGGTATAAAGACCTGAAAGAAACGGAGGCGCTTCCCGGCCTCCAGCTTCAGATTCTGAAAAACGTTTCCCGATATGTCCGCCCTGGCGGGGTGCTGATGTACTCCACCTGCACGGTGCTGCCCCGGGAGAACGAACAGGTGGTTTCCGCCTTCCTGGCGGACAATCCGGACTTTGCCCCTGAAAAGCTGGCCCTCCCGGAGGTCTTCCCCCGGAATGAAACCGGGATGCTGACCCTGATCCCCGGGGAATATGATACCGACGGCTTCTTTATCTGCCGGCTTCGCAGGAAGCAATAGCACCGAACCCTGAAATTAAGTGTGGAGGTAAGCCATGAATCTTCGGTCCCTGACGCTGGCGGAGCTGGCGGACCTTCTGAAAACCATGGGGCAGCCCGCTTTTCGGGCAAAGCAGGTTTTTACCTGGCTTCACCGGGGGATCCGGAGCTTCGACGAGATGACGGATCTGCCCAAGACCCTGCGGGCCGCTCTGGCGGAAGAATATCCCCTCTATACCCCCCAGGCGGTGCGCAGGCAGGAATCCGCCCGGGACGGCACCGTAAAATACCTCTGGCGCTTATCTGACGGCAACTGCGTGGAGACGGTGCTCATGCGCTATCACTACGGCAATACCGTGTGCATTTCCACGGAGGTGGGGTGCCGGATGGGCTGCGCCTTCTGCGCCTCCACCCTGGGCGGCCTGGTGCGGCGGCTGGAACCGGCGGAAATGCTGGACCAGGTGCTCTTTACCCAGTTGGATTCCGGTTTGCCCATTTCCCACATCGTGCTCATGGGCATCGGCGAGCCTCTGGATAATTTTGATAACGTTTTAAAATTTCTGGAGAATGTAAACAGCCCCTTGGGCCTTAACATCTCCATGCGCCATATCAGCCTTTCCACCTGCGGCCTGGTGCCGAAGATCGACGCCCTGGCGGAAAAGAAGCTGCAGCTGACCCTGTCCGTCTCCCTCCATGCCCCCAACAATTCTGTGCGGGATACGATTATGCCGGTGAACCGGGCATACCCTATGGAGGAGCTGATCGCGGCCTGCCGCAGGTACTATCAGGCTACCTCCCGGCGGATCTCTTTTGAGTATGCCATGATCGACGGGGTGAACGATACCCCCGCGGCAGCAAGGGAGCTTCTGGAGAAAATGCGGGGACTGCCCGCCCATTTTAATCTGATCCCGCTAAACCGGGTGGAGGAAAGCCCCCTGAAGCCCAGTTCCCGGGCGGCGGTGGCGGAATTCCAGAGAATATTGGAGCAAGGAGGCATCCCCGCCACGGTGCGCCGCACCCTGGGGGGAGATATTGACGCCTCCTGCGGCCAGCTGAGAAGAAAGTACAACCAGTCCGCTAAGGGACGGGAAGAATAAAAAGGAAGGAGTGCTTACCATGCAGTATTGGGGCCTGACAGATCCGGGCAGCGTCCGCAAACAGAATCAGGATTCTTATCAGATTGCGCAGCTGGATAAAAACAGCCTGTTGTGCATTGTCTGCGACGGCATGGGCGGCGCGAAATCCGGAAATATCGCAAGTTCCCTGGCGGTGGATGTGTTTGTGCAGGAGGTTCAGCGCCGGTGGAGCCCCGGTACGGACTGGGACAAGGCCGACCAGATTCTGCGCGGTGCGGTGAAGCTGGCCAATTTCACCGTCTATGACCAGGCAAAGCAGTTTGTGGAGTTCGACGGCATGGGCACCACCCTGGTGGCAGCCCTGATCCGGGGGCGGAAGGTCACCGTGGTCAACGTGGGAGACAGCCGCGCCTACGGCATTACCGATAACGGCATCCGCCAGCTTACCCGGGACCACAGCCTGGTGCAGCTGATGGTGGAGCGGGGAGAGCTGCGCCCGGAGCTGGCCAAATCCTATCCCGGCAAAAACCTCATTACCCGGGCCATCGGCACTGAGGCGGTGGTACTGTGCGATATGTTCCGCCAGGAATTCCATCGGGGGGACTTCCTTCTGCTGTGCTCTGACGGCCTGAGCAATATGATGGATGATCAGGAAATTCTGTTTGAAGTGGTCCACGGCGTGAATAAGGACCGCTGCTGCCAGCGTCTGCTGGAGATCGCCAAGACCCGGGGCGCCCCGGATAATGTGACCAGTGTTCTGGTCGCTCTGTAAAACCGGCTGAAAGGAGCTACTTTGCGTATGAACTACTATATTGGACAGCTGCTGGATGACCGGTACGAGCTTTTGGAGGTAATCGGTACCGGCGGCATGGCAGTGGTCTATAAGGCCCGGTGCCACCGGCTGAACCGGCTGGTTGCCATTAAGATATTGAAGGACGAATTTTCCGGGGACGAGGAATTCCGCCGCCGCTTCCGGGCGGAGGGCGAGGCCGTTGCCATGCTCAGCCACCCCAATATCGTCCAGGTTTACGACGTTTCCTCGTCGGACAGCGCCAACTATATTGTTATGGAGCTGATCGATGGTATTTCCCTGAAGCAATATATGGAGGTCAAGGGGGTCCTCAACTGGAAAGAAACGCTGCACTTTGCCATGCAGATCGCTAAGGGACTGGAGCACGCCCACAGCCGGGGCATCGTCCACCGGGACATCAAGCCCCATAATGTGATGGTGCTGAAAAACGGCTCGGTCAAGGTGATGGACTTCGGCATTGCCCGGGTGATGAACAAGAGCAATACCCTGACCAAGGAGGCTTTGGGCTCCGTCCACTATATTTCCCCGGAGCAGGCCAAGGGCAGCTACACCGACAACCGCTCGGATATTTATTCGCTGGGTGTTGTCATGTATGAGATGATGACGGGACGGCCTCCCTATGACGGGGAATCCCCTGTGGCGGTGGCCATCCAGCATATCAACGGCGGCGCACCCCTGCCCTCCGCCCTGAACCCCAATATTCCCAAGGGCCTTGAGCAGATCATTATGAAGAGTATGGCCCTGGATGTAAACGACCGGTACCCTTCCGCCACAGAGATGCTCCGGGACATGGAGGAATTCCGGAAGAATCCGGAGATCCGCTTTAACTACCACAGTGTTCTGGATGATGCCACCCGGCCCCTGCGGGGAATGGAGAACCTCCTGCCCCGCAATACCGCCCAGCGTGTGGCGAAAGCCGGAGGCGGCAGTACCTCCGTCAGCCGGGAAACCGGGAAAACGGAAAGCGCCCGCACCGGGCAGAATACGGGAACTGCCCGCAGCAGCGATGCCATCCGCCGGGCCCAGCAGCGCCGCCGGGAGGAGAAGCGCCGGGAGGCCGAGCGCAGCCGGGTTGCCGCCATCGCGGTGGTGGCCTGCAGCGTGGTGGCGGTAGTTTCCATTGTGGTGTTCCTGGTGACGATTTTCAACGGCACCCTTCTGAGACAGGAGCAGGACCTGGTGGATGTGCCCTATCTGGAGGGTGTGCCGTACAGCGAGGAGCTGGCAGACCGGTATCCCGACTTTACCCTGCGCCTGCAGCCCCAACAGTACAGTGATAAGTACGCCAAGGGCCAGATCATGCACCAGGAGCCGGTGGGCGGCAGCCGGGTGAGCAAGGGAACGGAGATTTTCCTTACGGTGAGCATGGGCGTGGAGCCGGAAGTCAAGGTGATGGAAAACCTCATCGACGTGACGGAGGAGGAGGCCAGGGCATTTCTCAGCGGTCAGGGCTTCAACCCCCTGTGCCGGTATAAGAACAGCTCTGTGTATGCCGAGGGCCGGGTCATCTGCACGGACCCCGAATACGGTACGGAGCTGAAAAGCGGGCAGACCATCAACCTGTGGATCAGCACCGGTCCCAAGACCGTGTTTGCCAAGATGCCGGGTGTGGTGGGAATGATGAAGCAGGAGGCGCTGGATCTGCTGGAAAGCAAGGGCTTTACCAACGTTGTCTCCATCGATGTGGAAAGCGATGAGCCCAAGGGAAAGGTCGTCAGCCAGTCGGCGGAAAAGAATACGGAGCTGGATGTGAATACCGAGATCCGCCTGGAAATTTCCGAGGGACCGGAGCCTACGGAGGAATCCACTACGGAGACAACCCAGGCGCCCACCGCGCCTCCTGAGACGCAGACAACACCTACGGAACCGTCTCCGGTGCACGTAACCTTCTCCCTCCCCGTCCGGGAGGAGGCCTACTATCTGAGCATTCTGCAGAACGGAACGGAAATTGTCAGCAATGTGGAGATCGCACCGGGGAGCAACGGCTATGTGCTGGCGCTGACCGGCAGCGGGGTCCAGACCTATGACCTGTATATCAACGGACAGTTTTATCAGACCCAGAGGGTGGAGTTCAGCTGAATGGAAGATAGGTTACAGGGCCGGATCATTCGGTCCATCAGCGGCTTTTATGATGTAGCCACTCCCCGGGGGACGTTTACCTGCAAGGCAAGGGGGATCCTTCGTAAGGAGCGGGTCACGCCCCTTACGGGAGACCTGGCGGAAATCAGCCTGGAGGGGAATAAGGGAATGGTGGAAGCCATTCTTCCCAGAAAAAACTGCTTTATCCGCCCGGCGGTTGCCAATGTGGACGCGCTGGTGGTGTTTGCGTCCAATGTAAACCCGGTGACGGAGCCGTTCCTCATTGACCGGGTGGCGGCAATTGCCCTGAGCCAGGGGGTGGAGGTCATCCTGTGCGTCAATAAGGGGGACCTGGACCCGGCGGAAGCGCTGGCGGGCATTTATACCCGGGCGGGCTTTCCGGTGATCCGCACCAGCGCCGTGACCGGCGAGGGTGTGGAGGCGCTGCGGGAAAGCCTGTGGGGCCGGATCACCGCCTTTACCGGAAATTCCGGGGTGGGAAAGAGCAGCATCCTGAACCGGCTGTGCCCGGGGCTGGCGCTTCCCACCGGGGAGGTGTCGGAGAAGCTGGGCCGGGGACGTCACACCACCCGGCATGTGGAGCTTTACGCGCTGGGGGAAGATACCTATGTGGCGGATACCCCCGGTTTTTCCTCCTTTGATACGGACCGGATGGAGTGGATCCTGACAGAAAACCTGCCCCTGGCCTTCCCTGACTTTGACGCCTGTCTGGGCAGCTGCCAGTTCCGGGACTGCACCCACCGGAAAGAACCGGGCTGCGTTGTGCGGGAGGCGGTGGCGGCGGGGAAAATCGAAAAGACCCGCTACGAAAGCTACCTGCGCCTGTATGAGCAGGCAAGCAGCCATAAGGAATGGGAAATGAAATAGGAATACGGGCGGGAACCCTTTCACCTGAAATTCATTTCTCGGCAGTAGCTATCCAACTTTAAAAAAGTTCGAAAATTATGGAAAATCTGGGAGATTGCCACGCCAGTGCGCTACTTTATCGCAATGACCGGGAATTTGTACTCCCCCCGTCCCTGCGCCAGCGCAGGGACACCCCCCGCACTTGTGAGGGGGGGCAAGGCGTCTGACCATCCGCACACCATTTGGGGCAAGTGCGCTAAACGATCATTTATATGAGGAATTGCGGATACGACTGAATAGTTACCAATGCAGAAAGGATGTGTATGCCAATGAAAAGAACTGTAATTTGCCTGCTTGCCATTGCTTTCCTGCTGGCAGGCTGCGCCCGTGATGCAGGGGCTGATCCGGAAACGATTACTTCTCAGACGGAGGAAGCGGACATGCAGAAGCAGACACTGCCGACGCTGATGCAAGGTGTGGAAAGCTTTTCCCCTGACTTTACATTCACCACCACCGACCGGGAGGGGAACACATGGACGGAAGACTGCTTTGCTTCCTGCAAGCTGACCATCCTCAATTTCTGGGAGCCCTGGTGCGGACCCTGCGTGGGAGAAATGCCGGATCTGCAGAAGATCAGCGAGGCCTATGCCGACCAGGGCCTGCAGGTCCTCGGCATCTACCAGACCCAGGACGTTGAGGAGGATGTGCGGCAGGTTTTGGATGATACGGGCGTCACCTATCCCATTCTGCGTTACACTTCCGACTTTGACTTCCTGCAAACCGGCTATGTTCCCACCACGGTTTTCGTGAACCAGGAGGGGAAAATCGTGGTGCAGCCCTTTGCCGGGTCCATGGACTACGACGGTTGGGCGGAAATGGTGGAGGAAAACCTGAAATGAAACGGAACCTCCCCTGTGTGCTCCTGACTTTTGCCGGAGCGGTGCTTATTGGGATCGGTATCTGCCTTGGACAGCCCGGGCAGGTCATGATGAAAGCGGTGCGCATCTGCATGGAGTGTGTGGGAATTGGATAAGAGACGGTTTTCCATTCAGGCGGTTGCCGCCCTCCTGAGTAACGCCAATCTGAAAGGCTTCTTTACCGGAAAAATCTATCAGGGGGCAGGAAAAACCGTTTGCGTTCCCGGCCTGAACTGCTATTCCTGTCCCGGCGCCGTGGGCGCCTGCCCCATCGGAAGTCTGCAGGGCTTCCTGTCGGGGCTCAAGTTCCGGTTTCCATATTATGTCCTGGGCTTTCTGATTTTCTTTGGCGCTTTGCTGGGAAGAGCCGTCTGCGGCTTTTTGTGCCCCTTTGGCTTCTTTCAGGAGCTGCTCCATAAGATTCCCTTTCCCATAAAGAAAACCAGTTTTGCCGGAGACCGCCAGCTGCGGTGGGTGAAATATGCCGTATTGATTTTGCTGGTTGTGATCCTCCCCCTGTGCTTCGCGCTGACCCCGTTCTTCTGCAAATACCTCTGCCCTGCCGGGACCCTTTCGGGTATCCTGCTAGCGGTGCGCGACGGTATGCTCCGGGCGCAGCTGGGCGGAATCTTCCTGTGGAAGATTCTTGTATTGGCGGCGGCGATTGTGGGCTGTCTGATTGTTTTTCGGCCGTTCTGCAAATACCTGTGCCCCCTGGGGGCCGTCTACGGCTTCTTTAACCGGATTGCCCTGTACCGGATGGATCTGGACACCGGCAAATGCGTAGCCTGCGGCAAGTGCAAAAAGGTCTGCCAGATGGGGGTGGACCCCGTAAAGGAATGCAACAGCGCCGAGTGCATCCGCTGCGGCGACTGTGTAAGGGCCTGTCCCGTCAATGCCATCCATATGGGCATCAAGCACACGGAAGCCAAGAATCCCAGCGAAAAAACCACCGCGTTATAGAGGCCGGGATTTCCCCCGGCTTTCTTTTTTGAGGCTGTTTTTCTTTCGGGACGAAAAAAGAAATTCTCCGCTTTTCACGAAAATGGCATGGAAATTTTGTGATTTTTTCTGAATTTCTCCTTGACAAATGGGTACAAAGGTGGTAAGATATTCGAGCGTGCGCAGGGGAAAACTGCGCTATGCAAATGCGATGATGCGGGAGATTGCGTCTTATGGCGGTAACTTCCGCGGAGTATGTCCGGTCATCGGGCGGCTGAACGGCTTCTGTCGGCGCTGGTGTATATCGCCAGGCGGGAAGAATGGTCGGCGCATGTCGGCTATTTTTCTTGCCCCGGAGTGATACACGCGGCGGCGCGGACAGAACCGCTCGACCGTACCCAGCCATCCCAAGCAAACTGAGTACGTTTTTCAAGGAGGAAAACAAACATGGCAAACCAGCAAATGATCCGTATCCGGCTGAAGGCTTATGACCATCAACTCATCGACTCCAGCGCAGCCAAGATCGTGGAGACCGCTAAGCGCAACGGCGCCCAGGTTTCCGGCCCCATCCCCCTTCCCACCAAGAAGGAGATCGTCACCATCCTCCGCTCCCCCCATGTCAACAAGGACAGCCGGGAGCAGTTTGAGCGCAGAACCCACAAGAGACTGATCGATATCCTCAACCCCAGCCAGAAGACCATCGAGGCTCTGATGAGCCTGGACCTCCCCGCCGGTGTTGAGATTGAGATAAAGCTGTAATCGCATCGCGATCACAGCTGCCCGCACTGTCTGGCATCGGGCGGACGGGTCAAGTTGGCGGACCGTCCCAATGCGGCTGTCAACCAATAACCTATTAAAAAGGAGAAACCAATCATGCAGAAAGCAATCATCGGCAAAAAAGTGGGCATGACCCAGATCTTCGATGAGAGCGGCAAAGTGATCCCTGTGACCGTCGTGGAAGCAGGCCCCTGTGTCGTGACCCAGAAGAAGACTGTGGAGACTGACGGCTACACCGCCGTTCAGCTCGGCTTCGGCGACGTGAAGGAGTCCAAGCTGTCCAAGCCCGAGGCGGGCCACCTGAAGAAGGCTGGCGTTGCCCCCAAGAAGTATCTGAAGGAGTTCAAGCTGGAGAAGGCCGCCGAAATGAACGTCGGCGATGTCGTGAAGGCTGACACCTTCGCCGCCGGCGACAAGATCGATGTCACCGGCATCAGCAAGGGCCA
>JAEDNR010000106.1 GCA_016302405.1 Oscillospiraceae bacterium
ATCATTAGGATTTTGATTCACTGCGTGCAGCACCACCCGCTCGGTATCGTTCTGTTGTACGGAAAAATTGGAATTTCAGAGGGGAGCGCACCCCGAACAACGTTGTCATTTAAGAACCAGCGCGCCGGCTTCAGTGGGAATCTCCATCGAATTTCGGGCAGCCTATCGTCATACAGACTGCCCTTTTTGTTCCGCTTTCTGGAATTTTTCCACGAGAAGTTGTTCTTCTAACCAGGAGATTGCCACGCCAGTTTGAGAACTGGCTCGCAATGACTGGAAATTCGATAGCCCGACAAATTTCAATTTGTCAGTGTACTTTTGAAAGGACCAAGAGTCTGAATTGTAAATATAGTTTAGCAGATTCTCAGAAAATAGCAACCGGAAAAATTCCCGCAGGTTGGAACAGCCGTTCCAACCTGCGGGTTTTCTTTCCGATTATACGCCGCCGGGAAGACCCAGAGCAGCCGTGACCAGAATGCCCAGATTATCCCGGTAGATTTCGGGAAACTGTTCAATCGGCAGCGGGTTTTCCCCCTCCCCCGCTTCGATGGTGAAGCCGGGACGGCGGAATCGCTGGATAAACCAATCCTTGTACCCAGCGAAGCCGGAAGCATAGGGCGTTTCCTCCAGAGAATAGCCGCTGAGCCGGGCAAATTCCTCCGCCAGCGCCTGAGCGCCGGGAACCGGAATATCCTGGAACTGCCAGTAAATCACTTTCCCCTGGGTATGGTAGGCAAGCACCAGCGCCGGGTTCACATCCTGCGTATATTGGGACAAGGCAATTGACTCCCGCTGGTTTAACGGAGCCCTTCCCACATAGTCCCGGGGACCGGGCCGGGTATAGCCCTGGGAGAACTTGATTTCTCTGGCCCGGAGCCAACCGGCAGGATACTGCAGGTTCAGGTCCACCCCCAGAAGATTTGCCTTCCATCCGTCCGGAAAAGGAATACTGGGGTAATTGTCCGCCAGCATCCGGGCCGCCTCATATTGCAGTGTCCCCGTTTCAATGGCTCCCGTCACCAGGTCCACTCCGTCCGGATCCACCATGGGAACCAGATGAATCATGGCGGTTTTCAGAATCAGCGCGGCGTCCACGCCGAAAAGCTTTTCCCCGGCCTGGAACGCCTGGGCCAGGTCCTCGGCAAATTTCAGCAGCACCGGGGTGGTGATCCACTCGTTGGCATGGTGGGCCGCGGAATAAAGCACATGCCGGTTCCCGGTTCCCATGACCAGGGTACGCAGAGGCCTGCCGTAGGCGGTGGTGGTAAGCACCTCACTGCGAAGAAAAGGGTACGCCTCCACCAGGGCCAGAATTGTTTCGTCGCAAAGCGCCGCCGTCATCGGTACATCGGTTTTCACAATTGCCAAATCCATCGCCTCCGTGTATTCTATGATAGCAGCGATGGGTTTGTGACGGAAATGCAGCACCAGAACACAAATTGAAAAGGATGGAATCCGGTTTTCCAAATACAGCAGACAGATAAATTGGGAATTTAATTGACAATTGACAATGAACAATTGACAATTAAGGAATCCCTTCGGGATGATTTAAAATAAGAAGAATTTGACCGAAAACAATTCGGAATTATTTCAAAATTGTCCCATAGGGACACAATAATTGTCAACTGTCAATTGTCAATTGTCAATTCGGCGGAGCCGCTAAATCCCAATTTCCCGCTCCGACCGTCAGCGATTATTCTGTTCCAGCCAGATCATCAGCACGGCAATGTCCGCCGGGCTGACACCGGAGATCCGGCTCGCCTGGCCCAGGGACACCGGACGGATGGCATCCAGCTTCTGCCGGGCTTCCAGCCGCAGTCCGCCGATGGCGCTGTAATCGATGCTGCCTGGCAGCAGACGGCCCTCCTCCCGGCGGAACTCCGCCACCTGGCGCTCCTGCCGTGTGAGGTATCCGGCGTATTTCAGCTGGATCTGGGCTTCTTCCGTCACCGCGTCGGAAAGGGCCGGACGGTTGGGGTCAAAGGGGGCCAGGTCCTCATAGCACAGCTCCGGACGGCGGAGCAGGTCCGAAAGCCTTGCCGAGCCGGAAACCGGGGCGCTTCCCTTGCTTACCAGCATTTCATTCAGAGCCTGGCTTTCCGGAACCCCCGTGGATTCCAGGCGCTGAAGCTCCCGGCGGACGGAGGCGTACTTTTCTTCCACCGCAGCCAGGCGCTCCTTGCTCACAAGCCCGATTTCCGCGCCGATGGCGGTCAGTCTGGCATCCGCGTTGTCCTGCCGGTGAAGGAGCCGATACTCCGAACGGCTGGTCATGATCCGGTAGGGCTCCTCCGTTCCCTTGGTCACCAGGTCATCGATGAGAATGCCGATGTAGCTGGTGTCCCGGGTGAGGATCAGGGGCGGTCTTCCCAGCAGCTTCAGCGCCGCATTCACCCCCGCCACATAGCCCTGCACCGCCGCTTCCTCATAGCCGGAGGTGCCGTTAAACTGTCCCGCGCCATAAAGGCCCGGAACCGTCTTGACCTCCAGGGTGGGCAGCAGCTGGGTGGGATCAATGCACTCATACTCGATGGCGTAGGCCGGGCGCATCATTTCCGCGTGCTCCAAGCCGGGAACGCTGTGGAGCATTTCGATCTGCACATCCTCCGGCAGACTGGAAGAAAAGCCCTGGATGTACATTTCCTCGGTGTCCAGGCCGCAGGGCTCCACAAAAAGCTGGTGGCGCTGCTTATCCGGGAACCGGACGATCTTCGTTTCAATGCTGGGGCAGTACCGAGGGCCCACGCCGGAGATGGTGCCGTCATACATGGGGCTGCGGTGCAGGTTCGCCCGGATAATCTCGTGGGTCCGCTCCGTGGTATAGGTCAGGTAGCACACGGCGGTATTGTTGACCTTTTGCGTGGTGCGAAAAGAGAAAGGCTCCGCTTTCTCGTCCCCGGGCTGCAGCTCCATCTTGGAAAAATCAATGCTTCTACGGTTGACCCGGGGGGGCGTGCCGGTTTTGAACCGGCGCAGGGGCAGCCGCAGGGTCCGCAGATTCCCCGCAAGCCCCAGGCTGGGATGCATCCCGTCCGGGCCGGAAGAAACCACACTGTCGCCGGTGATCACGGTGCTGTCCAAGTAGGTGCCCGTAGCGATGACCACCGCCCGGGCGGCGTACTCCGCCCCCAGCTGGGTCCTGACCCCGGAAACACGGCCCCGCTCCGTCAGCACCGCCGTGATCTGGGCCTGCTTCAGCTCCAGATTTTCCTGTAACTCCAGAACATGCTTCATATACCGGCGGTATGCCTGCCGGTCCGCCTGGGCACGGAGGGAATGGACCGCGGGGCCTTTCCCCCGGTTCAGCATCCGATACTGGATACAGGCGTGATCTGCCGCCAGACCCATTTCCCCGCCCAGGGCGTCCAGTTCCCGCACAAGATGCCCCTTGCCGGTGCCGCCGATAGCAGGATTGCAGGGCATGTTCCCCACGGCGTCCAGATTGATGGTAAAAAGAATGGTGTGCAGTCCCAGCCGGGCGGAAGCCAGGGCCGCCTCGATGCCCGCGTGACCGGCTCCGATCACCGCCACATCACAGCTTCCTGCATGGTAGGTGCTCACGCTTCTGCCTCCTCCGCCCTTTGCTCCGGCAGACGGAAAGGCTGCATCGTCACTTCGCACCGGTTGATGGGCGTTCCCAGAGCATAGAATTTTTCCTCGTAGCCCGTCATGATCCCCACCGGGCCGTTTTCATGTAGGTTCCGGGTGACATTTTTCACACCCAGTCCGCAGAACGCGAATTCCTCCAAACTAAACTCGAACAGTGGGGCGTTGTCCGTTTTGAAGTGCAGCTCTCCCCCCGGCGCTGTCACCTGAGAATAGTGCTCCAGGAAGGTGCGGAAGGTCAGCCGCCGCTTGGCGTTCTTCTTCCGGGGCCAGGGATCCGGGAAATTCACAAACAGCCGGTCAATCTCCCCGGGGGCGAAGACTTCCTCGATCCCGGCAGCATCCATATCGATAAAAAACACATTGGTCAGGCCCATAGCCCGGGCTTTCTCCATGGCCACCACCATTGCCTCCCGGCACCGTTCTACGGCGATGAGCAGCACCTCCGGGTTTGCCTGGGCTGTCTCGGCGGTGAATTTTCCCTTGCCGCAGCCCAGTTCCACCCACAGAGCGCAGCACCCGGGCATCAAATTCCGCCAGCTTCCCTTTTTTGTTTCCGGCTCTGTGATACGGTAAGCCGCGCAGGCCTCCATCCGGGGCTCCAGATTTTTCATTTTCCGCATGCGCATAAGCGGTTCCTCCGTTATATTCGTTTCTCCACACTTTATCACATTTCCCGCCTTCGGTCAAGAACGCACCCGGCAGAAAGGGGGGAATTCTTGAAGCAAAACGAGAACCAGATACGGTCTTTCCACAGCAAGCTGACAAATTGGAATTTGACGAATTCCCGGTCATTGCGAGCCAGTTCGCTTTCCTGGCGTGGCAATCTCCTGGTTAGAAGAACAACTTCTCGTGGAAAAATTCCAGAAAGCGGAACAAACAGGGCAATCTGTATGACGATAGGCTGCCCGAAATTCGATGGAGATTCCCACACCAGTGTGCGCTACTTTCTCGGAATGACA
>JAEDNR010000107.1 GCA_016302405.1 Oscillospiraceae bacterium
CAAACTCAATCGCCTTTTTCTATTCATTTGGTCTCACATCAATTGTAACGCTACACTGCCGCTGTCAACACATTCTTCTGCTGGGGTTGACAAAAAGGGGACGGATATGCTATAATTCCATAAATTAATGTCCTGCCCGGTAAAGCAGGACATTTTTATGAAAGGAGAATTCCCATGACCGATCCCAGATACGCCCAGTGCCGCTGCATTCGACTGGGGGATTCTTTTTCTCTGAATGCCCGTTCTTTCCTGGCGGGGACTTCTTTCGACTCCCCCCGATATACTGTTTTTCCCGGCTTTTGTGATGTGCATGTGCATTTCCGAGAGCCGGGATTTTCTTATAAGGAGACCATCGCCTCGGGAAGCCTTGCGGCGGCCCATGGCGGCTATACCGCGGTGGGCACCATGCCCAACCTGAACCCGGTGCCGGACAGCCCGGAAACCCTGGAAGTTCAGCGCGCCCGCATCCGGGACACCGCCTGCATCCATGTCTATCCCTACGGGGCCATTACCCAAGGGGAAAAAGGGGAAGCCCTGGCGGATATGGCGGGTATGGCCCCCGGTGTCATCGCCTTTTCCGACGACGGGCGGGGCGTTCAGTCCCCGGAGATGATGCGCAGGGCTATGCGGGAGGCCAAATCCCTGGGAAAAATCATTGCCGCCCACTGTGAAGACAACACGCTTCTCCGGGGCGGGTACATCCACAATGGTGATTACGCCGCCGCCCACGGCCACAGGGGCATCTGCTCCGAAAGCGAGTATGGCCAGATTGCCCGGGATTTGGCGCTTGCCGCCGAGACCGGCTGTGCCTACCATGTGTGCCACATCTCCACAAAGGAGAGCGTGGACCTGATCCGCCGAGCGAAAAAGGCCGGCGTGGATGTGACCTGCGAGACCGGCCCCCACTACCTGACCATGGACGATAGCTGCCTGCAGGAGGACGGCCGCTTCAAGATGAACCCGCCCCTCCGTGGAAAGGAAGACCGGGAGGCCCTTTTGGAGGGGCTGCTCGACGGTACCATCGACATGATCGCGACAGATCACGCCCCCCATTCGGCGGAGGAAAAGAGCCGGGGGCTTGCAGGCAGCGCCTTCGGCGTCGTAGGACTGGAAACCGCCTTCCCGGTGCTGTATACCAAGCTGGTGCTCCCGGGCATCCTGCCTCTGGAAACCCTCATTGACCGTATGGCCCTGGCCCCCAGAAGACGGTTCGGGATTCCGCTGGGCAGCGACTTTACTGTGTGGGACCTGGAAGCGGAAACCGTTGTGGCGCCGGAACGCTTTTTGTCCATGGGCAAAGCCACACCCTTTGTCGGATGGCGCCTGCGGGGCGTCTGCAAAGCCACGGTCTGCGACGGAAAATTCGTGTACAGAGCGGAAGATTAGGCCCTTTTCCGTTATCGGCTTAGAACAGCAGACAGGTAAATTGGAATTTGTCGGGGTGTTTGGACTGTGGTATGCGGTTCGATGCGGTATGCGCTAAGGCTCCCCTGTGTAAGGGGAGCTGTCAGCGAAGCTGACTGAGGGGTTGTAACGGTGGACTTCCCTATCTACCCATCGTCAGAACGGACAGTATCCTTTGTGACCCCTTTTCGCCGATTTGTTGTCAATATTAAAACATTTTACTGCACAATCCCTCAGGCCCTCCGGGCCAGCTCCCTTTACACAAGGGAGCCTTTGCCGTGCCCCATTTTCCACCCGCTCACCATTCATCAAACAGCCCGCCAAATTCCAATTTGTAGAGCCACAGAACGATACCGAGCGGGTGGTGCTGCACGCAGTGAATCTAAATCTAAATGATTGCCGGGGCAATCATACCAAAATTAAAAGGGTGAAAACGATTACAGACCACGTTCGTCACGACTTGTCAGCGGCGACTCGCCGCCAAATTCCAATTTCTCTCTTTATCCCATAGCGGCGATAACCACAAACTCCATTTCTTTTCAGGAGGAAGTCATGAAAAAACAGACCCAGTTTACGATTCTGGAGAACACCTCCCTCACCGCCTCCGTGTACCGGATGGTGCTCCGGGGAGATACCTCCGCCATCACGGCCCCGGGGCAGTTCGTAAATATCGCCCTGGACGGAAAATTCCTGCGCCGTCCCATCTCCGTGTGCGATTATGACGCAAGCACTCTGACCCTTATCTATAAGGTCGTGGGCAGCGGCACCGCTCAGCTTTCCGCTATGGGCGGCGGTACCCTGGACATCCTCACCGGGCTGGGTAACGGCTACGACATATCAGCAGCCGGAGATGCCCCCGTCCTCATCGGCGGCGGCGTAGGCGTGCCGCCAATGTACCGGCTGGCAAAGGATCTCACCGCCATGGGAAAAACTGTCAGCGTGATCCTGGGCTTTAATACCGGGTCAGAAATCTTCCTCCGGGAGGAATTTGAAGCTCTGGGATGCAAGGTCATCGTCACCACCGCCGACGGAAGCGTAGGGCTGCGGGGCTTCGTCACCGATGCCCTCAAGGATATGGATTACAGCTACTTCTACGCCTGCGGCCCGGAGCCCATGCTGAAAGCGGTCTATAAGGCCTCCAAAACCCCCGGGCAAATGAGCTTCGAAGAACGGATGGGCTGCGGCTTCGGGGCCTGCATGGGCTGCTCCTGCAAGACCCTCACCGGCTACAAGCGGATCTGCAAGGACGGCCCCGTGATGAAAAAGGAGGAGATCCAATGGGAAGACTGAGCGTAACCTTATGCGGGATCGAGCTGGATAACCCGGTGATCCCCGCCTCCGGCACCTTCGGCTTCGGCAAGGAGTTTTCGGAATATTATGACATCAATATTCTGGGCACCTTCTCCTTTAAGGGCACTACCCGTGAGGCCCGGTTCGGCAATCCCACCCCCCGGATCGCCGAGTGCCCCGCGGGCATGCTCAACGCCGTGGGCCTGCAAAACCCCGGCGTGGACCATGTCATCGCCCGGGAGCTGCCGGAAATGAAAGCATATTTCCACAAACCGGTGATGGCAAACGTCTCCGGCTTCAGCGTGGAAGAATATGTAGATGTGTGCCGGAAGCTGGACCGGGAGCCCCAGGTGGGCTGGCTGGAGGTCAACATCAGCTGTCCCAATGTCCACGGCGGCGGCATGAGCTTCGGCACCAGCCCCCAGGCGGCAGCGGAGGTCACAAAAGCCGTCAAGGCCGTGACCACCAAGCCCGTGATCATCAAGCTTTCCCCCAATGTCACGGACATTGTGGCAATCGCAAAGGCCTGTGAGGATGCCGGGGCCGACGGCGTGAGCCTTATCAACACTTTGCTTGGCATGCGCATGGATCTGCGGACCCGGAAGCCCCTGCTCGCCAATGTCACCGGGGGTCTGTCTGGCCCGGCGGTGTTCCCGGTAGCTCTGCGGATGGTGTACCAGGTGGCAAACGCTGTGAAAATCCCCGTGGTGGGCATGGGCGGCGTAAGCTGTGCAGCCGATGTGCTGGAAATGATGATGGCGGGCGCCAGCGCCGTGGAAGTGGGCGCGGCAAACCTTGTAAATCCCTGGGCCTGCCGGGACATTATCCGGGACCTGCCGGAGGTAATGGACAAGTACCGCATCGAAACCCTGCGGGAGCTGCGGAAATAATAGAAACACTGTTAACGCGACAGTGCGGTAAATTGTAATTTGGCGGAGAGCTCGGTATCGATTCTCTTTGTAGGGGACGGGTTTCCCGTCCCTTTGCATAGCAGCCTATTTACCGCTTCGCCCAACCCTTTTGGGAGATTTTCCCGCTTGCTGCGGGAGGCGAAACGCCTCCCCTACGCCCTTACAAATTCCAATACAGGTTATCGGCTTTAGTAAGCACACTGACAAATTAGAATTTATCGAATTCCCGGTCATTGCGAACCAGTCCGCAGACTGGTGTGGCAATCCCCCGGTTAGACGTACCACTTCTCGTGGATAAATTCCGGAAAACGGTACAAAAGAACGGTCTGTATGACGATGGGTTGCCCATAATTCGATGGAGATTCCCACACCAGTGTGCGCACTGGTTCGGAATGACAGTGTTGTTCGGGGCGTGCGTTCACCTCTACAAATTCCAATTTGTCGGGCCACAGAACGATACCGAGCGGGTGGTGCTGCACGCAGTGAATCAAAATCCTAATGATTGCCGGTGGCAATCATACCTAAGGCAACACCGCACAATGGGGACTGCGGGCTTCGGTGGATCTTTTGCCCCAATCGTGCAGTATGAAAAATGGGAAATACATCCAGTATTCCCGCATTTTCCATACTTTCGCTTGTGTCAAAATCTCTCGCCGAATCTCCTTGCCCCATTATGCGGTGCTGCCTTAGAATTGACAATTAACAATGGATAATTATGGTGTCGCTCCGCGGAGATTTTAAAATGTGCAAAAACTGGAATATGTCGGAGAAAACGGTACCGATTCTCTTCGTAGGGGACGGGTTTCTGTCCCTTTGCATAACATCCTATTTACCGTTTCGCCCCACCCTTTTGGGTGATTTTCCCGCTTGCTGCGGGAGGCGAAACGCCTCCCCTACGC
>JAEDNR010000108.1 GCA_016302405.1 Oscillospiraceae bacterium
GACAACTTTACCTTAGTCATGGATTCCCAGTTCCTTTTCCACATCCTCCAGAGAGAAATACCCCTGCTCCTGCCCGGAGCGGCGGCCCTTTTCCAGCTCGGTCATCAGCTTCTGCATCGCCATCAGCTTTTCATACTGGCGGTATTCCTCCATATCCAGAACCGCATAGCGGCCGTGACCATTCTTGGTCAGAAACACCGGCTGTCCCACGGCAACATCCCGCAGAACCTCGCCATAGTTGCGCAGATCGGACACAGGTTTAATGTTCGGCATAGCAATGCCCCCTTTCTGAGATTAGTATACGCAATTCTTTCTATAAAATCAACGACGAATTTTACAGCAGATAGATTTTCTGATGCAAGAATAAAACGATCTCAGCCCCTTTCGGTCTATTGAAAACATAAGAATTGTATGCTATACTGTAAGGTAATGTAATATGCTTATTTTTCGCATCTCCATTTGTCATAGTCCCCCAGTCTTATAACAAAGAAATCACAAATGGAGCAGAAATGGCGTAGAACACACAAGCAAAAGCGAAAAACCATAGACAATAAAGGAGATTTGAGAATATATGAAATTAGGTATCGTCGGGCTTCCCAACGTGGGCAAATCCACACTGTTCAATGCCATCACCAACGCGGGGGTCCCCGCGGACAACTACGCGTTCTGCACCATTGACCCCAACGTGGGCGTGGTGTCCGTACCGGATGAGCGGCTCCAGTGGCTGTCCGACCTGCACAAGCCCAAGAAGACCACTCCCGCTGTCATTGAGTTCGTGGACATCGCCGGCCTTGTAAGGGGTGCCTCCAAGGGTGAAGGCCTGGGCAATAAGTTCCTGAGCAACATTCGGACCACGGATGCCATTGTCCATGTGGTCCGGTGCTTTGAGGATTCCAACGTGACCCACGTGGAGGGAACCACCGATCCCATCCGGGACATTGACATCATCAACCTGGAGCTGGTTATGGCGGACATCGAAATGGTGGAGCGCCGCATCGACAAGTGCCAGAAGGCCATGAAGGGCGGAGACAAGAAGTTTGCCCGGGAGGCTGAGGTATTCACGGAGCTGCTTGCGCACCTGAACGAAGGCAAGCTGGCCCGGACCTTTGACGGAAGCGACGAGGATATGGCCCTCATCGCCACCTCCGACCTGCTGACCCTGAAGAAGACCATTTATGTCGCGAACCTGTCGGAAAGCGAAGTCAACGCCCCAGAGGAAAACAAGCACTACCGGGCGGTGAAGGCCCTGGCTGATGCCGAGGGCAGCCAGTGTCTTCCCATCTGCGCCAAGCTGGAAGCGGACATCGCCGAGCTGGATGATCCCGAGGAAAAGGCCATGTTCATGGAGGAGCTGGGCGTTCAGGAAAGCGGCCTGAGCCGGCTGATCCGCAGTTCCTACGCTCTGCTGGGCCTGATCTCCTTCCTCACCGCGGGCTCCGACGAATGCCGGGCCTGGACCATCAAGCAGGGCACCAAGGCCCCCCAGGCCGCGGGCAAAATCCATACGGACTTTGAGCGGGGCTTCATCCGGGCCGAGGTCATCGCCTTTGAGGATATGAAGGCCTGCGGCACCATGGCCGCCGCCAAAGCAAAGGGCCTTGTCCGCAGTGAGGGCAAGGAATACGTCATGAAAGACGGCGACATCGTCAATTTCCTGTTTAACGTATAATGTTTCGGGCTGCTCACGAATGTGAGCAGCCCATTTTTCAGTCTTGCGATGGGATATTGTAGTAGAACCGATTTTCCACTGCCTCCCGGTTCCGGTAAAAGTCCGTGATATTTTCGATCCGCTGCCGGATCCCCTCGTCCATGTAATAGTGCTGGCCTAGCAGGATATTGTCTGTGTGGGTTCGCAGGTCTGTATAGAAATAATCCGTTACATCGAAGCAGACGTAGGTTTCATCCTCGTAAACCACGTTTTGTTCCAGCTCCCCAAAGGGCACCAGCTGCCCGTGGATAAAGGCGCAGTCCTCCTGGCTCCCAATATCCGATACCGCATAGGCCATATAGTATGCAACGGGAATCCCTGCGCCGCCGTCATAGTCCCCCTCCCGGGTAGGCGCAAGTGCGTAAACCACCAGGGCGTATTCCGTATCCGACGCTCCCACCGGGATTCCGTAGCCATCCGTCCGTTCCCACAGCAGGCCGCTGAGCCAGTGCTGTTTGTCCGCCGGCACCGTGGTGTCAAACACAGGCTCCGGATCCATGCCGTCGATTGCCAGGGCAGGACACGCGGACGGCACCACCCGTCCGTCAAAGGCTGCTAGGATTTCCGCGCAGGCAGCATAATATGCCTCCCGGCGCTCCTGCATGGTGCCCAGGTTCGTCGTTGCTTCCTTGAAAAACGGAATCAGCTCCGGGCGCAGGTTCTTCACGAGCGTGGGATCCGCCTCCGCGGCGGAAATCAGTTCCAGCGGCTCTGTCTGCACCGGGATATACTCCCCAAACTGCACGAAACACATCCAGTCCTGTCCAAAAAGAAATTCGTTGTTGGTCAGGATAAAATAGTAGCTGTCCCCAGTCAGGGGCTTTTCCAGTTCCGCAATATCATAGGCGCCTCTCAGATCCAGGGTCATGGTCCCCGTGGTTCCCGCCGGAATCGTCCTACAAGAAAACCGGACCTTTCCGGAGGCTGGGACCTCCTGGGCGCCCTCCCAGCGCATGAGCTTCAGCTTCTGCTGGAATGTGATATTCTTTTCCGAACGGTTCTCCACCCGGATCTCCACGATCCCCTGCCCCAGGTAGGCAGAGGAAAAGCCCAGCTCGTCCCCGTCCAGGTCGGATACCAGATCCTTAGAAAATCCGGCGAGCACGGCAAAGCTGAGGATTACCGACGCCAAAAGCGCCGCCGTTTTTATCCTTGGCCGTGGCGTAGGCAGCGCCACCCCCGCCTTTACCGAAAAAAGCTCCTTGATATGCTGCCTGTTTTCACTTTTTAAACGCTTCATAGCTGCCTCCTGTCTCCTGCTCAATAAGCGTGCGAAGCTTCTGCCTGGATCGGTACAGAGAATTCTTAACCTGCTTCACATCCATCCCCAGAACCTGGGCGATTTTTCCCGGCTTCTGCTGGTAGTAATACCTGCGGATCAGGATTTCACGGGCAGGTTCCTCCATAGCCCGGATGGCACTGCGCAGCGCAAGCCGGGTCTCGGTATTCTGCAATGCCGCTTCCGGTCCGGCTGTGGATAAAATCGCCGTCTCCATCCCCACCTCGCCCCGGCGGAGAATTTCCCGGCAGCGGTCCAGCGCCCGGGAACGGGCCACCACCGCAAGCCAGGTCTTCAGCTTTCCCCGCTGAGGGTCAAACTTTTCCGGGTGCTCCCAGAGGAACACAAAGGTGTCCGCTACGCATTCCTCCACATCCTGGGTGCTGCCGATGCGGTCCAGCGCCGACCAGGCAACGCGCCAGAGAAGCCGGGAATACGTATCGATTACTTCGTTAATGGCCCGTTCATCTCCTGCCCGGAGCGCCGCATGCAGTTTTTTGTCATTCAATCTGTTCACCTCATCCTTTGTACAATGACCGGTCAATCATAGTACGGAGAAAATAGGAAAAAGACTTTTTCTTTTTCTAAAATATAAGCGGCGGGAATCCCCCCGCCGCTGCCATATCAAAAAATCGAGATCAGCCAGATCACAGTCAGATGCACCGGATAGAACAGGTAGAACGCCCACTGCAATGCCCGGGAGGAGGAAAGCTTCCGTCCGGAATAGCAGAAGATGGGCACCATGGCAAGAATACCCAGAAGCTCAACGGAGAACCGGACCCCGCCGATGCGGATCATAGCACTGGGTACCAATCCAAGCACAACCAGTACCACCACAGCTTGCAGCCACTTCGGCGCTGTTCTTGTCAGGGCAAACGCCGCAATCAAAATGACACCGGAGGCGCCGTAGTCCGTCTGGCATATCTCCGCCAAGGCCGCAAAGGGAACGACGATCAGAATTTTGAGAAGGATATTCCCGGTTTTTTCCATGCACAAAAGCATCAGAAAGCCCAGCAGCAAGGTCACCATCACGCTTTGATAGCCCCAGCTCCAGCCCCGGGAAAAGGCCAGATCAAAGGGAAGCTCCGCAAGCAGTACGCCGATTCCCAGCCGCAGGGCGTATTTCCCGGGGTTTTTCGTGTAATGTGCCCCCTCCACAAGAAGAAAACAATAAATGGGGAAAGCGATCCGTCCGATCATCCGCAGGGAAAAATACTGGGGAAGCAGCACCGCACCGATATGGTCGATCAGCATGGTCACGCAGGCAATAATTTTCAGCCCCTCCTGGGACAGTCCGCGCTGTTTCATAGTATGTACCTCCCGTTGGCAGGGGCCCGGCTCAATCCAGGGCAGGGATGCTTGCCAGAATTTTTGCACTTTTTATCGTACTTAATGAGATAAGCGGAAAATTGGAATTTGTCGGGCAGTTAAGGTGCGCGGGCGGTTAGACGCCTTGCCCCCCGCGTTTACGAGGGGGGTGGCACCAGTGCGCACACTGGTGCCGGGGGGA
>JAEDNR010000019.1 GCA_016302405.1 Oscillospiraceae bacterium
ATTTACAATTTCACGATCAGCTTATTAAAGCCGATAGCCTGAATTCCAATTTGTCCGCATTCCCCGTTCAGCCCATAAGCATGAAAAGAAGAAAGGGAGGCATTCCAATGAAACTGGATACAAAACGTACGGTGCTGGTTGGCTTCGCGTTCCTGTCCATCTGCGCGTTCTGGCAGATGTACGACAACCTGATCCCCCTGATCCTCACCAATACCTTCCACCTGAACGAGACCCTGTCCGGTGCCATCATGGCGGCGGACAATGTGCTGGCTCTGTTTCTGCTGCCCCTGTTCGGCGGGATCTCCGACCGGTGCGGAAGCCGGCTGGGCCGCCGGCGGCCCTTTATTCTCTTCGGCACCGTTGCGGCGGTGGTCCTGATGCTGAGCCTGCCCCTGATCGCGGATAGCTTCTACGCCGCCCCCGCTTCCGGAAAGCTGGCGGCATTCATCGCGGTGCTGGGGCTGCTGCTCATTGCCATGGGTGCCTACCGGTCCCCGGCGGTGGCGCTGATGCCCGATGTGACCCCAAAGCCCCTGCGGTCCAAGGCAAACGCCATCATTAACCTCATGGGCGCCGTGGGCGGCATTGTGTATCTGCTCATTACCACTTTCCTGTACAAGACCAAGAGCGATGTTTATATCACCTATTTCCCGTTGTTCGCCATTGTGGGCGGCATCATGGTGGCGGCGCTGCTCGTTGTCATGTTCCTGGTGGACGAGCCGAAGCTGGTGCGGAGGCAACAGGAATATGAAAAGGCCCACCCGGAGGACAACCTGGCGGAGGAAACGGAAAACGGTGAGGCCCTGCCCGCTCCGGTGAAAAAGAGCCTGGGGTTCCTGCTGGCCTCCATCGCCCTGTGGTTCGTTGCCTACAACGGGGTTACCACCTGGTTTTCCGTGTACGCCCAGAACACCTGGGACATGAGCCTGGGCCAGGCCAATACCTGCTTGACCATTGCTACGGCTGGCGCCATCCTCAGCTATATTCCCGTGGGCAACGTGGCAAGCCGGCTGGGGCGGCGCAAGACCATCCGCTTCGGAACCCTGTTGCTGGGCGGCTGCTTCCTGACGGCTTTCCTGTACACCCTGTTCGCGGGCGGCTTCTCCCCGGTGCTGTATGTCCTGTTTGCCCTGGTGGGCCTTGCCTGGGCGGCCATCAATGTGAACAGCCTGCCCATGGTGGTGGAAATGTGCAAGGGCAGCGAGGTTGGCAAATTCACGGGCCTTTACTATACCTTCTCCATGGCGGCCCAGATCGTCACACCCATTGTGGCGGGCTGGCTGCTGCGGAACGTCAGCTATAAGTCCCTGTTTCCCTACGCGGCGGTATTTGCCCTTGCTTCCTTTGTGACTATGGGCATGGTAAAACATGGGGACAATAAGGTGGAGACCAAAAAGGGCCTGGAAGCCTTTGACATTCAGGACTGAAAAATTGTGTCTGTCAGGTTATCGCGGCAGAGAGATAAATTGGAATTTGGCGGACCGTCAGAACATGTCATTCCGAGAAAGTAGCGCACTACTTTCGTGGGAATCTCCATCGAGTTTCGGGCAGCCTAGCGTCATACAGACTGCCCTTTTTGTACCGTTTTCTGGAACTCTTCCACGAGAAGTTGTTCTTCTAACCAGGAGATTGCCACACCAGTCTGAGGACTGGTTCGCAATGACCGGGAATTCGATAAATTCCGATTTGTAGCGCCACAGAACGATACCGAGCGGGTCAGGGTGAAAACGATTACAGGCCACGTTCGTCACGACTTGGCCGCCCGCCCTGCGGGCAAATTCCCAATTTTTCTCTTTGCCGGGTAACGCCGACATACACATAATCTTATTTCTTTCGAGGCGAAAACAATGGTAATACTGATCGTAATTGCTATTCTGCTCCTAATGTATGTGCTGTCCGTCATGGGACGGCGGGGAAGACCGGAAATGCAGGAGCTGAAACGGTGGTACTATGCCCACCGGGGACTGCACCGGGAGGGGGTGCCGGAAAACAGCATGGCGGCTTTCCGGGAAGCCCTGGATGCCGGCTACGGCATCGAACTGGATGTGCACCTTTTGAAAGACGGATCCCTCGCGGTGATCCATGACAGTGACCTGAAACGGGTCACCGGGCAGGCGGGCTTCGTGGAGGATCTGACAGCGGAGGAGCTGCCCCGGTACCATCTGCTGGGAACAGAGGAAACCATCCCGGAGTTTCGCCAGGTGCTGGAGCTCTTCCAGGGGAAAGCGCCCCTGATCATCGAGCTGAAATCCTGGAAAGGAAACCAGGCCGCTCTGGCGGAGCGGGTCTGCCGGGAAATGGAAGGTTACCACGGCCCCTACTGCATGGAGTCCTTTGATCCCTGGTGCGTTGCCTGGCTGCGGAAAAACCGCCCGGACATCATCCGGGGGCAGCTTTCGGAGAATTTCCTGAAAAGCGACAGGGCCCATCCCTGGATTCTCCGGTTTATCGTCACCTTCTGCCTGGAAAACTTCCTTACCAGGCCGGATTTCCTGGCCTATCATTTTCCCGACCGGAAAAATCTCAGCGTGGCGTTGTGCCGGAAAGTGTGGGGCGTGGAGGGCGTGAGCTGGACCCTGCGGACCCGGGAGGACTTTGACCGGGCGGTGAAAGAGGGCTGGATCCCGATTTTTGAGGGCTTTTTTCCGGAGCCCCGGGCATAGAGCCGGAAAGGAAGCAAATGGAAGAAAAATTTACCGCGGAATGGGAGCGCAGGCGCGCTCAGGCGGCGGCGCTGGGAGTGCGGCTGCGCCCGGTGCCCCGGGAGAAGCTGCTGGATAACGCCCACCGGAGCCTCTCCGGCAGCCGGGAAAGCGACGGCTTCGCACAGCTTGAAAAGCTGGGGCGGCTGGATCTGACCTTAGAGGCCCTGGCGGTGGACAAGGGGTTTACTGCTTTGTTTTCGGACGAGGAAGCCAATGAAGCCCTCAGCCGCCTGCTCGCCGCGGGCTACCGATTTTAAAAAAATCACCGGCAAGGGAGTAAACCCTTGCCGGTGATTCCATATTCAACATCTGAGAAGCCTTATACGATTACCCACGGTTCTTTCCGGCTGTTGACGTGTTTTTTATTATGGTTCAATCGCTACTTTCTGGAAAAATGATTTCCCAGCCTTGAAAAGGCAAACTTCACAGTAAAAAGAAAGCCATAGTCAATGTAAACACGGAGCGCGGAGATAAGCTTCCGTGCGATTCGTTTAGAGATATTTTCGTTCTCACGCCTGCGTAATTCAGCGTCAAGAGCCTCACGCTTGCGTAATTCGGCGTTGAGAACCTCACGCTTGCGCGTTTCTTCTATGCCGGTTTCATAGTGAAGCAAAAGGGTTTCCACCATAATATGGGAGAACTGGGATACAGTATCTTTGTGGGGAGCGTCAGCACTGGAAAAAATCTCTGTCCATTTTCCCGCAAAGTCAAACTCCAACAATTCGTCAACATGGGCTCTGGCGTCACGGGCGTACCGGTGCCGTTTCTGCCGGTCCGAGAGCAGTTCAATAATTGCAGCCGCGGCGGCCTGGGTGTTATTGGCTTCCACCGGGATGATTCCCCGGTTGCCCTCACATAATGTCAGATACGGCAATTCGTACATGACGCAGGGCAGACCCGCAAGCTTGCTTTCCTGCAGAACAAGCGGGTAGCCCTCAAACTGAGAAGTCAATAAGAAAATGGAAGCACGCTGAAAATATTCCCGGACCTTACTCTGAAATCCGTGCATTGTAATATGGTCTGTCAGCCCCATGGAATTGATTTTCTCACGGAATTCTTCCATATAGGTTTCGTTCGGACCACTGCCCACCATATGCAGATGGGCATCGGGAACTTCTTTGATGACCTCCCGCATGATCTCCAGAGCATCCTCCGGCTGTTTTTGCCGAGCCAGCCGGCCCACCCACAATATCTGCTTTTCGTCCAGCTTGTCAGAAGTTTTCCAATTCCTGCAGCCCTCTAAGAACGGATTTATGGTTACATGAACGTTGTTATTGAAGTGCTTCCAGAAAAGCTGGTCCGTTTTGCTCAGGGTGACAATGCCGTCAGCCAGAAGATACGGCGCAATCATCTCGTGAACATTTTTGTACGCACGATAGAGGGGGTAAGAAAAAATACCGTGGCAATGGGCGAAAAACGTCACATGGTTTGCCTTGCAAACGAGCGCGTCCCACAGCATGGTATTCACCAGCCAGGCGTGGTACAGCATGATATCCACTTGATTGTCACGCAGTGCCTGCTCCAGTGCCTGCGCCCGGACGGTATATGTGGATGCGGTTACTTGCTTATGATGGGGAAGCACGACCCGCTTTGCGCCTTCCGGGAGGGGATAATCGATTTCGGAGGGGGGATCGTCGGTGAAAACAACGACCGAATAGCCCATGGAAGCAAAAAGCTGGCACAGATCGCACATGACCCGCTCGGCGCCGCCGTTGGCGCAGGAAGGATAAAATGTACCGATGACTTTCGCTTTTTTCGGGGCGGACTTCAGAGCGGCGGTTCCCCGCAGATACCGGGCGACTTTATATTTGGCATTCCATTCATACTGGGCAATCGCGCCGATAACCTCACTGGCATCCCAGTTTTGGAGCATCAGGCCGAACGCTTCCCCTTTATCCCCGTCGGCAACTTCACTGCGGAACTTGAAGACGCAATCATGCAGCAGCGCTTGATGGTTTTGCGCATCGACACTTTGATACCGGCGGCATAGTCCCTTGGAAACCAGGTATTCATGCATTACATTGGCGGTATCGCTCATTGCGCAAAAAAGGGGAAACTGGCTTAGCGGCAGATTCCTGTGGCCGGAACCGCCTCTGCCGAAATAGTAGTTATAATACGTTTTCCCGGGGAGGCCCCGATAGCTTTTCGCGTTCAGGGCAATCATCCAGTAAAGCGCCTTATCCTCGGCTTTCGGCAAAAACCATTCTTTCGTCCCGGCAACAGACCGCTTGCAAAGCTCTGTGGAAAAGAGCTTATTACACAGGGAAAACTGATACAGCTTCTTCTCGAAGCAGCCGGTAAATATATCATCTCCAAACAATTCACCCGCATATGGCGTGACAAAGCGCTGTAAGCGGTTGATCCTGTCCTCCGGCAGATGATTCACATTGATCACATTCACATCAAAATGGAGAATATCCACCGGCTTTCTTCGCATTTCGGCGTACAGCTCTTCGCAGGCGCAAGGAGCGATGGTATCGTCCGCGTCCGCGAAAAGAAGATATTCCCCGGAGGCGTGCTCGATGCCCCATTTCCGGGCGGTCCACGGGCTTACATTGGTATCAAAACGGTGTACCCGGATCCGGGGATCCCTGCCTGCCCATTCCCGCAGCAAGTCCGGTGTATGATCTGTGCTTGCGTCGTCGATGCAGAGAATTTCAATATCACGCAGAGTCTGCCCTGTCCAGCTTGTCAATACCTCGTCAAGGTATTGTGCCATGTCGCGAACAGGTATGACTGCCGATATTTTGGGATTTCCCATCTTGGTTCCTCCTTTTCACACGGACAAACAATCACAATTGAGAGCAGGTCAGTATTGGGCCTCCTTATTCCGGTTGGAGAAACGGGCTAATCCTGCCCCCATGGAGAAAGACTCCAATCCTCGTTAAGAATTTTTTCACACTGATCCAGCGATTCCCCCAGCTGCTTTCTGGCATTCGAATTCTGGCGAATGCCATCAAAGCCAAGGGCGGTGAGACCTCCGTTTTGAAGCGCGTTATAGAGGATCTGTCTGCTTTCCGGTTTCTTTTGGGTGTTCAGTTCCCGAATCATGGATTCCGCAGCCTTGATGGCCAGCGCCCGGTCAAAGGCATCCAGGATTCCCCGCGCCCGCAGATCCCTGCGGGCAGCCAGAAACGCGTTGTAAGCGTCCAGAGGCGCCCTGTCCTTTTTGGACTGAATATTTCCGCTTCTGCCGGTGTGGTAATGGACCAGGCGCGCAGGGACCGTGATGATACGCTCCGCACAGGACAGGGCCATCATGGTAAAATAGGCGTCGTTGGTGGAATACTGGGACTGATACCGGAAACCCTCCCGGAGAATATACTCCCGGCGGTACAGCTTTGTCCAGGGATTCAGCATTTGATAAAGATGGCCAGCGGCGTCCCTGCCCGCAAATATTTTCCTGGGAAGAACCCTTGTCTGGTTCATCCAATCGGGTTCCAGATGCGTCCCCTCGGGGAGCTGAAGAATGTCCGCATTGAAGATCACAACCTGGGCGTCATACCGCTCTGCCCGGTCAACGGTGTAGGTGAGAAGATTGGGGTCAAAGGTATCGTCGGAATCCAGAAAAATCACATATTTTCCCTTTGCCGCGTCCAGTCCCCGGTTCCTTGCCGCCCCGGCGTTGCTGCGTTTCTGGGGGATGACCTGAATGCGCCTGTCCTGCTCCGCCGCCCGTTTCAGAATTTCAAGGGAATCATCGGAGGATTCGTCATCCACAAAGAGAAATTCGGCGTTGCGCATTGTCTGTGCCTGAAGACTGGCGATGGTATCTCCCAGATAGTCATGGCCGTTATGCACCGGAAGAATGACGCTGACAAAGGGCGCGTCGGGAGAATAGGGAGCAGCGGCGATTCCGTTTGCCTGCCGGGAGGGACGGTAAAAATGTTTCTTGGTATGTTTTTTCGCGCGCAGTCTTCTGCGCAGCTTATCGATACCTGTTTTTTCCAGGAGTATTTTCAGGCACAGCACAGCGGTGCTGCCAATGCCATCCTCTTTCAGATGGGCAATCAGCTTTTGAAGCTTTCCGGTTATTGCTTTGCGGATTCCGGTCGGGCGGGTCGGCTGTGCCGCACCGCCTTGGGCTGCTTTCTCCCAGACTGTAACCGTTTCCAGGATCAGGCTGCTTTCAGGGTAAGTCCGGGTGATTTTCTCCCGCTGCTGGGGATCCAGAGCGGAAAAAACATCAACGGCATGGGCCATCAGGGAGCGAAGAATTGCCCTTACGCCGGGCATGACTTCCGCAGGCAGTTTCGCGTCCATTGCATAGGCGGCGATTTGGGTGTAGGCAATTACATAGCTGCGCAGGTGCCGGTAGTCCTTGGACTGGGTAACGATGGAATCGGAGCGCATTCTCCGCTCATAAAAGCGCTCGCTGTAATTGCCTGTCCGCATCGCCGACAGCATGGTTTTCAGCGTAAAAATATTATCCTCATACAGGATGCCGGGATAGAAAGCAATGCCTGTTTCCTGGAGAAAGGCTCTGCGCAGCAGCTGCAAACAGGCACTGGACCGGTAGCTTTTCGATTCATGCAGCGTCTGGAACATCCTGGTGCCGGAAAGGGTGCCGGGAATCGGCACTTTTGTATGATAAAGCCGCCGATAACCGTCAAATTGTTCCCCGGCTTCAAAACCGTCATCAAAGAAAATGTCTCCGTCAAAGTATAATATGTCCAGCTGATCCCGGATCGCCCGCTCCGTCAGACACGCCAGGGTGTCCTGCCTGAGTCTGTCGTCACAGTCCAGGAACAGAATATAGTCGCCCTGGGCATATTGCATTCCGTTGTTTCGCGTCACGGACAGTCCCTGATTTTCCTGAGAAAAGACGCGGATCCGGTCGTCCATTCGGGCGAAGTCTTCCAGAATCCGGAGGGACCCGTCGGTGGAGCCGTCATTGATGCAGATCATCTCCCAATGGGAAAAGGACTGGCGGATAACGCTGTCCAGGCATTCTTTCAGATACGTTTCTCCGTTGTAAACCGGAATAATTACGCTGACCACTGGTTTTTCCATGGGCTTTCTCCCGCTTCTTCTAAATTATTGCCTGTTATTTTCCATTGGATGCTGCGTTGTAGGCGTCCATCACGTCTTCGGTAGCTCCGCTGAGCCGGATGTGCCCCTTGTCCAGCCAGACGGCGTTGCCGCACATCTCGCTGATAGCCCCAGGGGAGTGGGAGACAAACAAAAGGGTTGTCCCATCCGAGAGCAGCTCTTTCATCCGCTGCTCACATTTTTTCTGGAAATTCCGGTCTCCCGTGGAAAGCACCTCGTCGGCAATGAGAATGTCCGGCTGGAAGCTGGTGGCAATGGAGAAGCCCAGACGGGACTTCATACCGGAAGAATAATTTTTGATGGGAACATCCAGAAACTTTTCCAGCTCCGAAAACTGGACGATCCAGTCAAAGCGGCTTTGGATCTCCGCTTTCGTCATGCCCAGAATGAGGCCGTTCATCACGATGTTTTCCCGGCCGGTCAGCTCCGGGTCGAAGCCCGCACCCAGCTCCAGCAGGGGGGCGATTTTGCCCCGAACGGTTACGGTCCCGGTATAGGGCCTGTAAATCCCGCAGATCACCTTGAGCAGTGTGGATTTTCCCGAGCCGTTGCGGCCCACAAAGCCCCAGCTTTCACCGGCGCCGATCTTCAAATCAATGTCCTGAAGCGCGAAGAACTCCTGAAAGGCGGCGCCGTGGTGGGCAAGCTTTTTGAGGTAGTCCTTGATGCTTCCGTTTTTCTGCGCTGCCAGGTTGAACCGGACGGAGACATTGTCCAGCCGAATGATTTCGTTGCCCATAGGTTCCACCTCAAATGTAGAGAATGATTTTGTCTTTTCCCCGCTGGTAGGCGTAAAGACCCACGGCAAGGGCGATAAACGCAGCTGCGAAGCCCCGCAGCATCAGAGCAACTTCCGGCCACTGGTGATACAAAAATACGTCCCGGGCCTGGGTGGCGTAGAAATAGGTCGGGTTAAAATGGGAAATAAGATACTGCATAAAATCGGGAAGGGCGGAGAGAGGGTAGAACAGGGGAGTAATGTACATCCAGGCGGTCAGAAACACGGAGTAAATATAAGCAGTATCCCGGATGAAGGTGTCGGCCATGGCAAGAAACAGGCCCAGCCCAAAGGTAAAGATGGCTGTCTGCAGAAACACGACCGGGAAAGCCAGGATATGGACGGTAAGGGGGGTTCTGGTGGCAATTAATACAATGGCGAAAGCGATCAGCTGGAAAAAGAAATTCACCACGGTACTGAAAAAGACGGACATGGGGAAAATATAATAGGGAATCCGGGCTTTTCGCATCAAAGCGCCGTTGCTCACAAAGGATCGGATCATGCCGTTGGTCCCGTCAGTGACGAGGGAGAACATCATCCGGCCGGCAAACAGATAAACGGGGAAATTTTCAATACTGTTATGAAACATGGTGGAAAACACCAGGTACATGATGAGCATGACACCCAGCGGGTTCAAAACACACCACAGATACCCAAGAACGCTCTGCCGGTATTTCCGCTTGAGCTCCCTGGAGACCAGATTGTTCAGCAGGGGCAGGTAGGCAATAAAATTGCGCAGCATTCCCATCAGAGCATCGATTCGCTTTTTCATTCTTTTTATCCTCGCTGTCAGTCCCGGTTAAACAGGTCCCGGGTATATACTTTCCGGGCAACATCGGAAAGCTCCGCTTCTGCCCGGTTCGCTACGATCACATCGCTGCGCCGCTTGAAAGCGTCCAGATCGTTGACGACCTCGCTGCCATAGAACCGGTCGCCGTCGGGAAGCGTTGGCTCGTATACGATCAGCTTGACGCCCTTGCCCTTGAGCCGTTTCATGACGCCTTGGATGCTGCTGTGCCGGAAATTATCCGAGTTGTGCTTCATGGTCAGCCGGTAGACGCCGATACAGATGTCTTCCGCGTTTTCCCCGGTGAAGCCGGCTTTTTTCAGGATCCGTTCGGCAATGAAGTCTTTGCGGGTGCTGTTGGATTTGACGATGGCTTCAATCAGGTTTTCGGGAACATCCTGGTAGTTGGCAAGCAGCTGCTTGGTGTCCTTGGGGAGGCAGTAGCCGCCGTAGCCGAAGGAGGGGTTATTGTAATGGGTGCCGATGCGCGGATCCAGGCACACGCCCTCGATGATTTTTTGGGTATCCAGATGCTTCAGCTCGGCATAGGTGTCCAGCTCGTTGAAATAGCTGACCCGCAGGGCAAGGTAGGTGTTGGCAAACAGCTTCACGGCTTCCGCCTCGGTGGTGTTCATGTAAAGAATGTCCACATTCTCTTTCAGAGCGCCCTGACGGAGCATTCCCGCAAAGGTTTCCGCTGCCTTTACTAGGCCCTCGTCTTCCATGTCGGTGCCCACAATGATCCGGCTGGGATACAGATTGTCGTACAGCGCCCGGCTTTCCCGGAGAAACTCCGGGCTGAACAGGATGCGGCCGCAGTTCAGTTTTTCACGCAGCGATTTTGTATAGCCCACAGGTATGGTGGATTTGATGACTATGATGGCATCGGGGTTCACCGCCATCACCTTGCGGATCACGCTTTCCACCGCCGAGGTATCAAAGAAGTTCTTCTCGCTGTCATAGTTGGTGGGGGTGGCGATCACCACGAACTGTGCCTGCCTGTAGGCAAAGTCCGCGTCCAGGGTGGCGGTCAGATCCAGGTCATGCCCGGAAAGATATGCTTCAATTTCCTTATCCGCGATAGGAGACTGACGGCGGTTGATCATATCCACTTTTTCCGGCACAATATCCACCGCGTAAACTTTCTGATGCTGGGCAAGAAGAACGGAAATGGACAGGCCCACATAGCCTGTGCCCGCAACGGCAACCGTAATTTTTTCCATGGATGATTCTCCTTTACTTATACACAGACAAATTGGGGATTTGTAGGACTGTTTGGACAGTGGTGTACCGCATCGGCACCGCTTGCCACTGCCCAAACAGCACTGCAAATTCCCAATTTGTATATTTGATGAGTAAATGTCCATGCCACGCATCTTAGCGCCACCAGGAATGAAACCTGGTACTGGAATTAGCGCTCATACGACTGTATACTAAGGATACGGCAAAGGTCGATAGGGTTTTGGGCAAGTAGCCCGTTGAGTAAAACCGATATGCATATTTCCTTTTTCCCGGACTCATATTTATAGTATACAGATAACCTTGTGAAAAGTCAACTTCTTTGCTTTGAAACGCCGGGCCTGCCCCGGGCTGGAGCTCCCGATGCCCGGAGAATCGAGTTGACTTTTCCCGGGGTTATTCGTATAATTAGCCATAAGCGCGGGAGGCACATGCGGGTTTTTGCTGCCTGAAACAGAATGCGGTTCCACCTTCCGGCAGCAGCGGACCGCAGGACACCATTGTTTCAGCAGCCCCCAAGAAAAGAGGGATACGTTATGACTTGCGAAAATATGCAGAGGAATGAAGCCGTAGACATCTGTATGATAACCGACAGCGATTATGTGATGCCTACCTGCGTGGCAATTCAGTCATTAATTTTGTCAAAAAGTAAAGAAAGCTATTATCGCATTTATATTATCGCCTCTGATCTTTCCCAGCAAGCGGAAGGTCAGTTCAAAACTCTGGCTACGGACTCGGCAGAGATTCATATTATTCAGGAGAGTGCGGAAAAATCCTTTGTCGGTTTTCATATTTATGACGACAAGGAAACCTGTGTTGCCTCCCGTGCTGCGTTGTTAAAATTTAACATTGCGGAACTTCTGCCCCATCTGGACAAAGTACTCTATCTTGACAGCGATATTATTGTCAAAGAGTCTTTGGAGACGCTTTTTTCCGAAAATATCGATGGATACTACACTGCGGCAGTCCATGAAAGTGGCTGCATGTATTATAACATCGCCTACGCCCACCGGGTAGCATGCTACTTTTGCTCCGGTGTCATGCTCATGAACCTGAAAAAGCTCCGTCAGGAGGCGATGGCAGAAAAGCTGCTTCATACCGCTCGGGAATTGACGGACTCGTTTCTGCTGGATCAGGATGTTTTTAACGTGGTTTTTGACGGGCAGTGGAAACAGCTTCCCATCCGCTACGACTTTATGTCCGTTAATTTGTACAGGGCCTATAAATACTGGCAGATTGAAGAGGTCAACCTGCGCTACGGCACGAATTACCGGAATAAAAAACAGCTGTTTGCTGATGCCGCAATCATCCATTATGGCTCGAAGGATAAGCCCTGGAAGGATCCGGACGGCGCCTGTGCTTCCGAGTGGCTGGAGGTATATCTCAAAACGCCTATTGAACACACGCTCCTTCAGCTTCCTCCCCGGGAAGAGGAATTTGGCGTCTCCGTTATTATGCCCTGCTATAATGTTGAGAACTATGTGGATCAGACAATACGTTCGCTTCTGGATCAGACCTTCCAGGACTTTGAAGTGATCTGTTTGGATGACGGCTCTACAGACGCAACCTTAGCGATTCTCCGGGAATACGAGGCGCGGTATCCCAATATCCGTGTTTTTACCAATTCCAATCACGGACAGGGATGGGAGCGAAACTACGGTATTCAGCTGGCCCGGGGAAAGTACATTTACTTTATGGACAGCGACGATCTCCTGCGGCCGAATTGCCTGAGCAGAATATACACCTGCGCAGAGGTGAACCAACTGGATCTGTTGTTTTTCGAAGCCTCTTCTTTCTTTGAAAGCGCAGACCTTGAAAGCCGCTTCCCCCAATATAAAACGGCTTATGACCGGCAGGAGGCTTTCCCCGCCGTTTATTCGGGTGAAGAACTATACATCCGGTTCCGGGAAAAGGGCGGCCTGATTGTTCAGCCCTGCCTACAGCTTTCCAGAAAGCGGTTTCTGGAAGAAAACAACATTCTTTTTCCGGAACTACCCATGTTGGAGGATAACCTTTTTGTCTTTAACGAGCTTCGGTATGCCCATCGGGTCAAATGCATTCCGGATGTTTTGTATGACAGGCGTATTCGTGAGGGCTCAATTATGACAGCCGCCAGGAAAGCAGACCGTGTACAGGCTTTGTCTGTGGTGGTCGGCACTATGATGCAGAACCTGACAGACTACAAAGAGGGAACACCCATGTTTTGCGCTGTCGCGGCACACATTAAACTCTATTTAGAAATGCTGCGCAATGCCTATTATGAGATGGTGGATACCGGAGCAACGGGGGCAGCTATGGAATCTGCTCAGAATGCGGCCATTGGCTTTTCCCTTTTTTCCGACTTTGACCGGAAGCTCTGTACCGAACAAGCAAAGAACAAGTGCCAGAAGCCGGCATTCAACAGAGGATACCAGAAAGGTATCAATGAGGTGGAGAATTCAAAGACCTTTCTTGTCGGCAGAGTCATTACCTGGCTTCCCAAGCAGATCGTTGCTTTTGTACGCACCGCGCAAAAAAGCGGATTAGGGACAGCACTGAAAAAAGCAGGCCATAAGCTTGCGTTGCTCCCCGCACGGGCAGCGGAAGCTTTTCGGAAGTAACCGGGGATCCTGTTTTTGACCGGAATCTGTCTCACGCAAGGACAGCCTCCTGAAGAGCGGATAAATTACGCTTCATGGAATACCGACGATGAAAGCAGCAAAACCTGCAATGAATAAGGAGATAAAACAAAACGAAAGTGTCCGGGCGGGGGACTGTGCCGGCAAGAAAAAGCCCTTGACAAACGCCCTTCTTTTTTGTAAAATATCCTACCGAAAGGTGGGGACGCTTGTGGGATTTCCGAAGAAGCAGCGATATGCGTTTGGAAATCGGGGGAAGTGTTTCCATTCTTCTTTTGCCTTTTATTTTTTTGGTAACCGAGCTTGAAAGGGATTTTCCTTTTCCGGCCCGGTTTTCTTTTGCCCCTATCCCCTGGGAGTGGGGCCGGCCATTACGAAAGGAATGAATGCGGATGAAGCCTTACGACAGAAAGATCGTCCTGGAAAACGGCAGGGAGTTCTACGGCTATGGGTTCGGCGCCCATGTGTCGGCTGTAAACGAGCTGGTGTTCAACACCTCCATGGTGGGCTACCAGGAGATCATTTCCGACCCCTCCTACACCGACCAGATGGTGTGCATGACCTACCCCCTTATCGGCAACTACGGTATGACCGAGGAAGACTATGAGACGAGAGTGCCCACCATGGGCGGCCTGATCGTCCGGGAGTACAACGACCTGCCCTCCAATTTCCGGTATACCAAGACCCTTTCCGAGGTGCTGGATGAGTACGGCATCCCCGGCATCAGCGGGGTGGACACCCGTATGATCACCCGGATCATCCGGGACGAGGGCAGCCAGAAGGTGCTCATCTGCGACGCCTCCCTGCCCTTTGCCAACGCCTACCAGCTGCTTCTCAACTACCAGATCCCCCACGACATGGTTTCCCGGGTGTCCTCCAAAAAGCGCTGGTACTCCCGGACCCCCCACCACCGCTTCGATGTGGTGGCGGTGGACTGCGGCATGAAGCTGAACATCATCCGCAAGCTCAATGAAAAGGGCTGCAACGTCACCGTGGTGCCCTACAACACCTCCGCCGAGGACATTATGAAAATGCGCCCTGACGGCCTGTTCCTGTCCAACGGCCCCGGAGATCCCCAGGATGTGCAGACCGTAATCCGGGTGGTGCAGGAGCTCCAGGGGAAGCTCCCCATCTTCGGCATCTGCCTGGGCCATCAGATGATTTCTCTGGCCATGGGCGCGAAAACCTATAAAATGAAGTTCGGCCACCGGGGCGGCAACCATCCCGTGCTGAACATTGCCACGGGGAAGGTGGAGATCACCTCCCAGAACCATTCCTACGCGGTGGATCCGGATTCCCTTGCCGGTACGGGCCTTACCATGACCCATGTGAACCTGCTGGACAACACGGCGGAGGGCGTGGCCTGCTGGGAAAAGAAGCTCTTTTCTGTGCAGTACCACCCGGAGTCCGCTCCCGGCCCCCAGGACAGCACCTACCTGTTTGACCAGTTCATTTCTCTGATGGAAAGCGCGAAGGAGGGTAAGCAGAATGCCGAAGCGTACTGATATTCATAAGATTCTGGTGATCGGTTCCGGCCCCATTGTCATCGGACAGGCGGCAGAATTCGACTATTCCGGCACCCAGGCCTGCCTGGCCCTCCGGGAGGAGGGGTACGAGGTGGTGCTCATCAACTCCAACCCCGCCACCATCATGACGGATACGGACATTGCCGACAAGGTGTATATGGAGCCCCTCAACCTGGAATATGTGGCCCGGATCATCCGCCACGAGCGGCCCGATGCCATCCTGCCCTCCCTGGGCGGCCAGACGGGACTGAACCTTGCGGTGCAGCTTGCCAAAAAGGGCGTTCTGGACGAGTGCGACTGCGAGATCCTGGGCACCAGCTTTGAGGCCATCCAGCGGGCGGAGGACCGGGAGCTTTTTAAGGAGCTGTGTTCCTCACTAGGTGAGCCGGTGCTCCCCAGTGAAGTTGCGGGCACCCTGGAGGAGGGCCTCCGGGCGGCGGAAGAAATCGGCTATCCCGTGGTGCTTCGTCCCGCCTTTACCCTGGGCGGCACCGGCGGCGGCTTCGCCGACAATGCCGACGAATGCGCCCTGATGCTGAAAAACGCCCTGGCCCTGTCTCCTGTCCACCAGGTGCTGGTGGAAAAGTCCATCAAGGGCTACAAGGAGATCGAGTACGAGGTGATGCGGGATGCCAACGACACCGCCATCACCATCTGCAATATGGAAAACATCGACCCCGTGGGCGTCCACACCGGTGACTCCGTGGTGGTCTGCCCCTCCCAGACACTGACCAACAAGGAGTACCAGATGCTCCGGGACTCGGCCCTCAGGATTATCCGGGAGCTGAAAATTGAGGGCGGCTGCAACGTGCAGTTTGCCCTGGACCCCCTGTCCTTCCAGTATTACCTCATCGAGGTCAACCCCCGGGTGTCCCGTTCCTCGGCCCTGGCCTCCAAGGCCTCCGGCTACCCAATCGCCCGGGTCTCCGCCAAAATCGCCGTGGGCATGCGCCTGGACGAGATCCGCATTGCCAACACCCCCGCGTCCTTTGAACCCACCCTTGACTATGTGGTGACCAAGATTGCCCGGTTCCCCTTTGACAAGTTCTCCGATGCCAACAATACCCTCAATACCCAGATGAAGGCCACCGGCGAAGTTATGGCGGTGGGCCGGACCATGGAGGAATCCCTGCTGAAGGCGGTCAGGTCTCTGGAAACCGGCGTGTGCCATCTGCACAGCAAAAAGTTTGACGGCTGCGCCGAGGCAGAGCTCCTGCGCTATATCCGCAACGGCACCGATGACCGGCTGTTTGCCATCGCGGAGCTGATCCGGCAGAAGACCGACCTGAACATTATCTATAACGCCACCAAGATCGACATGTTCTTCCTGGAGAAGATTGCCAACATCGTGGCTTTTGAAAAGGAGCTGCGGGAAAACCCCGGCAGCCTGGAGACTCTCCGGGATGCCAAGCGCATGGGCGTTTCCGACCAGTATATCGGCATGCTCTGGGGCATGACCCAGGCGGAGGTGTTCCATCTGCGCCGGGATAACGGCATTATGCCGGTGTATAAGATGATCGACACCTGCGCCTCCGAGTTTAGCTCCTATGTGCCCTACTTCTACTCTACCTACGAGCAGGAAAACGAGTCCGTGGTCAGTGACCGGAAGAAGATCGTGGTTCTGGGCTCCGGCCCCATCCGCATCGGCCAGGGCGTGGAGTTTGACTACTCCACTGTCCACGCCATCTGGTCCATCCGGGATGCCGGCTACGAAGCCATCATCATCAACAATAACCCGGAGACCGTCTCCACCGACTACACCACCTCCGACAAGCTGTACTTTGAGCCCCTGACGGTGGAGGATGTGATGAACGTCCTGACCCTGGAAAAGCCGGAGGGCATTATCGTCTCCCTGGGCGGTCAGACCGCCATCAACCTGGCGGCGCCGCTCGCGGCCCTGGGTGTTCCCATCGTGGGTACGGACATGGAGGCCATCGACCGGGCGGAGAACCGGGATTCCTTTGAAAAGGTCATGGAGAAGCTGCAGATTCCCCAGCCCAAGGGCCAGGCCGTCACCAATATTGAAGACGGTGTCAGGGTTGCCCAGGAGATCGGCTACCCTGTGTTGGTCCGGCCCAGCTTCGTTCTGGGCGGCCGGGCCATGGAGATTGTGGCAAACGAGCGCTCTCTGCGGCACTACCTGCAGACCGCCGTGGAGGTGAATACCGACCAGCCCGTGCTGGTTGACAAGTATATCATGGGCAAGGAGCTGGAAGTGGATGCCATCTGCGACGGAAAGCATGTGTTCATCCCCGGCATCATGGAGCACGTGGAACGTACCGGCGTTCACTCCGGCGACTCCATCTCCGTCTACCCCACCTTCTCCGTGTCCCAGAAGGTAAAGGACCAGATCCTGGACTACACCCAGCGGCTGGGCATTGCCATCGGCATCGTGGGCCTTTTCAACATTCAGTTTATTGCCGACAGCGACGAAAAGGTCTATATCATCGAGGTGAATCCCCGATCCTCCCGGACGGTGCCCTTCCTGTCCAAGGCTACCTCCGTCCCCATGGCCCACATCGCCACCCAGGTGATTCTGGGCCACAGCCTGGAAGAACAGGGCTACACCCGGCTGGTGGCCCCGGAGAAGAAGCGGTGGTATGTCAAGGCCCCTGCCTTCTCCTTCAGCAAGCTCAAGGGCATGGACACCTACCTGTCCCCGGAGATGAAGTCCACCGGCGAAGCCATCGGCTACGACACCTCTCTGACCCGGGCGCTGTACAAGGCCATCCAGGCCTCCGGCATGCATGTAAGCAACTACGGAACGGTGTTTGCCACCATTGCCGACCGGGATAAGCCCGCCGCCCTGCCCCTTATCCGCAGGTTCTATGACATGGGCTTCAATATCGAGGCCACGGTGGGTACGGCGAACTTCTTAAAGTCCCACGGCATCCGCACCCGGATCCGCCAGAAGCTCACCGCCGACGGCTCCGACGACATTCTGGTGGCCCTGCGCAAGGGGCATATCGCCTATGTCATCAACACCATCGATGTCAGCGCCCCCGGCGCGTCCCACTCCGACGGCTCCGAGATCCGCCGGGCGGCGGTGGACAACAATGTGACCATGTTCACCTCACTGGACACCGTCAAGGTACTGCTGGACGTGCTGGAGGAAATGACTCTGGGCGTGTCCACCATCGACGCGGAATAAAGAATGTGCGCATCGGTTTCACGCAGTGGTGGGGCAAATTGGAATTTGCAGAGGGGAGCGCACCCCGAACAACGTTGTCATTCCGAACCAGCGCGCCGGCTTCAGTGGGAATCTCCATCGAATTCCGTGCGGCCTATCGTCATACAGACTGTCCTTTTTGTGCCGTTTCCCGGAATTCATCTACGAAAAGTAGCACTTCTAACCAGGGGATTGCCACACCAGTCTGCGGACTGGTTCGCAATGACAGGGAATTCGATAAATTCCAATTTGTATCCTTACGGAATGAAGCCGGTATGCACAATAAAGAAATTGACAACTGACGGGCAATGACGGATAATTGGTGTGGCGGTCATGCCGCGGGAAAGGAAGAAACCACATGAACAGTCGAATGAACAATGTATGCCGCCGGATGGAGAAAGCGGGGCTCAAGCAGCTTCTCATTACCGACCCCTGGAGCATTTACTACCTGACCGGGAAAATGTTCCAGCCCGGCGAGCGCTTTCTCGGGCTGCTGCTGAAAGAAAGCGGCGACCATAAGGTTTTTATTAACCACCTGTTCCCCGCGCCCGAGGAGCTGGGGGCGGAAAAGGTCTGGTTTTCCGACACGGACCCCTGCATGGCTGTGGTTGCTGAATATGTGGACCCCAGGGAAATCCTGGGCATCGACAAAATGATGGCCGCCCGGTTCCTGCTGGAGCTGATGGAGCGAAAGGCTGCCGGCGGCTACCGCAACGGCTCCTTCTGTGTGGATGATACCCGGGGCTGCAAGGAACCTGATGAGCAGGAGAAAATGATTCGGGCGTCCTTCCTCAACGATCAGGCCATGGCCCTGTTCCGTGCCCTCGTCCGCCCGGGGCTTACCGAGGCGGAGGCTGCCCGGAAGGTTCGGGAAATCTATCGGGAGCTGGGGGCGGAGGACGTTTCCTTTACGCCCATTGTCAGCTTCGGCGCAAACGCCGCCGATCCCCACCACGAGCCGGACGATACGGTGCTCAAAGAGGGGGACTGCGTCCTCTTTGATGTGGGCTGCCGCCTGGACGGCTACTGCTCCGATATGACGAGAACCTTCTTTTACCGCACCGTATCCCCGGAACAGCGGCAGGTTTATGAGACGGTTCTGCGGGCGAATCTTGCCGCTGAGGCGATGATGCGTCCCGGCGTCCGGTTCTGCGATCTGGATGCCGCCGCCCGGAACATCATCACGGAAGCCGGGTACGGCCCTTATTTTACCCACCGTCTGGGTCACTCCATCGGCATGGAGGTCCATGAGCCCGGAGATGTAAGCGCCGTCAACACCGATACCGCCCAGCCCGGGCGGATCTTCTCCTGCGAGCCTGGGATCTACCTGACGGATCGGTTCGGTGTGCGCATCGAGGACCTGTGCATGATCACCCCTCAGGGTGTGAGGGTGCTCAACCGCTACCCCAAAGAGCTGGATATTATCGACCCTGCGGAGTAAACCCTGCCGGGAAAACGCGAAACCTGCCTGCGTAAAATGACGCGGACAGGTTTTGTGTTTTGGTCTGCCCCGGAGGACAGATTGGAATTTGCATATCTGTTTGGACAGTGGTTTTGCGGCCCGATGCGGTACGCGTCCTTGCCCCCCGCACTTGTGAGGGGGGTGGCGAAGCCGGGGGGAGTCCGTCAACCACATATCTTTCACAAAAGGGTGCTAAGAATCCGTACAGCAAACACAGAAAGCGCATTCTGTTTGGTGCTTTGCTGTCGGGAATTCATACTCCCCCGATACCAGTGTGCGCACTGGTATCACCCCCCCTCACAAGTGCGGGGGGCGAGGGTGGCTGCGCTGCCAGTGCGCTAAATGCCAATTTGCCGCGCTGAACCGATACCATGTAAGAAATGCTGCCCGTTCAAAAAACCGAACGGGCAGCATTAATATAGGGTAACACCGCACAATTGCGTCAGCGGATCTCAGCGGATCTTTTGCACCATTTCTGCAGTTTCAAAAACGGGAAATACATACAGTATTCCCCCGTTTTTGAAACTTTGAACTGGCACAAAATCTCTCGCTGAGCTTCCTTGCCGAATTATGCGGTGTAGCCATAGAAATCTATAAAATTTGCGGCAGGCTTTCGCCTGCCGCAACAAATGTATCAGGGGAAGATTACTGGTTCTTTACCAGATCCTTTTCCTTGATGAAGATCCAGGTCAGGATAAAGCCGCCGATCAGGGAGACACACCAGCAGCCGGCGTAGACAAGGGCAGCCATGGGGTTCACTTCGCCGCCCATGTAGGTCATCATGGGGATGGCCAGCAGGCCGGAGGGGCCGAAAGCGGTGGAGGCAACACGCAGAGCCATGCAGATGGCGCCGCCGAAGCCGGCGCCCAGACCGGCAGTGATGAAGGGCTTGCCGAGAGGCAGGGTAACACCGTAAATCAGGGGCTCACCTACGCCCAGGATGCCGGGGACGATGGCGCCTTCCACGTTCCGTTCAATGATGGTGTTCTTGACCTTACGGGCCTTGATCCACAGAGCGATGGCAGCGCCGACCTGACCGGCACCGGCCATGGCCAGAGCGGGATACAGCTGGATGAAGCCGTACTTGGTCAGCAGCTCAGAGTAGAAGCCCACCAGGCCGTGGTGCAGGCCGAAGGTGACCATGGGCAGGAACAGAGCGGCGGACAGGAAACCGGAGACTACACGGACAGCGGCGATGCTGCTGTCACACAGGGTGGTGATGACCCAAACCATGGCGGAGGACACCAGACCCATAACGGGCATAATGGCGAAGATGTAGATAACGCCGCCGATCAGAATGGTCAGCAGGGGGGTAAAGACGGTGTCCATCACATCGGGCAGATGCTTGCGGATCCACCGCTCCAGGTAGCCCAGCAGAAACACGCCCAGGATAACGGCCAGAACGCCGCCCTTGCCGGCACGGAGAACAGCATTCAGAGTGCCGTCGCCCCAGCCGATTTCCACAGCGATGTTGGTGATATTGGCCATGCCGCTGATGCCGCCGATCATGCCGCCGAGAACGGGAGTGACCTTAAACTCCTTGGCGGCGTTGACGCCGACGAAGATGGACAGGTAGGTAAAGAAGCCCTGGCCCAGAGCGGTAAACAGCTGATGGGCAACATACTTGAAGCCGTCGCCGGCCTGGGGAGCCACATTGCCGAAAGCAATCAGGTTGGCGATGGCAACGCAGATACCATAAACGATGAAGCCGGGAATCAGGGGCGTGAAGATGTTGGCGATGTGCCGCAGCAGGGTCTTGATGCCGGTCTGCTTCTGGCCGGCCTTATTGATAGCCTTGTTCTCTTTCCAGTCCTTGCTCACGTCCATGCCGGGCTCCATATCGGTGGATTCCGTGATCTGCGCCAGCTCCAGGAACTCGTCGGTGACCTTTCTGGACTTGCCGGGGCCCAGAACGACCTGCAATGTCTCATCCTGAACGACGCTGATGACGCCCTCCAGACCCTTGATGCCTTCGACGTCGATCTTGCTGTAATCCTTGACGTCGATGCGCAGTCTCGTCATGCAGTTCTGCGCCCGGGTGACGTTTTCCTTGCCGCCAACCCGTTCCAGGATTTTCTCGGCCAACTCTTTGTTAGTCATACTTTAGAACCTCCCAAAATTTTTAACTATCAAATAAACATCCGGCTAACCCGATGCTTATTTCATAGCTTCACGAATGTGACCATTCGTTTTTTCCAGTTTTTCCTCTGCTTCTTCTCTGCCGCAGCCCACAAGGATCATCAAAATCGCGGTTTTCACCTTGTCTCCGGCCTGCAGAAGGGCTTCCTTTGCCTGCTCCCGGGCAACACCGGTAGCTTCCATGACAATGTTTTCCGCCCGGACACGAAGCTTCTCATTTGTGGGAACCACATCCACCATCAGATTCTGGAAGGCCTTTCCGCAGCGAACCATGGTGGCGGTGGAGATCATGTTCAGGATCAGCTTCTGGGCGGTGCCGGCCTTCAGCCGGGTGGAGCCGGTCAGGCACTCGGGGCCGGGCACCACCTCGATGGCCAGTTCCGCGGCTCCGCCCACGGCGGAACCGGGGTTGCAGGAGATGCCCACGGTGTGACAGCCCATTTCCTTGGCGTATTCCAGACCGCCCAGCACATAGGGGGTGCGTCCGGAGGCGGCAATGCCGACCACCACGTCGGTCTTCGTCAGGCCGATGTTGGCAAGATCCTGACGGCCCAGGGCCGCGCTGTCCTCGGCACCCTCAACAGCCTTAATAAACGCCCTGTCTCCGCCGGCGATCAGGCCGACCACCACATCCGGGGAAACGCCGAAGGTGGGGGGGCACTCCGCGGCGTCCAGCACGCCCAGCCGTCCGCTGGTTCCGGCGCCCATATAGATGAGTCTGCCGCCGGCATCAATGGCTTCCGCCGACCAGACAACACACTGGGCGATGTTCTCCAGCTGGGGCTTGATGGCTTCCGGAACCCGGGCATCTTCCTCATTCATAACGGTAACAATTTCCAGGGGGGACATAATGTCCAGATTCATGGTTCGGCTGTTCCGGGTTTCGGTAGACATGCCCGCGAGATTCAGGCTCATTTCATCACTCCTGTTCTGTTGATTAATTTTTCTTCTTGACTTTTGAGATCTTTCGGATACTATGAGGATATACTATTTAGCACTTTGTGTCAAGAATTTTACGGAAATGTGGAATTTTGTTTCATCCCTTGACTTTTTTTAGGCAGATACAGCATAATTTATGAAACTATTTTAAAGATGATACCGATTCATGGATGTTTTCAACAAAATAATAGGAGGCCTTATTATGAAAAGTCCCCTGCTTTGCTTACAGGAAAACATGGCTACCCTCAGTCCCACGGAGAAAGCCGTGGCTTCCCAGATCCTGGAAAAGCCGGAGCTGGTTTCTGAGCTGTGCATTCACGATCTGGCGAAGGAAACGTTTTCTTCTTCCTCCACCATTGTGCGTCTGTGCTGCCATATCGGCTTTTCCGGTTACCGGGACTTTCGCAGGGCGGTCACCGCGGAACTGGCAGTTCGGGCCCGGACAAAGATCGACGAGCAGCGCTCCATTGCCCACACCGATTCCCTGGAGGAGATCATTGAGAAAGTGACCTACCGGAATATTGTCGCTCTGGAGGATACCAAGGCGCTGATGGATACCGAGGTCCTCCGCCGCTGTGTGGAGCTGATCCGGAAAGCCAGGGTAGTTTACCTCTTCGGCATCGGCGCGTCCTTCTGCACGGCTAAGGATGCCTACCTGAAATTCCTCCGGCTGAACAAGATGTGCGTCATTAACGAGGACTGGCATTCCCAGCTGCTGCAGGCAAGAAACGCGGTGCCGGAGGATCTGGGCATCGCCATTTCCTATTCCGGCAAGACGGTGGAGGTCATCGAATGCATGAAAGCCCTGCGGGAAAACCATACCCCCATCATCGCCATCACCCGGCTGGCCAACACCCCCGTTGCCCAGCTTGCCGACGAAAAGCTCTACACTGCCGCCCGGGAGACCCTGTTCCGCTCCGGCGCCATGTCCTCCCGGATCTCCCAACTCAATATTATCGACATTCTGTATACCTATTGGGGAAATCTGGAATATGACCACACTCTGGATCAGCTGAGCAAAACCCACATTCACAAGCCCGGTTAATGATGAAAAATGCATATCAACCTGACTGAAGCAGGCAGAGAAATTGGTATTTGGCGAATTCCCGGTCATTGCGAACCAGTCCGCTTTCCTGGTGTGGCAATCTCCTGAACAGAAGTACCATTTCTCGTGGATGAATTCCGGGAAATAGCAGAATAGGACCGTCTGTATGACGATAAGCTGTCTGGAATTCGATGGAGATTTCCACTGAAGCCGGCGCGCTGGTTCTTAAATGACAATGTTGTTCGATGCCTTGACTTCCCTCTACAAACTCCAATTTGCCGCACTGCTGTGCTGACTCGATCCGTTTTTGGAAAAAAGGGGCTGTCTCACTAAGGAAAGGTTTCGTCAAATAGCACAAAGAAAAAGA
>JAEDNR010000109.1 GCA_016302405.1 Oscillospiraceae bacterium
GCAATGACAGCTTTCTTTTTCTTTGTGCTATTTGACGAAACCTTTCCTTAGTGAGGCAGCCCCTTTACCGTATGCTAAAAAACGGATAAGGTTGAAAGAGCTGCATGCCTGCACTTTAAAATGTCTGTCAGTTGCCGAAGTAGCGGCGGAAGAAATCGTACCACTCGTCGTAGTCGCCTTCCGAGGGCATGCTGGGATCCGTCTGGGAGCTGCTGCTGTCCAGATCCTGGGGGCGTTCATCCAGCGTAATGGTAAGGGTGAGGGCCTGGCCGCTCCGAACCACGGTGATGGTGGTGGTATCCCCGGCCTTGAAGCTCCGCAGAGCCCGGGTCAAGCTGGTCATGCTGGTGACCTGGATGTCACCGATACCGGTGATAATATCCTTTGGCTGAACGCCTGCCCGGTCAGCCGCGCCGCCGTCTACAACAGAGGCAACGTAGGCGCCGGAGGGAAGCCCGTACCGGGAGGCGGCTTCACTGTCCACGTCCTGGACTGTGATGCCCAGGTAGGCGCCGGTGACATAGCCCAGGTTCTGCAGGTCGCCAATGATCCCCAGGACATCGTCAATGGGGATGGCGAAGCCGATTCCCTCAATGGACGCACCGGAGGTAGTGGTGCCGGAGTACTTGGCGGTGGTGATGCCCACGACCTCACCGCGCATATTAAACAGGGGACCGCCGGAATTGCCGGGGTTGATGACGGCGTCGGTCTGGATCATGTTAATGATCGTGTTGTCCGTGGTGACTTCCCGGTTTGTGCCGCTGACATAGCCTACGGTCTGGGTGGCGGAAAGGGTTCCCAGAGGGTTGCCGATGGCAACCACCATGTCGCCGATCACCAGGTCATTGCTGCTGCCCAGGGTGACCGGAGGAAGATCCTCGGCGTCCACCTTCAGAACCGCCACATCGTTATTGGCATCGGAGCCTTTGACTGTGGCGCTGTATTCCGTACCGTCATGGGCGATAACCTTGATGGCAGTGGCGTTTTCTACAACATGGTGGTTTGTCACCACATAGCCATCAGAGGTAATGATAAAACCGGAGCCGGAGGAAGTGCCTTGGGCCACCTGGCCGTATACCCGGGACTGGATGGTGCAGGAGATAGTCACAACGGAGTCTACATTCTGGGCATAGACCTGACCGGGGGTGAGACCGTCGGATGTAGCCACGGGGCTTCCGGAGATGGAGTCGCCGTTACTCTTGGACGCGTCCGAGATCTGCTTTTCCAGGGCGCTGATCTTTGCGTTCATCTGCGCCATGTCAGCGCTGCTGCGCTTTTCCCAGGCGCTGTTCACGCTGGCAGCGGTAATGAGACAACCCGCTGCCACCACGGCCACCACCAGCACCGCGGCAAGGACCCGGCCCCAGACGGAGCGATGCGCCCGGTGGGCCTTTTCTTTCTTGGGGGGCTTGGTCTGCTGGGGCTGATACTGATAGCCGTAGTGGATGGGATCCTGCCGGGGGGCAGCGCCTGTCACATAGGGGGAGTCGGCATAGGGAGATTCCTTCTGCCCTGCGCCTGCACCGCGGTAAAGGTGGGAATCGGGAGCTTCCTCGGGCTGGGACTGCTCCGGCTCAGCGGATGCATTTTCCTGCACGGAAGGTTTTTCGGAGCCTTCCTGAACAGGAGTGTTTTCGGAGCTTTCCTCCGGTGTATTGTTATCAAAGTTTTCAAAGGTATCCATACGGGTTCCTCCTCTTCTTTTTTCTGGTGTTACTATAATCGTGACTTGTGAAAAAAATATGTATTTTGCAGAAACGATTATTAAACATTATTAAGGCGGCAATTTTCGGCAAAACGGGAAATTGAAATTTGACGAGTTATCGAATTCCCGGTCATTGCGAACCAGTGACCGACGTCACTGGTGTGGCAATCTCCCGGATAGAAGCACCATTTCTCGTGGATGAATTCCGGAAAACGGCACGAAAAGGATAGTCTGTATGACGATAGATAGTACGGAATTCGATGGAGATTCCCACACCAATCTGCGGACTGGTTCGGAATGACTCGTTCTGACGGTGCGTCAAATTCCAATTTGTGTATCAGGTACTTTTTACATTATCATACTCGTTTTCTGCCTGCGCGTCAAGAAAAAAGGAACCGCGAACAACACCTGCCCGGTCATTTTCCATGGCCGGTCAGTTGTTTTCACGGCTCCTTACTCTGGCGGACGGAGTTACTTCTTCCGGAAGGACTTGCAGTCGGTGCACTGATCCACGGTGGGGTTTGCCTCGTGGGTACCTACCAGGATATGCTCCAGAGAGCAGTAGTTTTCGTTGTCACAGTGGTTTGCGCACTGGGAAACGGTACACTCGATGCATCTGTTTGCATGGCAGCTCATACATGGTTCCTCCTTTGCATTGAATTCGGGTTTAGTTTGACCCGGAAACAGGAGAGTATACTGGAAATAAAACCCATTTATACCTGGTGGAAAGGAAAGCAGAATCCTTTTTTATACGATCTTTTCTTAACGGATTTCCTTGGGGGGAATTGACTTTTATTTCGGAAGAATGTATAATAAGATCGGTATCGGGCGGCCGGGACTTTACAGCCGTTCGTGATAAAACCGTAAATCCAAAGGCGGACCACCGCCTTTTGAAAGAAAGGAATTTTGCCATGATCTACAGTTCAGAAGTACAGAATATGTGCTCCGTGGCCAAGGGTGCCTACCACGGCCCCGCTCCCATTCCCGAGGAGGGCAAATGGGTCCAGGTCAAGGAAGTGAAGGATGTCAGCGGCTTTACCCACGGTATCGGCTGGTGCGCTCCCCAGCAGGGTGCCTGCAAGCTGACCCTGAACATCAAAGAGGGCATCATTGAGGAAGCTCTGGTGGAGACCCTGGGCTGCTCCGGTATGACCCACTCCGCGGCTATGGCTTCCGAGATCCTGATCGGTAAGACCATCCTGGAGGCGCTGAATACCGACCTGGTGTGCGACGCCATCAATACCGCTATGCGGGAGCTGTTCCTGCAGATCGTCTACGGCCGCAGCCAGTCTGCGTTCTCCGAGGGCGGCCTGGCAGTGGGCGCTTCTCTGGAGGACCTGGGCAAGGGCCTGCGCAGCCAGGTGGGCACCATGTTCGCCACCAAGGTCAAGGGACCCCGGTATCTGGAAATGGCCGAGGGCTATGTCACCCGCTGCGCTCTGGACGAGGACAACCTGATCGTCGGCTATGAGTTCGTCAACCTGGGCAAGATGATGGACTTCATCAAGAAGGGCGACGACGCCAACGAAGCGCTGAAGAAGGCCAAGGGCCACTATGGCCGCTTCGAGAACGCCGTTAAGTACATCGACCCCCGCAAGGACTAAGAGGAGGACATGACAATGGCTTTGTTCGAAGGTTACGAAAGAAAGATCGATAAAATCAACGGTGTTCTGGCTCAGTACGGCCTGAACTCCGTGGAAGAGTGCCGGGAAATTTGCCAGGCCAAGGGCTTTGATCCCTATGAGATCGTCAAGGGCATTCAGCCCATCTGCTTTGAGGACGTTGCCTGGGCCTATTGCGTGGGTGCCGCCATCGCTCTGAAGAAGGGCGTCAAGACTGCCGCCGAGGCCGCCGAGGCCATCGGTGAGGGCCTCCAGGCCTTCTGCATCGCCGGCTCCGTCGCCGAGGACCGCAAGGTCGGTCTGGGCCACGGCAACCTGGGCGCCATGCTGCTGCGGGACGAGACCAAGTGCTTCGCCTTCCTGGCCGGCCACGAGTCCTTCGCCGCCGCCGAGGGTGCCATCGGTATCGCCCGCAGCGCCAACAAGGCCCGTAAGGAGCCCCTGCGGGTTATCCTGAACGGCCTGGGCAAGGATGCCGCCCAGATCATCTCCCGGATCAACGGCTTCACCTATGTGCAGACCAAGTTCGACTACTACACCAGCGAGCTGACCGTCGTCAAGGAGTGGAAGTACTCCGACGGCGAGCGGGCCGCTGTCCGCTGCTACGGCGCCGACGATGTCCGCGAGGGCGTTGCCATCATGCACAGCGAGGGCGTGGATGTGTCCATCACCGGCAACTCCACCAACCCCACCCGGTTCCAGCACCCCGTTGCTGGCACCTACAAGAAAGAGTGCATCGAGCAGGGCAAGAAGTACTTCTCCGTGGCCTCCGGCGGCGGCACGGGCCGTACCCTGCATCCTGACAACATGGCTGCCGGTCCCGCTTCCTACGGCATGACCGATACCATGGGCCGTATGCACAGCGATGCCCAGTTCGCCGGTTCTTCCTCCGTCCCCGCCCACGTGGAAATGATGGGCTTCCTGGGCGCGGGCAACAACCCCATGGTCGGCATGACCGTCTCCGTGGCTGTGGCTGTTGAGGAAAGCCTGAAGAAGTAATTTCTTCAATATTTCGCATCAAAACACCTCCGATTGCCTAAATCGGGGGTGTTTTTTTATGCTCCCTCTGCCCGTGATGCCCATTTTTGTCCTCGGAAAATCATTTTTGTCCACATTTGTCTCAAAATTTGTC
>JAEDNR010000020.1 GCA_016302405.1 Oscillospiraceae bacterium
CGGATCGTCATCATGAAGGACGGCTTCATCCAGCAGATCGGCACGCCTCAGGAAGTGTTCAACCATCCCTACAACCTGTTCGTCGCCGGCTTCATTGGCACTCCCCAGATGAACCTGTTCGACGCCAAGCTGGTTAAGAGAGACGGCAAGTACGCCGTCCAGCTGGACAACCTGACTGTGGAGCTGTCCGCAGAGAAGCAGGCCAAGCTCGCCGCCAACAACGTGGCCGAGCAGGATATCGTTCTGGGCGTCCGTCCCGAGCACATTGAGCTTTCCAAGGACGGCATCAACGCCAAGGTCGACGTATCCGAAATGATGGGCTCCTCCGTACACCTGCATGTCACCGCTATGGACCGTGACGTGGTTCTGGTGGTCTCCACCATGAACATGACCGGTGCGGAAGTCGCCGCCCTCACCGCCGGCGCCCCCGTGAAGTTCAACTTCGCCGGCCATGTGTGCCATGTCTTCAACAAGGAGACCGGCATCAACCTGGAAGCCTGATAACCTTACCAAAAAATGCCTGCCGTTTTCGGCAGGCATTTTTTAACGATTCAGGCGATGTCAGCAAAATGATCGTTTAGCGCATTAACACGGTTCGACAGTTGCTGTGGCGCGGGAGCGCCCTCGCCCCCCGCATTTATGAGGGGGGTGGTACCAGTGCGCACACTGGTACCGGGGGGAGCTCGTATAAGCGGCTGCGTTCCAATTTATGTGTCATTCCGAACCAGTCCTCAGACTGGTGTGGGAATCCCCCTCGTCATTGTGACCGCTTTCTTCTAAAGATGGAGATTGCCACGCCAGTTAGAGAACTGGCTCGCAATGACCGGGAATTCGTACTCCCCCCGTCCCTGCGCTAGCGCAGGGACACTTTAATCAAGGTATGATTGCCCCCGGCAATCATTGGAATTTTGATTCACTGCGTGCAGCACCACCCTCACAAGTGCGGGGGGCAAGGCGTCTATCCACCCGCACACCATTTGGGGCCGGTGCGCTAAACGATCATTTACCACAAGACGATAAATACATCCGGATCGTAACCATTGACAACAGAGGGCCGTCACGTCGGTGACAGCCCCCTGTTTGTTATTTCACCAGGATGGTTTTGATTTCGAAGGGCTTGATGGTGAAGCTCACCTTGCCCTCCACGATGGGAAGCTCCTCCTCAATTTCCTCCAGGAGGTTGGTGCTGTATGCCTTGGTAAAGGTTTCAGGCACGCTCAGGGTGACCTTGGTCCGGCTGTTCTCGCACTCGTACATACGCAGGATCGTGCCCTCGCCGCTTTCCGCCTGCTTGACGGTCTCCAGGATCACGTTGTCCCGGTTTACGGAGGCAAAGCTGTATTCCTTACCGGGGGTTCCGGCACCCACGGCATAGGCGCTCTGGTTCAGCTTGTAGGCCTCCGCCACGGTGCCGCCCTGCTTCCAGGTCTCGCCGTGGGGATACAGCGCGTAAGTAAAGTGATGCACTTCCACATCCGCGTTGGGGTTGGGCTCCACGCCGCACTTAATGAGGGTCAGGCCGATAACGCCGTCCCGGACGGAGTGGCCATACTTGCAGTCGTTGAGAACGCTGACGCCGTAGTGGCCCTCGGACAGATCCATCCACTTCTGGCCGCAGCTTTCAAACCGGGCCTTGTCCCAGCTGGTGTTGGTGTGCACCTTCCGGGTGACATTGCCGAACTGCACATCGAAGGTTGCTTCGTCGCTGTGGATATCCACGGGGAACTCGGCTTTCAGCAGGTGCTGGTGCTCCTTCCAGTCCGCCACCGTCTCAAAGTCGATGCGGCGGGTGTCGGCATAGAAGTGAATCTTCTGGGTGATGGTGCTGCGGCTGCACTTCCAGGTAAGCTCCAGGGTGGCGCGCACGGGGCCGTCCTCGGTCCAGCGGGAGGATACCAGCTCGTCCACGGGCCAGGACTTTTCGGTGTAGTACATGTCGATGTCCCAGTTATCGTAGTACACCGGCTTGTCCTCGTAGAGCCGGAGCTGGTTGCCGGTCTTACCTGCGCGCAAGATTTCCCGGTCGTAGGCTTTATCGAAAATGGAGGTAAAGTGGCCGTTTCCGTCCAGGGTAATCCGGTAGAAAGGCGTCTCCAGATGATAGTCATCGCTGCGGACAAAGGGGCTGTCCGCGCTGGCCTTTACAGGGGCAAAGGTCTTGAAGCCCTTGGCGGGGATACCCCGCAGGTAGGCAACCGCGCCTTCCCCGGTCTTCTGCACGGGGAACACATTGCCGTCATTATCCGTCAGGGCCTGGGCATCCACGTCCCCCAGGGCCACCACATCGTCACGGCAGAAGCCCAGGGTGTTGAACACGGTAACGCCGTCGCCGCTGCCGGCAAGCTTCACAAGGCGCTCCCGGATCATTTGGGAAACCTCGGAAGCCAGAGCTTCGTACTCGCCCTTGGTGACCTGGTACACCTCGGCAATGGAGCTGCCGGGGAGGATGTCGTGGAACTGGTTCAGCAGGATAATGTCCCGCCACAGCCGGGTATCCGCCTCGGCGGGATAGTCCCCCGCAAGGACGCCCAGGGTCTCCAGATCCATCATCATAAGCTCGCTCTTCCGGTTGCCCCGCTTGTTCCGGGCCATGGAGGTGTAGGTACCCCGGTGGTACTCGAAGTAGAATTCACCCTCCCAGGTTTCCAGCCGCCGGTTGTCCCTGACCCGCTCATTGAGCTGGTCAAAGTAGGTTCTGGCGGTTTCCTGACGGACCATGGGGATGCCCTTGACGCCCTTTTCCATACGCTTGGAGATTTCCAGCATCTTCCGGGTGGGGCCGCCGCCGCCGTCGCCGTAGCCGTAGGAGATCAGAATGTCGTTATTGATCTCCTTATTCTGGTAGCGCTCCCAGCCGCCCATGATGGAGCCGGGATGGAGCATGCCGTTATAGGTGGTAAAGAAGCTCTGCTTGGGATCCTGATCCTCGCCCACGGTGGTGATCAGGTGGGTCAGCACTTCGCTGCCGTCGATGCCCCGCCAGATAAAGGTATCGTTGGGGATTTTGTTGATCTGGTTCCAGGCAAGCTTGGTGGTCATGAAGTAGTCCACGCCGGACTTCTTCATGATCTGGGGCAGAGCACCGGAATAGCCGAATACGTCAGGCAGCCACAGGATCTTGTTGTCCACGCCGAACTCTTCCTTAAAGAACCGCTTGCCGTGGAGGAACTGGCGAACCAGGGACTCTCCGGAGGTCAGGTTGCAGTCGGCTTCCAGCCACATGCCGCCCTCGGGCTCCCAGCGGCCCTCCTTGACCCGTTCCTTGATCCGGTCCAGAACCTCAGGATAACGCTGCTTCAGGAAATAGTACAGCACAGGCTGGCTGGACATGAACTTATAGCTGGGATACTCCTCCATCAGCTTGAGAACCGTAGCAAAGGAGCGGGCAACCTTCTCCCGGGTCTGGGCCACCGTCCACCACCAGGCCACGTCGATATGGGTGTGGCCGATGCAGGTGGCAACCACCTCGTCCCAGCCGCCCATCTCTTCGTACAGGTGCTTCTGGATATAGGCTTCCGCCTCCCGGATGGAGGCATAGAAGGCCTCGGAGTAGGGCGTGCGCATATCCAGCAGGTTAATGGTATCGTTGAGGACGGTCTGAATATCCAGCCGCACCTTACTGTCCTTGTCCATCCGGGGGAACGCCCACAGGGGCACCTGAATGTCATAGTACAGGTTGTGGATTTCCTCGTCCAGCTGGAACAGCTCTGTGATGAAGTTAAACTCCCGGTGCAGCGTACCGGTATAGGCCTGGATGTCCAGGGTGAGGGTCTCGCCGCCCCGGGCCTTTTCCAGCAGACGGATCTCCCGGTGGTTCATATCCGCGCCCTGGGTCACCTTTCCGTCCACAAAGATCAGGAACTGGGGGTTCTTACCGTCGTCCCACTCCTCGATCTGGGTCTTGATCTTCATCCAGACGGATTTGCCGGCAAAGTTTTCCGGCACGGTCAGATTACAGCGGAACCAGTAGTGGCTGCCCTGGATGCCGTGGAAGTCACCCACATAGCCCTGGAATTTGCCCTCAAACTGATCGCTTCCGTCATATTCCGAATACCAGCGCATGGTGGCGCAGTCAAAAGGCTCCCAGGGGGTCTGATCCGCGTCCGCTTCCTCCGGGCGGAAGAAAAGGCCGGGCTTATACTGCCACTGGGTAATGGGAGTGTTTTCCCGGATCCGCAGCAGCTTCAGCTGGTTGCAGATAACCTGAATTCTCTGGTCGATAAAATACATGTACAGTTACCTCACAGGCTGTTTTCTTTGATGTAATTCAGAAGCGTGTCAACGGTGGTGAAAGCCAGACCGGTAACAGTATCCGCGCAGCCGTAGTAAATGGCGATCCGGCCCGTGGCAGCATCGGTAAGGCAGGCGCAAGGGAAGGTCACGTTGGGCACGTCTCCCATCAGCTCATAGGGCTCATAGGGCGCCAGGATATAATCCTTGGAGCGGTACAGGACCTTCCAGGGCTCGTCAATATCCAATAGCGCCGCGCCCATCCGGTACACATAGCCCTGGCAGGTGGTGATGACGCCGTGGTAGATGAGCAGCCAGCCCTCATCGGTTTCGATGGGGATGGGGCCCGCGCCAATCTTGGTGCACTGCCAACCGGAAACCTCAAACTTGGTTGGGCCCATGACGTGGCGGTGCTGGCCCCAGAACACCAGGTCCGGGCTCTGGCTGATGAAAATATCGCCGAAGGGCGTGTGCCCGGTATCGGAGGGCCGGGAGAGCATCAGGTACTTGTCGTTTACCTTCCGGGGGAACAGCAGACCGTTGCGGTTATAGGGCAGGAAGGCGTTTTCCAGCTGGTGGAAGGTCTTGAAGTCCTCGGTCCAGCCCACGCCGATGGTGGGGCCGTGGTAGCCGTTGCACCAGGTGATGTAGTACTTGCCGTCCAGGTAGCAGACCCGGGGGTCATAGCGGTATTCCTTTTTTGTTACATTCTCGTCGCCTTCAAAAACGATGGGGTCGTCGCTGATGTCCCAGTGGATGCCATCCTTAGAAAAACCCACGAAGATATCCATCTGTACGGAGCGGCTGTCGCAGCGGAAAACGCCGGCAAAGCCGTCACCAAAGGGGACAACGGCGCTGTTGAATACACTGTTGGAACGCTTCGTGGCATGGCGGCCAATAATGGGGTTTTCGGTATAGCGCCAGACGGGCATGGGATCGCCCTCGGGTCTGGGCTGCCAGGGGATATTTTTGAGTTCGTTTCCAATGATCCTGCTCATAAATGCATTCTCCTTTTTGGATTCTTTTCCGGTAGTCATCTTTCAGGGCTGCTCCGACCACGCCCCCGACTGAACGGCGGATTTGCTGCCGTCCGCACCCGGGAACCGGATCGCAGCTTCCCTGTTTTCTGTTTTCCCGACACATTCTCCGGAGGCTTCTCCCCGGAAAATCTGGCCCGAAAACAGAGGATTCTCAGTGGGATTCTATCATAGAATCCCGGAAAGTCAATGGGGCATTCTGTATCAAAATCAGGCTTGTTTTTGCCGTTTTCTTCTCTTACCGCAGCACTCCAAAATCTGGTTTTCCGCCGCGGCGAACCATAAAAACGATGGGGCTATTGCTTGCGCAATAGCCCCACCGGCGTGTAACGCGAAGCAGGAATCCGGTTTAATTACTTGGCCCAGGCGTCGATCTGGCTCTGCGCCTCAGCGATGATGTCATCCAGACCGGAGGCACGCATCTCGTCCAGCATATCGGCGATCAGAGCGCGGGGCTCCTCGGTGCCGGTCATCAGGACGGGACGGTACTGGGTGTAGATGGCGATACAGGCCTGCAGCTGGTCAGCAACGGGAGCGGTATCGAAGGCGAAGCCCAGGATGGGGGAGCCAATGGCCTGCTCGTTCAGAGCCTTGACCTCATCCCACTGGTTGAACTCTTCGGTGACCTGCTGGGTGACCTGGAAGAAGGTGCCCTGGGTGTAGCCGGCCATGGTCCAGTCGGTGTTCAGACGCTCGACCTTGCCATCGACGTACTTGAAGTTCTCGCCTTCCAGACCGAAGTACAGGGAGTCACGGACGAAGGAGTCGGTGTTGACCAGCTCCAGCAGCTTCAGAGCCTTGTCGGGGTACTTGCAGGAGGCGCTGATGCAGTTCATGGAGCCCTGAACGGTAGCGTTGGACAGAACGGTGTTGCCGTACTGGATGGCGACGGCGTCAACGCCCATCTGGGGACCCCAGGTGGTGACGGCGGCCAGAGACCAGCCCTGGGCCACGAAGGCGGCGCGGTAGGAGGGAGCCTCGCTCAGGGTGGCGGCGTCGGAGTTGATGTAGCCGGCGTTGAACCACTCGTGCAGGGTGTCCATATCCTTCAGCACGTCCTCCTGCTCGAACACGGAGACGACCTTGGGCTCACCGCCGGTGTAGGACACGCCGATGGCGCACAGACCGCTGGACAGATCGTCATACTTGGAGCTGTAGATGGCATCCAGACCGCCGGAAGCCATGATGAAGGGAGCGGAGCCCAGCTTTTCGTACATGGCCTTCAGGATGGGGGTCACGTCCTGCATGGTGTGGGCAGAGGCGTAGTCAAGACCGGTGCTCTCCACGACAGCCTTGTCATAGACAAAGTACTGGGTGGAGGAGGAATCCTTGTAGGTGGGGACGGCGTACAGACCGCCGCCGACCTTACAGGCATCCCAGTAGTCGGCGGGGATCAGGTCGATCAGCTTGGGAGCGTTGGCCTCCAGCAGACCGGAGATGTCGGCGAAGGCGCCCATGGCTACGTCATTGTAGAAGGTTCCGTTGTTGGTGAACATGATGTCGTAGGGCTCGTTGGTGGAGACGATCATGTTGCGGCGGGTATCCCAGTCGCCCCAGCCCACGACCTCGATGTCGATGTGGGCGCCGATCTTCTCTTCCAGATACTTGTCCATGTTGGCCTTCCAGGCATCATAGTTGCTGGGCATGCCGGAGCCGACGGTGACCCACTTCAGGGTGGGGATCTCATCGGTGGCGGCCTTGGTGCCGGTGTCCTTGGAGCCGCAGCCCGCGAACAGGGAAGCGACCATCAGGACGGCCAGCAGAAGTGCGAGAATCTTCTTCATTAGTGTTTCCTCCTAAAAATAATCTATTGAAACGGGCTTGCCCGCTGCAATATGTGGATAGTTGACAGTGGACAGTGGACAGTTATGGTATCCCCTGCGGGGATGATCTAAAATCGTCCCGCAGGGACTCCGAAACTGTCAACTGACAACTGTACACGGTAGATCAGCCCTTCACCGCGCCGACGGTGAGGCCGGAGATGAAGTACTTCTGGAAGAACGGGTACACGCAGGCGATGGGCACCGCCACCACGAAGGCGATGGCCATACGGACGGCCTCTTCGGGCATGGCCTTCTTGAGGTCGGCGCTGGTCATACCGGCGGAGGGGTTCTTGGTCAGGTACTCCAGGCTCTTCTGCATGGAGTCCAGGGTGGCCTGCAGGGACTTAAGGCTGGTATCGTTGATGTACAGCATGGACTGGTACCAGTCGTTCCAGTAGCCGAAGGCCAGGAACAGGGCGATGGTGGCGAGGACCGGCTTGGAGATGGGCAGCACGATCCTGAAGAACACCGTCCACTGGGACGCGCCGTCGATCTTTGCCGACTCGATGATGGAGTCGGGCACGGTGGTGCGGAAGAAGGTACGGGCGATGGTGACGTTGAAGCTGGACACCGCCAGAGGCAGGATCAGCACCCATAGGTTGTCCCGCAGACCCAGGATCTGGGTATTGACCACATAGCTGGAGGCAAGACCGCCGCCAAAGACCATGGGGATGAACACCAGCATGGTGAGGAAGCCGTTGAGCTTATGCTCCTTCCGGGACAGGACGTAGCCCATCAGGCAGGTGAGCATGACGCCCAGCACGGTGCCGATGGCGGTGACCTTCACGGAGATCACCAGGGCGTTGAGGATGATGTGCTTCTGACCCCACAGGAAGGTGTAGGCATCCAGAGACACGGTCTCGGCGGTGACGAAGAGCTTGTAGCCCTCGGTACGCAGCACCTCGTTCTTGGTGATGGAGATGATGAAGATGAAGATGATGGGCAGGAAGCAGACCAGCGCCAGGATCAGGAACATCAGGTTAAACAGGAAGTTCGTGGTAGGCGTGATCCGGTTCAGCCGGTTCATGTTGTCGTTGTCGGTGACGGGTTTTTTCTTGCTCATAAAACCGCCTCCTTAAATCAGTGCGCTGCTGCGGTCGATCTTGCTGACGATCGCGTTGGCGGTGAGGATGGTGATGCAGCCGATGATGGACTGGAACATGGAGGCCGCGGCGTTCTGACCCAGCCGGGTGCTGGTGGAGACCATCTGGTAGATCTTCACGTCGAAGGTGGTGACGACCTCGGCGATCTTGACGTTGGCGCCCCGGGTGACCTGATAGAACAGACCAAAGTCGGACGAGAAGATCCGGCCGACAGCCAGGATGAACATCATAATAATGATGGGCTGCAGGCTGGGCAGGGTGATATAGCGGGCCTGCTGAGCCTTGGAGGCGCCGTCCAGCACCGCCGCCTCGTAGAGGCTGGTGTCGATGCCGGTGATGGAGGCGAGGTAGACGACCATGGAGTAGCCCAGCACCTTCCAGATGTGCATGATGGTCAGGATGTAGGGCCAGTATTTGGCTTCGGTGTACCATTTGATCCGCTCGCCGCCGAAAAAGACGATGATGCTGTTGAGCAGACCCTTGTCGCCGTCCAGGAAGGCGTAGACAAAGTAGCTGACCACGACCCAGCTCATGAAGTGGGGCATGAACATCAGGGTCTGGTAGACCTTGGACTTGCGCTTGGAGTAGATGTTGCTGATCATGATGGCCAGACCCACCGGCAGCACGAGGTCCAGAATGATGAACACCACATTATAAAGTATGGTGTTGCGCAGGATCATGGGGAAGTCCTTCAGGGTCAGGAAGTACTGGAAGTTCTTGAAGCCCGCCCAGTCGCTGTGCATCAGATTGTAGAGGAAGCTTTTTCCCGCGTCCACAATTTTATAGTCCTTGAACGCAAGGACGATACCAAACATGGGAAGGTAGCAGAACAGGATGTACCAAACTGTGGTTGGCAGAGCCAGAATCGTCAGCTCAGTATCGTCTCTCGTCCATTTGTTCCGGCGCTTCAGCTTATGGGGCTTGGCCCGGGTTTTTTCATCAGTCATAGACTTTATTCATTCCTTTCCTCTTGACTCGCGGGGGATCTGCTCCCCATTGAACATCTTTATTATATTTTTATTTCGTTCTTCACGAAAGTCCCAAAAGGATACTTTATAGTGCACAAAAGATACTTTTCTGAATGATTATTTTTTGTCATAATTTGACAACCGTTTAAAATTTATACATATTTTACAAATAAACCATTCATTACCTGTTAAAAATAACGAAAATCATTTTTTTATCATTTTAGACTTCCATTTTGGGAGGATTTGAAGGATAATACTAAAGAACGGTTGCGGCAGTACCGGGCATTTCCGCCCTAACAGGCCCAAATCCGCCTGTTTTCTCTGCGTTGGTAAAGTTGCAGCCGTGCATATATCCACTGATAATTTATCTTTTTCGATTCTATAAAGGAGCCTCATATGAAAAAAATCTGCATTCTGGGAACGCCGCCGGCGGGATGGGAAAAAGCGCTGGAGGAACTGCGGGACGATCTGGGGATGACCCTGTCGGAGGAGGGTCTTCCCATCACAGTGTGCCGGGGCGACTGCCTGGCCGTGGACAGCGACGGGACTTCCGTCACCGTCACTTGGGCCGCTCCCATCCAGTTTTACCGCGCCCTCAGCCTGATTCCTCTGCCCCTGACCCCCTGTCATATTCAGGAGTCTCCCGCCTTTGAATCCACCGGGGTCATGTTCGACTGCTCCCGCAACGCGGTCCTCACCCCGGATAGCCTGCGCTTTTTCCTGCGGAAAATGGCCCTGATGGGACTGAACCTGGGCATGATGTACACCGAGGACACCTATGAGGTCCCGGAGCAGCCCTTCTTCGGCTACAAGCGGGGCCGCTACACCTACGACGAGCTGAAAGCCATTGACGACTACGCGTTTCTCTTTGGCATCGAGCTGATCCCCTGCATCCAGACCCTGGGGCACCTGGACCGGGTCATGCACTGGCCCGCCTACTACGGTGTCCGGGAGAACAGCGCCATTATTGAGCCGGACCGGGAGGAAAGCTATACCATCCTGGAGCAGCTCATCCGCGCCGCCAGCGCTCCCTACCGCTCCAGGCGGATTCATTTGGGAATGGACGAAGCCTTCGGCGTGGGACTGGGCGCACACCTGTACCACTTCGGCTATGAAAACCCCAATAACATCCTCGGCCGCCACCTGAAGCGGCTTCTCGCGATCACGGACAAGCTGGGCCTGCAGGCCATGATGTGGAGCGACATGTACTTTGCCATCGACGGAAAGAATTACCACAGCGAAGGCGATCCCAGCGACGCCGCTATTGCCGCGGTGGATCCCAGAGCCATTCTGGTCTACTGGGACTACTACCAGTCCCGGGAGGAGATGTACCTGGACGCCCTGAAAAAGCACAGCCGTCTCCCCGCCCCCACAGTATTTGCCGGTGGTATCTGGACCTGGATCGGCCCGGCACCCGCCTATGAAATCTCCATCCGGAATACCGTCGCTGCCCTCTCCGCCTGCCGGAAGGCCGGGGTTCCCCTGGTGGTCGCCACCTGCTGGGGCGACGACGGCCAGGAGTGCAATATGCTTGCGGCTCTGCCGGGCATGCAGCTCTACGGAGAAATGGCTTACACCGGTGTCTACGACCCCCAGACCCTTGCCCACCGCTTCCGCCGGTGCTGCCACGGAGAGCTTTCCGACTTCCTTGCCCTGAGTGAGCTGAACACCCTCCCCGGCCTGGAATCCCGCTCCAACGACCCCAGCAATATCTGTAAGATCCTGCTGTATCAGGATCCCCTGGTACAGCTGTTTGAAAAGGATCTGGAGGGCTTCCGCCCCGAGGAGCACTTTGCTGGGCTGGTGGGAAAATACGCCCTGGCCGCCCGGAACAATCCGGAATTCGCCGCTTTCTTTGACTTCTACACCGCCCTGGCCCACGCTCTGACGCTGAAGAGCCGCTGGCACGCCGCCGCTGCTAGAGCGGTACGGGAACGGGACCTGGATGCTGCCGCTGCTCTGGCGGAGGACATCCCGGCAGCCATGGACGCGGTGGAAGCCTTGCGCAAGGTCTGGCGTACCCTCTGGGAGAGCACCAACAAGCCCTTTGGCTTTGAGGTCATCGACTTCCGCATGGGTGGCGTCCGCGCCCGGCTGGCTACCGCGGGAGAACGAATGGCAGCCTTTGCCCGGGGGGAGATCACGGACATCCCCGAGCTGTCCGGCGAGGTCCTCCCCTACCGCCGCAACGGGGATTTTATCGGCTGCACCAACACCATGCGGGATCTGCTCACCGCCGCGAGACTGGACCACCCGGACTGATTGAAAAAATGTAAGGCAACACCGCACAATTGCATCTGCGGATCTCAGCGGATCTTTTGCACCATTTCTGCAGTTTCAAAAACGGGAAATACATACAGTATTCCCCCGTTTTTGAAACTTTGAACTGGCACAAAATCTCTCGCTGAGCTTCCTTGCCGAATTATGCGGTGTAGCCGTAAATTTAAGCTATCTTTATGCGGAAGCTGAAAAATTGGAATTTAATTGACAATTGACAATGAACAATTGACAATTAAGGAATCCCTGCGGGATGATTAAAAATAAAATAAATTGGACGAAAACAATCACAATTATTTCAAAAATTGTCCCGTAGGGACACAATAATTGTCAACTGTCAATTGTCAATTGTCAATTCGGCGAAGCTCTACAAATTCCAATTTATCCCACTGCTGTTTTGACAACCGGTAAATGAAAACAAGGAGGTAATCAAAATGCGTATACAAGCGCTCTACCGTCTTTGGCTGGAACGGGCCCAGGAAGACCCGGAGCTTCACGAGGAGCTTTCCGGCCTGAACCCTGAAAAGGACGCAGACGCCATCAATGACCGGTTTTACCGGGATCTGGAATTCGGCACCGGAGGACTGCGGGGCGTCATCGGCGCGGGCACCAACCGGATGAACATTTATGTCATCCGCCGGGCTACCCAGGGCCTGTGCGCCTACCTGAAAGCAGCGAAGCTGCCGGGGAAAGTGGCCATCGGCTACGACAGCCGGATCAAGAGCGACCTGTTCGCCCTGGAAGCCGCCAAGGTCATTGCCGCCAACGGCCTCACTGCTTACCTGTACCCCCGTCTGGAGCCCACCCCCGCTCTGAGCTGGGCAGTGCGGTACTACGGCGCGGGAGCGGGAATCTGCGTCACCGCAAGCCACAACCCCGCCAAGTATAACGGCTACAAGGTCTACGGCCCCGACGGCTGCCAGATCACCCTGGAGGCCGCCGCAGCGGTTCTGGGAGAAATCCAGAAAGTGGATATGTTTGACGGCCCCCTGGTCATGGACGAAAACGATGCCCGGGCTGCCGGACGGATCGTCTCCATCGGCGAGGACTGCCTGGAAGCGTTCCTGGACGCTGTCCAGGCCCAGAGTGTGGCGGGAGGCGGCAAGCTGGACCTGAAAGTGGTCTACACGCCCCTGAACGGTGCCGGTCTGGAGTGCGTTACCAAGATCCTGCGCCGCATCGGCATCACGGATGTCACCGTGGTTCCGGAGCAGAAAAACCCCGACGGCCATTTCCCCACCTGCCCCTACCCCAACCCGGAAATCCGGGAGGCCATGGAGACCGGGCTGAAGCTCTGCCGCGCCGTAAGGCCCGACCTGCTGCTGGGTACCGACCCGGACTGTGACCGGATGGGCGTTGCCGTTCCCGAGGGAGACGACTACCGGCTGATCACCGGCAACGAAATGGGCGTTCTGCTGCTGGATTACATCTGCCGGAAGCGGCTGGAAAACGGCACTATACCCCAGCGCCCTGTGGCGGTTACCACCATCGTTTCCACGGATATGGCGGATGCGGTTGCCGCCGAATACGGTGTGGAGCTGCGCCGGGTGCTCACCGGCTTCAAGTTTATCGGCGAGCAAATTGCCCTGCTGGAAGCGGAGGGGCACTCCGAGCGGTACATTTTCGGCTTTGAGGAGAGCTATGGCTACCTCTCCGGCGGTCACGTTCGGGACAAGGATGCGGTGAACGCTTCCATGCTCTGCTGCGAAATGACCGCCTGGTACCGGGAGCAGGGCCTGACCCTGGCCCAGGCCATGGACGCCCTGTACGAAAAGTACGGTTGCTACCACAACCGCCTGGGAAGCTTCACCTACGAAGGCGCCGACGGCATGGCGAAAATGCAGGCCATTATGGATACTCTCCGGGCCAATCCTCCGAAAACCCTTGCCGGGGAGCCGGTCACGGAGGTCACCGACTACAGCCAGGGCGTCCGGGGACTGCCCAGGAGCAACGTGCTGGAATACCGGTCCGGAAACGGCAAGGTTCTGGTCCGCCCCTCCGGCACAGAGCCCAAGATCAAGGTGTACCTGTCCAGCCGGGCAGGCACCATGGCTGACGCGGAAAAGGCAACGGAAAGCCTCCTTGCCGAGATCGCCGAACGCTATCTGGCATAAACCCGAACATAAAGCCCTGCGCCCTTCTCTCTGGGAAACGGTGCAGGGCTGATTCTTATCCCAATTCCCTGGGGCTGTCCGGCTGGGTATGACGCTTCCGGGCATCCGGGCCCCATGGCAAATGTGGCAAAATGGAAACATTATCTTGCCTTTCGGGGAAAACGGTGCTATACTTCCGAAAGAACTCCCTGAGAGGTAGCCTGTATGAAAAAAATTGCGGAACTGTTCAAAAAAGATCTGATGCTGTCGGTTTCTCTGCTGGCGGCGCTGGTTTCCCTGCTGATCACGCCCCCCAGCCCCACGCTTCTGGCTGAGATCGATTGGCATACCCTTGCCATGCTCTTCATGATGCTCACGGTGCTGGAGGGCTTCAAGAAGGAGAATATTTTTCTGCCTCTGATCCGGCTTACCGGCAGGATCGGCTCCATGGTTGGGCTTTCCCTGTTTCTGGTGTTTTCGGTGTTCTTTTCCTCCATGTTTGTCACCAATGACGTTTCCCTCATCATCTTCGTCCCCCTGACCATTCTGCTGTTCCGGTCCGGGGGAAAGGAAAACTATATCCTTCCCGTGATCTCCATGGAGAATATCGCCGCCGTCCGCGGCTCCATGCTGACCCCCTTCGGCAGTCCCCAGAACCTGTTTCTTTTCGGACGTTCCGGTGTCAGCGCGGGAACCTTTCTTGTGCATATGCTGCCCCTGTGGCTGCTGTCCGGACTGCTGCTGGCGCTGTTTGTCCTCGGACTGTTCCGCCGGGAGCCCCGGGAGTCCATCCGCTTTGATATAAACAAAACCGGAGGGTGTTGGCTCCCGGAGCGGAAGAGATACCGGGTACTGTACCTTAGCCTCTTCGTGCTGATCCTTTTCACCATCGTCAGCCGCATCGGGCTGTGGGGATATATTACCGCGGCGGTATTTCTGGCTGTTTTCCTCTTCGACCGGAGGACGCTCCTGAAAACGGACTATGTGCTCCTTGTCACGTTCCTCTGCTTTTTCATTTTCTCTTCCTCCGTTTCCGCCAACCCGGCCATCTCCGCGTTCCTGCAAAGGGCGGTTCGCGGACGGGAATACTGGTGGGGCATCCTGCTGAGCCAAATCATCTCCAATGTCCCGGCGGCCATTGTGCTGTATCCCTTTACGGAAAACCTGCCCGCTCTGCTGTACGGCGTGGACAGCGCCGGGCTGTGCACCCTGATCGGCTCCCTGGCATCCGTGATCAACTACCGGATCTATGTCCGGGAATACCCCGGCAGGGGCGGCGCCTTCATCAAGGTCTTCACCCTCACAAGCCTGGCCTTCTTCGTCCTCGTTGTGATCCCGGGCTATCTTCTCAGCGCCTGGCCCATGTGACCGAAAAGAGACTGCCCACCGGGCAGTCTCTTAATTTTGTCAGGGATTCTTTCCGTCCGGTTTGCGCAGCAGCAGGAACGCCGCAGTCACAATCATGGGCAGGCCGCCGATCAGGCCGATCATCAGCGGCCCCAGGAGCAGCCAGTTGCTGTAAGCCGGGGCCAGGAACAGGGTGGGGATCCCGGCAAAGGCATTGAAGGCCCCGTGGCACAGGGCCGGGTACCAGACGCTGCCCGATCTTTCGTACAGCCAGTCCAGCAGGGTGCCCATGGCAATGGTGATCACGCAGAAGGTAAGCGGCCCGGTGACCGGCGCGCCCCAATAATTGCTTCCGTATTCGTAACCCGCCAGGATCATGATCGGCCAATGCCAGATGCCCCAGATGACGCCGCTGACCAGGCGGCCTTTGACGCTTCCCAGCTTTTCTTTCAGCATGGGGTTCATAACCCCCCGCCAGCCGGCTTCCTCCCCCAGGGCAAAGAGCATATTGAACCAGGGGGCCCACAGGCAGGAAGCCAGACACGCGGAAACCGCGTACATAGGCAGGCTCATTCCGCTATTTTCCATTTGTGCGACACCCTCCGGCCCCAGGCTTGCGACGAGATAGGACATCGACGTATCAAAGGATGCCGGGAACAGAACAAAAAACAGGGCGGCGCCCAGGGTGCCCAGCACCGCGGGCAGGAACCAGGCCGCGGCCAGGTACCGCAGATTCCCCCGAAGCCGGGGTTTCCAGCCCAATCCCTTCCGTCCGGCGCCGGACAGGAGCCCCGCCGCCATGGGCGCGAACATGGACACGGACAGCACTCCGGTGTAAGCCATGGCATAACCCCTGCGCAGCAGGATTGCCGCGGTCACCTGCAGGATCCAGGCAATCCCAAAGGCCCAGGCCAAATAAGCAGTCAGTTTCTTTTTCATGTTACTTTCCCTCCCAGGTTTCCACGCAGAAGCCGTGATGGCCGCAGGCCGTGCAGGTCAGCTTCCGGGTGTGCGGCGTGTGCCGGGCGAAAAACGCCTCCTTGAAATTCGGCTTGAATACCTCATGACACTGAGGACAGATGTAAGCCACCCGGCTAAAATAGTACCGGGATACCCAGATACCGTAGGGCACCGCTGCCGCCAGGTATGCAAAGAAAGGCCACCAGATCCCCGTGACGATCCACAGGATAATGGCCCCCACCTCCAGCAGGGTAAAGGGGATCCCCGTTGCCAGCATGATGGTATGTACCTTACTGAGATTCTTTCGGTTTTCCATAACCCGGGCTATATCGGTAATGGATTCCAGGGAAAAATACCGGATTGCTTTCAGCTCCCGTTTCAGATCCGTCAGCTTATCCAGCTTCCTCTGCTCTTTATCCAGTTCCTCCCGCACAGCCGCCTCCTGCTGATCAATGAGCAGGGAGATCACACTGCCCGGGTCCTCCTCGGAAAAGAGCTGGGAAATGGAATTGATGGGCAGTCCCAGCTCCCGCAAGAAACAGATAAGCTTCAGGCGCTTCAGGTTTTCCTCAGAGTACAGCCGTCTGCCGCCCTCACTGAGCTCACTGGGGACTAAAATGCCCCGGCCATCATAGTACTGCACCGTCCGCACCGTCACGCCGCAGAGCTTCGCCATCTCTCCCGTGGTGTATTTTGACATAGCCCTCACCTCCTTACGCCTGCCACTATACAACATGACGCAGCGTCACAAGCAACCCCTTCCCCCAGGTGGAGGGTTGGATTTCTTTAAAATTTTTGCTGACACGGTAGCACGGGAAATTGGAATTTGTCGAGCTAGCGCGGAAGCGCCATGGCTTCCCCCGGGGGGAAGCTGTCGAGCGCAGCGAGACTGATGAGGAACGGCGAAACAGACCGATTTTGCATACAGTTCGTAAAAAAGGTACAATTTGAAAAGTTGTACGTTCTTATTTGACTGAACACCACATCAGAAGATGTCGCCGTTCCTCATCCGCCCCTGCGGGGCACCTTCCCCCCGGGGGAAGGTATTGGCCCGCCAAATTCCAATTTATTTGTTAACCGCGCAAACCGATATGCTTTTTTATTCGAGCATACCCTGCTTGCGGGCGTGGGCTACGATCTTTTCAAAGGCTTCCTCACTGATGTCATGCTCTATTTTGCAGGCGTCCGCGTTGGCGTTCTCCCGGCTGACGCCCAGCCCCTCCAGAAACAGCCGCAGCAGGCGGTGCCGGTTATAGATTCGCCGGGCGATCTGCTCACCGGGGGGCAGAAGCGTGATCATTCCGTCGGCATCCATCTCAATATAGCCGTTCTCCCGCAGTTTTTTCATGGCAATGCTGACGGAGGGTTTGGATATATTCTTCTCCCGGACAATATCAATGGAACGTACCGAGCCCAGGCGCTCTTTCAGCGCCAGGATGGCTTCCAGATAGTCCTCGGCAGATTCGTAAATATTCATAAAAATGGGCCTCCGATCCTGTGAACTGAGGTTAGGTTAGCACAAAAGCACCGGAAAAGCAAGGTGAATTTCAAAATATGCTTATCGGCCGTTTATTCAGCTGAACGACAAATTGGGAATTTGTCGGGCTGTTAAGGTGTGCGGGTGGTTAGACGCCTTGCCCCCCGCGTTTACGAGGGGGGTGTCACCAGTGCGCACACTGGTGACGGGGGGAGTACGAATTCCCAGCTGCAGAGCGTTTAATAGAATTATCTTTCTGTATTTGCCGTCCTTATTCCTTGTCCTTTTTTGTGAAAGGTATGTGGGTGACGAACTCCTCCCGGTACCAGTGTGCGCTACTCTTACCACCCCCCTCACAAGTGCGGGGGGCAAGGCCGTGTACCGTATCGACACCGATCGCCACTGCCCAAACATCTCTGCAAATTCCAATTTATATTCTTGCTGCGTAAAACCGATACGCACATTTCGTTATTCTCTTTACGGACTGCAAACCAACGTGTAATATTTCTTCCCGAAATCACAAAGGATTTTTTATATTCCTCTTGACAAATCTCGATCCTTATTGTATAATGAGCAAGCTGTCAGGGACAGATACTTAAATATGCTGCTATAGCTCAGTCGGTAGAGCGCATCCTTGGTAAGGATGAGGTCGCCAGTTCAAATCTGGCTAGCAGCTCCAAACCCTCTGAAATCTTCGGATTTCAGAGGGTTTCTTTTGTTATTGAAGAAAATCGGCAGACAAAAGTTGAAAACCGCCAATTCTGCGAAAACAGCCAGACCGCATCCCTTCTTGCCACTTTTTGAAGAAGGGATGCGGTCTGATTATGGGCAGAAAAATCACGAGAATTGCACACAATGGACAGTCGGTGGCGGAGGTGTATCAGGACTTCATTTTCGCCAAAACTGCGGAGGGCGTTTCGGATATTACCATCCGCAATTACCACCAACATCTGCATAATATCTCTAAATACCTTGACATTGAGATGAGTATGCGTTCTCTTTCCAAAAGGGACTTGGAGGATATGATTTGTGCAATGCGGGCGGCGGGACTTGCCCACAATTCCATTTCCACTTATGTTCGTGTCCTCAGAACCTTTTTGAACTGGTGCCAGAAGGAAGGGCGTGCCAATCTGACAATCCCGAACATGAAGGATAAGGAAACAGTAAAGGAAACCTATTCCGATGAAGAACTGTCTTTACTGCTCCAAAAGCCAAACGCAAACTGTTCTTTCCCTGAATATCGGAATTGGGTGATTATCAATTTCCTGCTGAACAGCGGTTGCAGAGCTGCCACGGTGCGGAATATTCAGAATCGGGATGTGGACTTGGGCGCAAGGCAAATTGTTTACCGCCACACAAAGAACGGAAAAGTTCAGACTGTTCCGCTCTGCTCCAAGATGGTGTCCATTCTGAGGGACTACATCACCATCCGCAAGGGTGAACCCGACGAATACCTGTTCTGCGATCAGTATGGGGGAATGCTCTCAGAGAACGCCCTACGGCTTGCGATTGCCCACTATAATCGTTCCCGTGGCGTTCAGAAAACAAGCATCCATCTGTTCCGCCACACCTTTGCCCGCAAATATCTGGTTGATTGTGGCGGTGATGCGTTTATGCTCCAAAAGCTCCTTGGGCATTCCACCCTTGCTATGACAAAACACTACTGCGCTATTTACGATGCGGATATTGCCAAAAATTTTGACCGTTTTTCGCCCTTGGCGCAGTTGCAGCAATCCAAAAGCAAGATACAAAGAACTTGATGGAACATCTTCTATCATCTTTTATCATCTATAAGCAAATGGAGAGGTGTTTTCACATCTCTCCATCATCTTTATACATATCTAAACTTCTTTGAAGAAAATCCCGCATTTTATCAACAACTGGCTCAGGGGAAAGAATTTTTACCCTTCTTCCAAAAGTGGCAATCCACGCAAAGAAGGTGGGGCTGACTTCGATGGGGGCGGTGATGGTGAAATGGTCTGCATCTACCGCAAACATCTGAATGTCCTTGCCAAACTGGTCTATAACGGCATCCGCCAGTTCGTTGCGGAAGCGGATGCGGACATTGTATTCCTTGCCCCCATACATATCAAACACCTTTGCCTTTTGGCTCGTCATATCCTTCTGCCTGTAAAGTTCCTTGCCCTCTCGGGGCATTGCCAAAGGCTGGCTGATGCGTTCCATCCTGTCCACACGATAATAGCGGAATTTCTTGCCATCGTAGGCGTAGAGATAGTAGTTGCCGTTGTTCCAGAGAAGGGCGTAGGGGCTGACAATGAGCTGCTGACCGTCTTTGGAATAGGTCTTTTCGTTGCCTGTGGCGGGGGTGTAGTGGAAGTAGCGGAAGCCGATTTTTTGGTCTTTGCGGATGGCCTCGTGGATGCGGTCGGCATCCTTGACCACACTATCATTCATACTACGCACCCGGTTGGCAACGTGGTTTTCTCTGTTCAGGCTCTCCACGGTATCCTTGCCCGCAAACCGTTTCAGTTTGGCGGTGATTTCCCTTGCCTTTTCCCTTGTGATGAACTTGGAGGACTGAACGCTATCCACCAAAAGGCGAAGTTCGTAAGGCTCAAAGGGCGGGTTCAGAAGTCGGTAGCCCTTCTTGTGAACATCGTATTCCAACTGTAATCCGCAGACATCCCCCAGAGCGGCGAAGTCCGCATAGAGGGTCTTTTTCTCTACTGGCATATCGTGTTCTTCCAAAAGCTGTTCCAGTTCCCGCCGCTTTACAATGCGGTTTCTGCCTGCATTGGCTTCAAGGTATTGTTTCAGCAGTAGCAGGCGGACGGCAATGTAGTATTTTCCGTAGTTCGCCATAGTGTTTCCTCCGTGGCGGTTTTTTTGCTAGTATAGCACACCAGAAGGAAAGAGAAAAGCTGTATTCTTCCAAATTCTCTTGAATTTTCTGGACAGGTGTGATACCATTATCTCGCGACGCAATCGAATATTCTGAACTCGAAGGATGTGTTTTTACTTCGGTAAAAACGCACCCTCTATTTTGGCATCCTTTGGGTTCGTCAGATTGCGTCGCAGCAAGTGAGGCTATGCGTTTTTCGGTGCGTAGCTTCGGCTACGCACTTTTTTACATAACAAAAGAATGGTGGTAAAGATATGAAATGCCCAAATTGCGGTGCTGATGTTAAGGGTAATTCAAGATTTTGCGAATACTGTGGGTCTTCTATTACTACTCAGATGCTTAGAGAACAAGAGCAACTTAATAAGGCGGGTTGCCCTAAATGTGGCAGCACAAACATAACATTCAATAGAGAAAAACAGGGTGAAGTAAAAGGAAAGCGTGGTACTGCTGTCGTCCGTTCGACTGTTGGCGTATGTAAGGATTGTGGCTATACATGGCAAACAGACAGTGGTGTAACAAATCCGAAAAAGAGAAAAACTTGGCTTTGGGTTTTGGGATGGATTTGCATTTTCCCCCTTCCATTGACAATTCTTCTGCTTCGTAAGAAGGAGATGAAGCCCTCAGTCAAATATGGTATTATTGCGGTTGCGTGGATTGTTTATTTTATAATTGGTATGAGCGGAAACAACGGTGATACACAGACACAAGTTGTTGAACAGAACAATGTTGAAAATCAAAGTGTTGTTGTCGAAACCATCAGTACTTCCGAAGTAGCTAAAGAAACAGAAGCGAAGAATGAAACCCCCGAAGATGTTATAATTGATTTTGTTGACAGTTTCAATGCCAATAGCAAGGAACAACTGGTATTTGTTGAAGATTTTACCCCATCTGATAAAGAAAGCGGTCATTACAGGACGGAATTTAGACTGACTGCTTATGCCGAAGCCATAGGCAAATCTTACTCTCTGGGTAACGCTACTGTTGATATTGTCGGAAATCAAACTGTTTTCGGAGAAGTCGAGTACAGAATTTATATGAATGCAGATTCCCTTGAAGAACTGATAAACATGGTCGAAATTGCCTCCCCAATTATGGATAAAACCTTATCGTCAGAGGAACTTCAAAAAGCTCTCGACTATCTTACGGAAAACAAATATGCGAATGGGTACTACTTTGGCAAATTGGGCATAGTCCTAAGTGGTAATGAACTGATGCTGAAAAATGATTGAATTAGATAAAAGGAGCGGGACCCCCCGCTCCTTTTCTATGCCTCCAAAAGTCCAATGTACTTATAAACTGTGGTTCTGCTGATGTCGCAAACCCTTGCCAATTCGGAAATATTCAACTGCCCGTTTTTGTAGGCGGGATAGTGGCGGAGGAAGATTGCTGGAATGCTGTCGGCGGTTACTTGCGGCCTGCCGATCTGCTTACCCTTTACCTTGGCGTTCGCCATGCCAGAGCGCACACGGGTTCGTATCATGGCAAGTTCCAACTGACTGAACACGCCAGCCATCTGCAAAAATGCCTCGCTCATAGGGTCGGCTCTGCCCTCCCGGCAGTCCAGCGTGATACTGCCGATTATCACAAGGCGCAGACGCTTTTCCCGCACACGGTCAATGATTTCGCATAGTTGCTGGGTGCTTCGTGCCAGCCGGGGAACCTCCAATGTGAGGATGGTGTCCCCGGCCTGTGCCTGGGCGAACATTGCTTCCTGTTGGCTCTTTACCTTGCTGTCCCCGTGTTCGTATTCCAGAAAGATGGTGTCCGCACCGGCGGCTTTCAGCTCCCGCACTTGGCAGTTAATGTCCTGTTTCGTTTCATTGGTAGAGCAGCGGGCATATCCGTATGTCATAGTCTTTCCTCCTGTTGGTGGCGGGGAGTTACCCCGCCTCAGTTGGGGAGCAGAATTGCCCCTCATAGCTTCCCAATACATCCAGCATCATTCTGGCTCCCAGCCGGAAGCCATAGATAAACACATCTTCCTCCGCCATCACAGACAGGTCGTCCTTGAGATCGTTGATGGCTTCCATCTGTCTTTACCCTCCGGGGACAGCATTGTAGCGAACTACGCTATCTGCTTGCGGGTTTCCGCTGCCCGCTGCTGGTATTCGCCCCCTTGCCGCACCCGGCGGTCTGTGGGGGAGATTTCTCCCCTCCACAAGTCCCGCAGTACATACATCCTTATCACACCCTTGCCAAACAAACCAAATATTGACGAACACACAGTTATTCGCCCTAGGGGTATTATACCCTTTTAGCCTTAACCTTTGAATTTGCTAAAAATGCAACTCCACAGGTTAGGGCGTAGGAAATGAAAGCCGTAGGGGGTGGCCTCCCGGACAGCCCTCATAATTCGGTCATTTTCCCGCAAGAAAACCCCCTGTCCATGAAAAACGGACAGGGGACTTTTGTATCGTCGGCTTTGCTCAGCGAATAAAGTTGGTCAAGGGGCGGTGGTGGGTCTCGGGCAGGGGCACCTTACTCTCGGCCAGCACCTTGACCATCCAGGCCATGTTGCGGCCAAGCTGGGCGGCCACATCCACGCCCTCGGCATCCTCCAGCACCTGCCCGGGGTCGGCACCGTGGGCGGCGCCCCAGTAGTTGGAGGTCACGATAACCATTTCCATACAGTCCATAGTTGCAAGAAGCTGATGGTACACCTCGCTGCCGCCGGAACGGCGCAGGGTACACAAAGCACCGCCCACCTTATGATGAAACTGGTTTTCGCCGCAGGCTGCAGCCAGCATCATCCGATCCAGCACGCACTTCATATTGCCGGAGATACCGGCATGATAGACCGGGGAGGTCAGCAGAATACCATCTGCTTCGATGCACTTTTCGATGATGGCATTTACTGCATCGTCCTGCACGCATCGCAGGGATCCGGTATCCAGACAGCGGTAGCAGGCAAGGCAGGGCTTTACGTTGGCACCGGGCTGTACCACTTCAAATTCCACACCGGCTTTTTCCACCTCTGCGCGGACGACTTCCAGCAGCCGGGCATTGTTGCCGTTCTTTCGGGGGCTTCCGTTGATCGCGACGATTTTCATTGGGAATTCCTCCTTTTTTTGATGCTTTTATTCTAGCCCTGCCAAAGGGTAAAGTCAATGAAAAAGATTCCCCACGGGTTCTGTACGGTGATTTCCCCCGCTCTTTACGGGACGTCTGGAGGCCGCCCTCTTCGGATTCCTTGATAAAGACGGATTCAGGTTGTCGGGTTACATTCGCTGATCGTGAAATTGGGATTTGCCCGCAGGGCGGGCGGCCAAGTCGTGACGACCATGGCCTGTGATCGTTTTCACCCTTTTAATTTTGGTATGATTGCCCCCGGCAAACATTTAGATTTAGATTCACTGCGTGCAGCACCACCCGCTCGGTATCGTTCTGTGGCGCGGAAAATAGGAATTTGTCGGGCCAACCGTAAAAGCATCGTAGGGGACGGGTTTCCCGTCCCGC
>JAEDNR010000110.1 GCA_016302405.1 Oscillospiraceae bacterium
CGAAAAGCAGACTGAAAGTCGATGGAGATTCCCACACCAGTCTGAGGACTGGTTCTTAAATGACAATGTTGTTCGGGGCGCGTGCGCATCTTTGCAAATTCCAATTTATCGAACCATAGAACGATACCGAGCGGGTGGTGCTGCACGCAGTGAATCAAAATCCTAATGATTGCCGGTGGCAATCATACCTAAATTAAAAGGGCAGAAACGACTACCCATATCTTGCGCACGGCTTGGCCGCCCGCCCTGCGGGCAAATTCCAATTCTTCTTTCTTCCAAACAAGCCCCATACGCACATTATCTTATATCTCTTATCTTATATCTCAAAAAACCGCCCGGGTCTCCCGCATAAACGGAGAACCCGGGCAGTTTCTTGTGACATAACTGTCCATTGTCAACTGTCAATTGTCAATTGCTTCAAACCCGTCGGTGAGGGCGGTGGTGGAGGCAGTCCCGATTTCCCGGCCCTCCATCAGGTCGGCAAACTGGGCGCCGGTCATGGACTCATTCGCAAGCAGATACTCCGCCACGGCCTGCAGCTTTTCTCCGTCCTTTTGAAGAATGGTCCGGCAATGGTCGTAGGCCTTGTCAATGAGGGCCTTGACCTCCTCATCGATGGCTCCCGCCACTTTCTCGGAATAGCTCTTGGTGTTCTGGAAATCCCGCCCGATGAAGACCTCCCCATCGTCCAGGTAGGACACTGTGCCAAGCCGCTCACACATGCCGTACCGGGCTACCATATTCTTTGCCAGCTTGGTTGCCCGGTCAATGTCGTTGGAAGCGCCCACGGAAATATCCCCGACATACAGCGCCTCGGCAACACGCCCGCCCAGCAGACCCACGATCTGCTCATACATTTCGTTCCGGGTCAAATTGGACGAATCGTCCTTGGGAAGATACCAGGTTGCACCCAGGCTGCTGCCCCGGGGAACAATGGAAATCTGCCGCACGGGATCGTGGGTGGGCAGCCGGTACATGGCAACGGCGTGGCCCGCCTCGTGAATGGCGGTAGTTTTCAGGTCCTTCCGGGAGGGCACATGGCTGTGCTTGGCAGGTCCCGCCACGATCTTCATCATGGCCTCGTTGATGTCCTCCATATTCAGCACGGGACGGTTATCCCGGGCCGCCATAATGGCCGCCTCATTCAAAAGGTTACTCAGATCCGCGCCGGTAAAGCCGGCGGTGGAACGGGCAATCACGGAAAGGTCCACGGAATCGTCCAGCTTTTTGCCCTTGGCATGGACCTTGAGAATTTCCTCCCGGCCCTTTACATCCGGGCGGCCCACCTGGATCTGCCGGTCAAACCGGCCGGGGCGCAGCAGGGCCGGGTCCAGAATATCCGGCCGGTTGGTAGCTGCCAGAACGATCACGCCCTCCGTCCGGCCGAAGCCGTCCATTTCCACCAGCAGCTGGTTCAGGGTCTGCTCCTTCTCATCATGGCCGCCGCCCAGGCCGGTGCCGCGCTTGCGGCCCACCGCGTCGATCTCGTCAATAAACACAATGGCGGGGGCCATCTTCTTGGCCTGCTCAAACAGGTCGCGGACACGGCTGGCGCCAACGCCCACATACATTTCCACAAAGTCTGAGCCGGAAATGGAGAGGAACTGGACATCCGCCTCGCCGGCAACCGCCCGGGCAAGGAGGGTCTTGCCGGTGCCGGGAGGGCCTACCAGCAGCAAGCCATGGGGGATCCTGGCGCCGATGGCGGTGTACTTCTCCGGCGCCCGGAGAAAGTCCACAATCTCCTGAAGCTCGGACTTTTCCTCGTCGGCGCCCGCCACATCCGCAAAGGTGACTTTTTTGCCGTCGGGAATCCCCAGCACCGTCCGGGCCTTTCCGAAATTATTCAGGGGATTGCCGCCGCTCATTTTGCCCATCAGTATGGACCAGACCGCCAGCAGCACAAGGCCAACGATCAGCAGGGGGAGGATCAAAGAATAGGGAGAAAAGCTTTCCTTCGGGAGGAAATCGTAGCTTTCCAGCACGCCGGAGGCGGTCTGCTCCCGGATGGTATCCCCCAGCTCCCGCCGGAAGGCGTCGGGATCGGACAGGACGGTGGACAGGGTGGTTTTCCCGCCATAAGGAGCATTCAGATAGAGGGTCAGGGTATTTCCCTCCACCACAAAGCTCTTAACCTGTTCCTTTTCAAACAGGTTGAGCACCTGGGAATAGGGCACGGCGTTCCGGTTGGGGCCAAACAGTCCGCTGGCCCAGGACAGAACCAGCACCAGCACCGCCGCGTAAATCAAAAGGGGTAAAATCTTTCGGTTGTTCAATTTTGGTGTTTCTCCTTATATACAAGGTTCCATAGAATTATTGATAGGCTTCGGGCTTCAGAACCCCCACATAGGGCAGGTTTCTGAAATGCTCGTTATAGTCCAGGCCGTAGCCGACCACAAACTCGTTGGGAATGGTGAAGCCCACATAATCGGGCTTCAGGGTGATCCCCGGCTTCCGGCGCTCCGGCTTGTCAAGCAATGTGCAGATCTTTAAGGACGCGGGGCCCTTGGACATAAGATGCCGGTAGGTAAAGTCAAGAGACGTGCCCGTATCGTAAATATCCTCCAGGATCAGCACATGCCGATCCTTAATATCCACGGACACATCCCGGCGAACGATCAGTTCCCCGGTGGAATTGGTCCCGGAATAGGAGGAAAGCCACATAAAGTCCATCTGGCAGGGCACCTTGATCTGCCGGATCATATCCGAGTAGAACACCACCACGCCTTTCAGAACGCCTACCACAACGGGATCCTTTCCGGCATATTCCTCCGTCAGGAGCTTACCCAGTTCCTCCACTCTGCGGCGGATGGTTTCCTCCGACAAAAGGATCTGCTGAATATCTTTTTCCATATCTGCGCCTCCATATTTCTATTCGTCATTTTTTTCCAGCTTGACAAACCGCACGGTCACTGCGGGCAGTTCCTTCGCGGTCCGATCCAGATCCGCGCCGAAGCCCCAGACCCCCAGGATACCGGCATCATCGCACAGCACGGGGATACGCCCCCGCCGGGAGGCAGGGATTTTTTGATCGATCATCCGCTTTTTCAGAAGCTTCCTGCCGCCTGAGAGCCGGAGTATATCTCCGCTCCGCCGGCTGCGAAGAACCATCTGCCCCCGGGGCACCACGGTAAAAACCGAGGGCCCGTTTTCCAGGCCTTCCGCCGGGGCGCACACCACGGCAAGCCCCGCCTCCGGCAGCTCCGTCCGCCCGGGACAGGTGAGATGCCGCTCCGGAAGCTCGTCGCTTCCTTCCAAAAGCACCAGCCGGTCATACTCTCTGGCAATGGTCTTTCCCCCGGGGAAATCCCCCCGGGCGGAGGGGTTATCGGAAAACACCAGGGATTCCGCCAGCGCAATATGGCTCTGCTCCGGCTCCCGCACACCGCTGTCTTCCAAAAATAAGCGCAGATACCGCCGGCGCACCGCCGGATGCAGCTGCCGCAGTCGGGAAACCCCGGGCAGGGGCGCGGAGGCCTGGGCTTCCAGGCAGGCTTCGTCCAGCCGCAGTCCCAGGGCCAGACGGGACAGGTTTTCCCCGATCCGGGGATTCTCCCTGCGCAGCAGGGGCATTACCTCATGGCGGATCCGGTTGCGCAGAAAAGCGCTGCTTTCGTTGGAGCTGTCCTCCACATGCTTAAGGCTGTACTCCCGGAGGAAGTCCTCCACCTCCCGGCGGGTCACGGTGAGCATGGGCCGCAGAAGCCTGCCGGAGACCGGAGGGATCCCGCCCAGGCCTTTCAGCCCGGTGCCCCGCACCAGATGCAGGAGCACGGTCTCCGCATTGTCATCGGCGGTATGGGCCGTAGCGATCTTCCCGGGAAGTCCCTTTAAAAACGCGTACCGGGCGTCCCGGGCAGCGGCTTCCAGGCCCTTTTCCCCGGGAACAACGGTTCCCTCCCCCATATACAGAGGGATCCCCAGGCCGCCGCAGAGGTCTTCTACAAACCGGGCATCCCGGTCCGACTCCGCGCCCCGAAGATGGTGATTAAAATGGGCCGCGGACAGGTGAATATTCAGCTTGTCTTTCAGCAGATACATGGCAAAGAGCAGCGCCACGGAATCCGCCCCGCCGGACACCGCGCAGACAAGTTCGTCTCCCGGCTGAAGCATCCGGTTTTCTTCCAGGAACGCAGCCAGCTTATTCAGCATGCTTCCACTCCCGGTCCGTAAAGGACTGATACTGTCCAATCCACTGGAGCTTCACGGCTCCGGTTTCGCCGTGACGGTTCTTAGCCACAATACATTCCGCCACGCCCTTGTCCTCGGTGTTGGGATTATAATATTCGTCCCGGTACAGGAACATCACCGAATCCGCGTCCTGCTCGATGGCGCCGGATTCCCGAAGGTCGGAAAGGATGGGCCGCTTATCCGTCCGGCTCTCCACCGCACGGGACAGCTGGCTCAGGCAGAT
>JAEDNR010000111.1 GCA_016302405.1 Oscillospiraceae bacterium
TTGCACAAGGGAGCCTTGGGGCGCTGCCGCGCCAGTGCGATAAACGATCATTTATCAGTTTTTTATGCCCTTTTTCGGTGAAGGGGGCGGCAAGCTGCGCCAGGTCACGCTTTTTCCACCCACTCCTGGTAAAGGCCCACGGCGGTGGTGACACCATATTTTCCGGCTTCCTGTAAAAGCGTCGCTAAATCCTCCCGGGCGCGGTACAGAAGAAACTCCGCCCTGTCTTGGGAGAGGGTGATCCGGTAGCGGCAGTGCAGATTTTCGTCCCGGAAGTCATTGGGCGCGCTGTCTGCCCGGGGCAGCGGCGCAAAGGAAGCTCCCTTTTCTGTGAGGGTAACCGTCACGGCGTCCAGGGCGGTTTCCAGCCAGATTTCCCGGCCCTGCCAGGGGGCCAGGTATTCCGGCACCGGGGTCTGCGCCGGCACCGGGGGAAGAAATACCGGGCAGGAGAGGGATTCGGCGTAGAGTGAAGACACAGCCATGGGGCAGGGGAGGACGCCTGAAAGGTATTGCGCCAGCGCGGCGGTCTCAGCGTTTCCGGGACGCTGGAAGTCCAGCAGAACGCCGCTGCAGTTTAAGGTATCCACGCAGGAGCGAAGCTGGTCAGCAACAACCTCTGGACTGTGGCCATGGATGGGAGAAAAATCGTTGAGGATCAGCAGGGAGCCTGGGGGCAGCTGCCTGGGACAGTTGGAAAGCCCGGCGGAATAAGGCGAAAAATGGCAGGCCATCCAGGCGATTTTCGATGGAAGCGGGGGATCTGCCCCGATTTCCGCCGCCGTCATGGCAAGATAATGCACAATATCCATGGACAAATCCACCTTTCTGTGCTATAATGCAAAAATTGAAGTGCATAACGACCTGCCGCAGCGAACAGATAAATTGGAATTTGTCGGGCAGTTAAGGTGCACGGGTGGTTAGACGCCTTGCCCCCCGCGTTTACGAGGGGGGTGCCACCAGTGCGCACACTGGTGGCGGGGGGAGCTCGTCACCTGCATATCTTTCACAAATAAGAGTGAAGAATAGGGCTGTAAATACAGAAAGATCAATTATTTGACGCTTTCGGAAATTTGTACTCCCCCCGTCCCTGCGCTAGCGCAGGGACACCCCCCTCACAAGTGCGGGGGGCGAGGACGTCTGCGCCGCCAGTCCGACAAATTCCCATTTTCCCGCGCTGCTGCGTTAACCCGGTAAGCACGGAATGCATGTATGAGAAATCCTATGAAAGGAGTACGGCGGATATGCCCTTTTCCCTGCTGCCCAAGGTGATGGTACCGTCCCTCACCGCCCTTACGCCGGACCTGCTGGAAGGTCTGGGCGTTCGGCTTCTCATGCTGGACTTTGACAATACCATCGTCCCCTATACCACCAATATCCCAACGGAATCTATGGCCCGGTGGCTGGAAGCGATGAAAAGCTCCGGCATCACCATCTGCGTGGTCTCCAACAGCAAGCGGGACAGAGTACCGGCCTTTTGCCGGGAAAACAACATTCCCTGTATCACCCGGGCAAAAAAGCCGTTTCTCCGGGGCATCCGGCAGTGCCTGAGCAGGTTCGGCGTTCCGCCGGAGCAGGCGGCCCTGGCCGGGGACCAGATCTATACGGACACCCTGGGGGCAAACCGGGCGGGGGTAACCTCCATCCTGGTGGAGGCCATTGACAATCATAATTTCTGGCTGAAGGCACGGCATGTGCTGGAGCTGCCATTTATTTTCGCCGCGAGAAAAAGGAGAATCGGATATGAAAAACATTGACAAGTACCTGTCCCTGCTGGGTGAGGAAGCCGACGGCCTGCTGCTGACCTCCCGCTACAGCCGCCATTACGGCGCGGAGTTTGACATCGCCGAGGGTATTGCCATCGTCACGGCCTCCGGCTGCCGCTATTTTACCGACCCCCGGTACATTGAGTCCGCCCAGATGAACATCAAGGGCTTTGAAGTGCTGGTGGTGGACCGGGAGCATCCCTATACCCAGCGGCTAAACGATGCCATTGCCGATTTCGGCGTGACAAAGCTGGGCTATGAGGAGCATTATCTGACCGTGGAGGAATTCCGGGATTTTGAGCAGAAGCTGAACGCATCCCTGGTACCCATGCACAAAAAGATCTACGGCTTCCGGGCGGTGAAGGAAGACTGGGAGCTGGATAGGATGCGCAAGGCCCAGAGCATCGCGGACAAGGCTTTCCTGGAAGTGCTTCCCCGGATCCACGCCGGTATGACCGAGCTGGAAGCCCAGGCGGAGCTCATTTACTGCATGTATAAAAACGGCGCCCAGGGCCTGTCCTTTGACCCCATCGTGGTGTCCGGCCCCAATACCAGCATGCCCCACGGCGTTGCCGGGGACCGGGTGATCCGGGAGGGCGACTTTGTGACCATGGACTTCGGTGTCCTGTACGGGGGCTACTGCTCCGATACCACCCGGACCTTTGCGGTGGGCTTTGCAACCGAGGAAATGAAGCAGGTCTACAACGTGGTGCTGGAGGCCCAGAAAACCGCCATTGCCATGACCCGGGCCGGTGTTACCGGCAGCGAGATTGACGGCGCTGCCCGGAAGGTCATCACCGACGCGGGCTACGGCCCCTATTTCAGCCACAGCTACGGCCACAGCCTGGGCCTGGAGATCCATGAAAACCCCGGCATCCATGGCAATAACAAAGAGCCGCTGCCTGCCGGTGTGGTAGCCTCCGCAGAGCCCGGTATCTACATCCCCGGCAAATTCGGTGTCCGCATTGAGGATGTGACCATCTTAAAGGAGGACGGCTGCGAGGATATTACCGGAATTACCAGAGATCTGCTGGTAATCTGAGGAAGCTCCGCAAAAAAACAGAAAATCCCCCCTTGAAAAACACAGACGGATAGAGTACAATATTTTCATGGAAACTATGCGAATCATTTGACTCCCCGCAGGGGAAGATACATTAGGAGGATAAAGAAATGATTTCTGCCAGCGAATTTAGAAACGGCGTCACCTTTGAAATGGACGGCAAGGTTATGCAGGTCGTCGAGTTCCAGCATGTGAAGCCCGGTAAGGGCGCGGCCTTTGTCCGTGTGAAGATGAAAAATGTCATCACCGGCGGTGTGACCGAGACCAGCTTCAACCCCACCGCCAAGTACCCCACCGCTTTTGTTGAGCGGAAGAAGATGGAGTATTCCTATAACGACGGCTCCCTGTACTACTTCATGGACAGCGAGACCTACGAGCTGGAGCCTATTGATAGTTCCGTCCTGGACGATTCCTTCCGGTTCGTCAAGGAGAACGACGTCTGCACCATCCTGATCTACAAGGGCAAGGTCTTCGGCGTGGAAGCGCCCAACTTTGCTGACCTGGTGGTCACCAAGACCGAGCCCGGCTTCGCCGGCAACACCGCCACCAACGTGACCAAGCCCGCCACCGTGGAGACCGGCGCTGAGATCAAGGTGCCCCTCTTCATCAACGAGGGCGACAAGATCCAGGTGGATACCCGCACCGGCGAATACCTGGGCCGCTCCAAGGCCTGATCCCGTGACAGGGAACCAATAAGGAGGTTTATCATGACCATTTCCGAAAAGTCCGCCTACCTCAAGGGCCTGATGGACGGCCTGAAGCTGGATACCGCCTCTGACGAGGGCAAGATGATCGCCGCTATCGTGGATCTGCTTGGGGATCTGACCAGGAAGGTTTCCGACATTGAGGAGACCACCATCGCCATCTCCGACGAACTGGATGAGATCGAGGAAGACCTGGACGCCATCGAGGACTACATCCTGGACGAAGACGAGGATGAGGACGACTGGGATGACGATGACGACGATGACTGGGACGAGGATGATGAGGACGACGAGGACGAAGACGAGGACTTCGACCTGGGCGACGAGGAGACCATCTACGAGGTAGAGTGCTCCTGCGGCAATATCATTGACTTCGACGAGGAAACCCTGGAGAAGGGCAGCATCGTCTGCCCCAAGTGCGGCGAGACGCTGGAGTTCACCTTCGAGGACGACGAAGAGTAACCTCCCATAAAATAGGGGCTGTCTCACTAAGAAGTCTCTTTGTCAGAATATACAAAAACACTGTCATTACGAACCAGTGACCGATGTCACTGGTGTGGCAATCTCCATCTTTAGAGGTGTGCGGCCTCGAATACGATGGAGATTCCCACGCCAGTGTGCGCACTGGCTCGGAATGACAGCTTTTTTGTTGTGCAGTTTTTCTTAGTGAGACAGCCCCTTTTTGTGAAAACCGCCGCCGGAGGCTTCCGGCGGCGGTAAATGCTTTTGGAGGGATCATACTATTTCCCGATAAAATGGGTAATACCATTTTATCCTGCGCTTTTCGCGCAGGCCGCCAGTGGCGGCGAGAAATGTATGGACTATGTTTTTTAGCGGCGATGCCGCTGACCGCGAGACCGCGGTCTCATAAAACGGTATT
>JAEDNR010000021.1 GCA_016302405.1 Oscillospiraceae bacterium
GGCCATAATAACAACTCCTTTGCAATTCTTTGTATCCATATTATATGCTGTTTGCGTTGCAAAGTCAATTCAATAGGCGTAAATTATTTGCAAACAATAAACAGGTGCCCGTGTATGTATCTCAGGCGCCTGCTTGTTGTTTTATAAAACTGTCTTACGAACACCCCGCTAAACCGGGGGCGGTTTTTCCGGGGACGGGAGGAGAGATAAGATATAGTACACGGCGAGTTTGAAATTGGAATTTGACGGAGAACTCGGTATCGATTCTCTTCGTAGGGGACGGGTTTCCCGTCCCTTTGCACAGCGACCTATTTACCGCTTCGCACAACCCTTTTGGGTGATTTTCCCGCTTGCTGCGGGAGGCGAAACGCCTCCCCTACGCCCTTACAAATTCCCAATTTCAAAATCGCCGCGAAGCGGCACCATATCTTATATCTCATATCTTGTATCTCCCATCGTACTCCCCCCGGCCCTCCGGGCCACCCCCCTCACAAGTGCGGGGGGCGAGGGCAGCTTCGCCGCCGGAGCTGCCTTATTTTTATGAAAAAGGGGTTGCAAATCCCGATCAGCGGTGGTATAATACCAAGGTAAGTTGTATGAAGTATGGAAAGAGAGGGGCGCGCCCCTCTCTTTTTCTTGAGTTTTTTGCCGGGGACGCAGAGAGTCCGCCGCCCCGGAGAAAGGAGCACCCATGAAGATCACAGACCAGGTCGCCGCCCTGGCTAAGCCCGTGGTGGAAGGCTTCGGCTTACAGCTGTGGGACGTGGAATACGTCCGGGAGGGCCCGGAGTATTTCCTCCGGCTCTACATTGACAAGGAGGGCGGCGTGGACATTGACGACTGCGAGGCCGTTTCCCGGGCCATGGACCCCATTCTGGACGAACATGACCCCATCGACGGCAGCTACCGCTTCGAGGTCTGCTCCGCGGGCTTGGAACGGACACTCAAGCGCCCCGGGGACTTCCAGCAGTTCCTGGGAAGCCCCATTACCGTAAAGCTCTACCGGCCCTACAACGGCCTCAAGGAGCTGCCCGCCGTCCTGCGGGGCTACGAGGACGGAAAAGTCACCGTGGAAGCGGGCAAGGAAACCATTACCTTTGAAAAATCCCAGGTCGCCCTGGTGCGGCTTCGGGTGGAATTCTGACAGGAGGAAGACAAAAATCATGGCCAGAAATACCAGAACCAAGAAGCAGGCCGAGGCTCCCAAGACGGACATCGGCGCGGAGATCTTCGCCAGCCTGCGGGACCTGGAAAAGCTGAAGGGCATTCCCGTTGACTATATGGTGGAGCGGCTGAAGCAGGCGCTGACCAACGCCTACCGGAAGGACCGGGAGGATCACAAGGATGTGCCCGCGGACAACGTTGTGGTGAACCTGGACGAGCATGGCCTTTCCATGCATCTGGTGAAAACCGCCGTGGAGGAAGTGGAGGACACCGCTCTGGAGATCCACATCGACGCCGCCCGGAACATTGACCCCGCCGCTCAGCCCGGTCAGCCCGTTTCCATCCCCGTGGACATCGCCAAATTCGGCCGCATCGCCGCCCAGACCGCCAAGCAGGTGGTCATCCAGGGCATCCGGGAGGCCGAGCGGGGCGTCATGTACGAAAATTACTCCAATAAATCCCAGGAGCTGCTCACCGCCGCCGTCACCCGGATCGACCCCCTCACGGGAGATGTGTTCGTCCGCATCGGCCAGGGCAGCGACAACACCGAGGCTGTGCTCCGCTCCAGCGAGCAGATCCCCGGCGAGACCTACACCGAGGGCGAGCTCATCCGGGTGTATGTGCTGGAGGTCCATAAGGCAGGCCGGGGACCCCAGGTCCAGGTCAGCAGGACCCATCCCAACCTGGTGCGCAGGCTCTTTGAGCTGGAGACCCCGGAAATTGCCGAGGGCCAGGTGGAGATCCGCAACATCGCCCGGGAAGCCGGTTCCCGCTCCAAGATGGCCGTCCGGGCCACCATGGAGGGCGTGGATCCCGTGGGCGCCTGCGTGGGTCCCCGGGGCGACCGGGTCAACGCGGTGGTGGATGCCCTCCACGGCGAAAAAATCGAGATCGTGGTGTGGAGCGAGGACCCCTGCGAATATGTAAAGGCCGCTCTGAAGCCTGCCAGCGCCGTCAGCGTCACCCTGGTGCCCGGCCAGAAGGCCTGCTCCGTCATCGTCCCCGATGACCAGCTGAGTCTCGCCATCGGCAAGGAGGGCCAGAACGCCCGGCTGGCGGCCCGGCTCACCGGCTACAAGATCGACATCAAGCCCGCCTCCTCCCAGGCGGAATAATTCCGGCAAAAGGAGGGAAAGCGATGATTAAGAAGATCCCTCAGCGGCAGTGCATGGGCTGCCGGGAACGGAAAAGCAAGCGGGAGATGATCCGGGTGGTGCGGGGCACCGACGGCACCGTCCATCTGGACTTCGGCGGCAAGGCCCCCGGCCGGGGCGCTTACCTGTGCCCCAATCCCGAGTGCCTGAAAAAAGCCATGAAAGCCAATTCCCTGGGCCGGGCCCTGGAAATTGAAATCCCCCAGTCGGTTTACGACGCTCTGCTCCGGGAAATGGAGGGAGCCAATGGATAAGGCGATGAACTACCTGTCCCTTGCCAGAAAAGGGGGGCTGGCGGAGCTGGGCGAGGAACCCGTGGGGGCCAGTGCCCGGGCCGGGAAAGCCTGTCTGATCCTGGTAGCGGAGGACGCCTCGGACCACACCTGGCGGCGGGCACTGAGCTACGCCGCGGGGACGGACCAGCAGTGCGTCCGCGTTCCCGCCTCCAAGGATCGAATGGGCCAGGCCATCGGCCGGGAAGCTCTGTCCATCGCCGCCATCACCGACCCCAGCCTGGCCCTGGCTCTTATCAGCGCCCTGCCGGAGCCGGAAAAGTACGGCAAGGCTGCCGCCGTCCTCACCGAAAAGGTGAAGAAGGGAAAGCAGCGCCGGGCGGAGGCCAAGGCCCACGAAAGGAATAAACGGATAGGGAAGAAGTAAGACGGCTTTGCCGAATTGACAATTGACAATTGACAGTTGACAATTATTGTGTCCCTACGGGACGATTTTGAAAGAATTCCTTTTGTTTTCGTTCAAATCCTTTTTATTTTAAATCATCCCGAAGGGATTCCTTAATTGTCAATTGTTCATTGTCAATTGTCAATTCAATTCCAATTTTCCTATCTGCTGTTTTCAGATCGTCTAAGGTATTGTTTGTTAGCGGAGGTGCGTTTTTTATATGAGTATTGTGAAGTATCGTTTGAAAGAAGTCGCGGCGGACTTCGGCATGGCCCCCAAGGACATCGCGGAGGTAGTGGCGAAGTTCTCCGAAAAGCCCAAGTCCAACTCCCAGGTGCTGACGGACGTGGAGCTCAACGCCGTGTTCGACTATCTCACCCAGAAGAACCAGATTTCCTCCCTGGAGCAGGTCTTCTCCGCGAAGAGCGCCCCCAAGGCGGAGCCGGTTCCCGCCAAGGCTGCCGAGCCTGCCAAGGACCCGGTTAAGAAGCCGCAGCCGGGGAAAGATAACTCCAGCCGTCCCCAGCCCCAGCAGGGCAAAAGGAATCCGGCCCCGGCCCCCGCTGCCCAGCAGCCTGCCCAGCCGGCAGCGCCTGCTTCTCAGAGCGTGCAGAGCGCCCAGCCTGTCCAGCCCAAGGAGCCGGAGCGCAAACGGGAGCGCCGGGTGGTGGATACCTCCGCCGTCCAGGTCAACGCCAACCGCTTTGCGGACGTGGATAATCTGGTCTCCGAGCGAGTGCAGAATTTCCAGGGCGGCAAGCAGCGCATCGGCGGCAAAAAGGGCCAGCAGCAGAACAAAAAGGACAACAAGTTCCGGGGCAATAAGTCCCGCAACGAGGAGCAGGAGAAGCTGCGCCGCCTGCAGATGGAGGTTGCCCGGAAGGCCCCCGTCACCGTGAAGATCCCTGACGAGATCACCGTGGGTGAGCTGGCCTCCCGGATGAAGAAGACCGCGGGCGAGGTCATCAAGCTGCTCATGAAGAACGGCGTCATGGCGGGCATCAACCAGACCATTGACTTTGACACCGCCGAGTATGTGGCCACGGAAATGGGCTGCAAGGTGGAGCGGGAAGTCACCGTCACCATTGAAGAGAGAATCATCGACGACCATGTGGACACCGCCGACGAGCTCCAGCCCAGAGGCCCCGTGGTGGTGGTCATGGGCCACGTTGACCACGGCAAGACCTCCCTGCTTGACGCCATCCGGAAGACCTCCGTCACCGCGGGGGAGGCCGGCGGCATCACCCAGCATATCGGCGCCTACACCGTGGACGTAAACGGCAACCCGGTCACCTTCCTGGATACCCCCGGCCACGCCGCCTTTACCTCCATGCGGGCCCGGGGCGCCATGTGCACCGACATCGCCGTGCTGGTGGTGGCTGCCGACGACGGCATCATGCCCCAGACCATCGAGTCCATCAACCACGCCAAGGCGGCGAATATTCCCATCATCGTTGCCATCAACAAGATGGATAAGCCCACCGCAAACCCCGACAAGATCAAGGAGCAGCTGACCAAGTACGACCTGATCCCCGAGGAATGGGGCGGCGACACCGTGATCTGCCCCATTTCCGCCAAGACTGGCATGGGTCTTGAGGACCTGCTGGAAATGATCATCGTGTCCTCCGAGGTGCTGGAGCTGAAAGCCAACCCCAACCGCCGGGGCAAGGGCACCGTCATTGAAGCACGGCTCGACAAGACCAAGGGCCCCATCGCAACGCTTTTGGTGCAGAACGGCACCTTGAAGCAGGGCGACATCATCATCGCGGGCACCGCCGTGGGCCGGGTCCGGGTGATGACCAACGACAAAGGCCGCACCGTCAAGACCGCCGGACCCTCCCAGCCCGTGGAGATCACCGGCCTTGCGGACGTTCCCGCCCCCGGCGACGAGTTCAACGTGGTCACCGACGAGCGGATGGCCCGGGAGCTGGTGGAGCAGCGCCGTCAGGCCGAAAAGGACGCGAAAGCGAAGCTTACCCAGAAAGTTACTCTGGACAATCTCTTTGCCAGAATGCAGGAGGGCGAAATGAAGGAGCTGCCCCTGATCGTCAAGGCCGACGTACAGGGCTCTGCCGAGGCCGTGAAGGCCTCCCTGGAGAAGATTTCCAACGAGGAAGTCCGGGTTCGGGTCATTCACGCGGGGGTGGGCGCCATCAACGAAAGCGACATTCTGCTGGCCTCCACCGCAGGCGCGATTATCGTGGGCTTCAACGTCCGTCCCGACGCCGCCGCCCAGGCCAACGGCCAGCGGGCCAACGTGGATATGCGGTTCTACCGGGTCATCTACGACGCCATTGACGAGATCGAGGCCGCTATGAAGGGCATGCTGGCGCCCAAGTTCGAGGAGGCCGTCATCGGCCACGCCGAGGTCCGCATGACCTACAAGGTCAGCGCCATCGGCACCATCGCCGGCTGCATGGTAAAAGACGGCAAGGTGAGTCGGGACGCCAAGGTCCGGGTGCTGCGGGACAACATCGTCATTCACGAGGGCGAGGTTGGCTCCCTGCAGCGGTTCAAGGACGCGGTCAAGGAAGTCACCGCCGGCTACGAGTGCGGCATGAGCGTTGTGAAATTCAACGACATCAAAGAGGGCGACATCTTCGAATGCTTCGTCATGCAGGAAGTCAAACGGTAATCGACAATCAGGCTATCGCCATTCATAAGCACATTGTAAAATTGGGAATTTGTAGAGCTGTTTGGTGAATGGTGAGCGGGTGGAAAATGGGACACGGCAAAGGCTCCCTTGTGTAAAGGGAGCTGGCCCGGAGGGCCTGAGGGATTGTGCAGTAAAATGTTTTCATACTGACAACGAATCGGCGAAAAGGGGTCACAAAGGACACTGTCCGTTCTGACGATGGGTAGATAGGGAAGTCCACCGTTACAACCCCTCAGTCAGCTTCGCTGACAGCTCCCCTTACACAGGGGAGCCCTTAGCGCGTACCGCATCGACACCGCGTACCACTGCTAAAACGCCCTGCCAAATTTCCAATTTGTCAGTGTACTTGCGAAAGAGAACCTTATTCGACATTTGTCAATTGGCAGCCTCTGAAAACACCGACAGCGTTGTTCCGGAGGTACCCAATTAAGGAGTGTATTATGGCATCCAATCGGATCAATCGAATCAATGAAGAAATACAGAAGGAGCTTTCCCAGCTTCTGCGCAAGGTAAAGGACCCCCGGGTACAGGATACCATGATCTCCATTACCCGGGTGGAGACCACCCCGGATCTGCGCTACGCCAAGATTTTCGTCAGCTTTCTCCAGGAGGACAAGGCGAAGGCGTGTATGGCGGGGCTCAAATCCGCCGGCGGCTTTCTGCGCCGGGAGCTTGGCCGCAATTTGCAGCTTCGCTACGCGCCGGAGCTGGTATGGAGCCTGGATGACAGTATTGCCTACGGCGCCCGGATGCTGAAGCTCATCGATTCCCTGGGGGTGAAGCAGGATGAAACTGACCCGGAATGAGGCCGCCCGGGTGCTTCGGGACCACAACCGGTTCCTGATCCTCACCCACCGGCGGCCGGACGGGGACACCCTGGGCAGTGCCGCCGCTCTGTGCCGGGGACTCCGGCTTCTCGGGAAATCCGCCTGGGTGCTCAGAAACCCGGAGGTCACCCCCAGGTTTTCCTTTCTTTTGGAGGGCCTGACGGTGGATACTGCCCCGGAGGATGCATTCCTCGTCAGCACCGACGTGGCTTCCCCCAGTATGCTCCCCGCCCAGTACATGGGCCTTCTTGACCGCATCCGTCTGCGGATCGACCACCATGCTTCCTCCACCTCCTTTACCCGGTGGGAGCTGGTGGAGCCGGAAAGCGCCAGCTGCGCGGAAATCATCTGGGAGCTGCTGCGGCTGCTGCAGTGCCCCGCGGGTACGGAGGTTTACAGCGCCCTGTATGTGGGCATCTCCACGGACACCGGATGCTTCCGGTTCTCCAACACCACCGAACATACCTTCCTGGCCGCGGCCGCCTGTGTCCGGGCCGGGGTGAATACCTACCGCTTAAACCAGGAGTTGTTCGAGACCAACACCCTGGAGCGGCTCAGAATTCAGGCCTGGATCGTGGAGCACATGCTGCTGCTCCGGAATAAAACCATGGCTGTCTGCGCCATCCCCCGGCAGGTGGAAACCGACCTGGGGGTCACCGAGGACGATATGGATAATATTTCCAATTTCCCCCGCACCGTGGCCGGGGTGAAGGTGGCCGCAACCCTCCGGGAAACCAAGGACGGGGAGACCAAGCTCTCCGTCCGGGCGGTGCCGGGATATGACGCCACCCTGGTTGCCCGGCATTTTGCCGGCGGCGGACATAAGGGCGCGGCGGGTGCCTCCATCAACCTGCCCCTCCTGGAAGCCGCGGAGGCGGTGCAAAAGGTCATGGAGGAGGTCTATCCGTGAACGGGATTGTAATTGTAGATAAGCCCTCCGGCTGGACCAGCCAGGACGTGACTGCCAGACTGCGCCGGGTGTTTGACACCCGGCGCATTGGTCATGGAGGGACCCTGGACCCCATGGCCACCGGAGTGCTGCCTGTGTTTGTGGGCCGGGCCACCCGGGGGGTGGAGTTTTTTGAGCACGCGGAGAAGACCTATGAGGCTCTGCTTCTGCCCGGGGTGGTGACGGACACCGAGGATGTCACCGGCACGGTACTTCAAAAGCGGGAGGTTTCCCTGACGGAGGAAGCCGTGGAGGCGGTGCTGCCCCGTTTCCGGGGGGAAATCCTGCAGGTTCCCCCCATGTACTCCGCCCTGAAAGTAAATGGGCAGAAGCTCTGCGACCTGGCAAGAAAGGGGCAGGAAATTGAGCGGAAGCCCCGGCCTGTGACCATTTTTGAACTGGAATTTCTGGGGTTTCAGGAGGGGATGCTCCGTCTGCGGGTGCGCTGCTCCAAGGGGACCTATATAAGGACATTGTGCAAGGATATTGGCCAGGCTCTGGGCTGCGGCGGGTGCATGGCGGCCCTGCGGCGTACATCAGCAGGGAGCTATGGTATTGAGGATGCCGTGCCTTTGCAGACGCTTCTGGATACACAGGAGCCGGAAAAATATCTGCAAACAGTGGACACCATGTTCTCCCGGTACGAGGCCGTGACATTGAGCCCCAACCAGGAGACCCGCTGCCGCAACGGCAACGCCTTTTCCCTGGCCTTACCCGACGGCACCTACCGGGCCTACAGCCGGACAGGGGAGTTTCTCATGCTGGCAAAGGTTGAAAACGGTGTTATGTCAACTATTAAAAGCTTTTTTGAGGTGTAAATCCTGGAATTCCCGGTCATTGCGATAAAGAAGCGCACTCCATTTCCGTCTACCTGTCATTGCGAACCAGCGCCCACGCTGGTGTGGTGACCGAAGGGAATGCCTTTGGTGCAATCCCCATCGAGAATTTCAGGCTTCTTTTCGTCATACCCCGTAGGGGCGCTCAGTGAGCGCCCGGCAGTGGAATTATATTTATTCGCATTTTTATCGGCGAAAAGGTTCCTTTTACCGGATATTTGATGCGAAATTGGAACATTTCCGCGGGCGCTCAATGAGCGCCCCTACAAGAAAAGCAAGACTGTTTTTCGGAATCCATTCGTAGGGGACGGGTTTCCCGTCCCCCGGAATTCGGAGATTTGTATTGGGTGGGACGGGATACCCTTCCCCTACGGGGAATTCGGAATACAGTGCTGTTCGGAGCGAGGGCGCCTACCGCATCCGCCCGCGCTTTTGAGCGCTCTTTTTTCCACAGGTTTACAAACATTTACGAGGTTTTCTATGGACAAAACAATCTATGCTCTGGGGTTTTTTGACGGGGTGCACATCGGCCACCAGGCCCTGCTTCGGGCCTGCCGGAATCTGGCAAAGGAACATGGCACCCGGACAGGGGTGGTGACCTTCGCCAATCATCCGGACGCTCTGGTCTTCGGCGCCGCCCCGGGGCTCATTAACACGCCGGAGGACCGGGAGCTTCTGCTGACCGTGGACTACGCCATGGACACCGTTGTGACTCTGCCCTTTGACCGGACGCTCCAGGACACCCCCTGGGATGCGTTTCTGGAGAACCTGATCCTGCGCTTTGGCGCCGCCGGGTTCGTCTGCGGAGAGGATTTCCGGTTTGGCCACCGGGGGGAGGGGAGCGCGGATACCCTTTCCGCGTTCTGCCGGGAGCGGGGCCTGCCTTATGCCGTGGTGCCGGAGCAGCTTTTGGAGGGCATCCGGGTTTCCTCCACCTATATCCGGGGTCTGATTGAGGCGGGGGATATGGGCCGGACGGCCGATTTTCTCGGCCATCCCTACCGGCTCACCGGGACGGTGCGCCACGGAAAGCAGTTGGGCCGCAAGCTGGGCTTTCCCACTGCCAACATGGCTTTCCCGGAGGGTCTGGCAAGGCCTAAGTTCGGGGTATACGCCTGTATCGCCCGGCTGCAGGAGGGGGATTTTCCCGCCGTGACCAATCTGGGCCTGAGGCCTACGGTGGACGGGCAGTCGGTGACCGTGGAAAGCTGGCTCTTAGATTACGAGGGGGAACTCTACGGCAGGGAACTGACATTGGATTTCCACAGTTTCCTCCGCCCGGAGCGAAAATTCGAGACCCTGGACGCCATGCGGGATGAAATTTTCCGCAACGCACAGCAGGCAAGAGACGTGCTGCAGGGCAAACAATAATCGGCATACAGAAACATACAGCCTCTTCGGTGTAAAACGCACCGAAGAGGCTGCAAAATTTTTATGCTGTTTTCCAATCCCGCCGGGGGAGCGCCAGCCGGTGCTGGGCCACAAAATGGGGGTCCACATTTTCAAAAAAGTCGTTCTTCCTGTTGTCCGCCCCCACGGTGGAGCGGTACAGGCCGTACGCACAGGGGCTGTACCGTGTCAGATCCTTTGCGCATTCTCCCTGCCTGTAATACCACGCCAGCCGGTACTGGGATTCGTGGCAGGCAAAGCCCAGATCCCGGCTCACCTCGAAGGCCGTCATTCCGTCAAACCGAGACAGAGGCACATCCCAATCCAGGAAAATCTCGTTTTCCGGATACAGATGCAGATAGGTTTTGGGAACATCCCACACCCCATACTTCGCGGCAAGCTCCGGGTACTCGATGGGATCCATGCTGATCCGGCAGGCTTTCATCATCAGATCGGCGCAGAGCATATGCTGGCTGTGGCCGTATTCTCCCTCCACGTCGTGGGTCACAACCACCATGGGCTGAAAGCGCCGCAGCTGCTCCACCGCGAATCCCACCAGCATCTGTTCCGTGACCCCGTCCTCCGCCATATCCGCGTACCCGCTCTCCAGGGTGTCGGACCGCACATCCCGGCAGGTGCCGAATACGGGATAGACCCTGTCCCCGCAGGCGTACAATCCGTTCAGCATCTCATGCCGACGTTCCGGGTTGTTATTGTGATGGTCCGTCAGATAGACAACCTGTACCTTGCGCCCCAGCTGCCCGGTATAGTAGGGAATGATGCCGCCGAAAAACAGCTGCTCGTCATCCCCATGGGCAGAAAGCAACAGCAGATCCGCCTTTCCATCTGCGGGAGGCTCCCACCGCTGGACAAAATCCGGCGCTTCCCCGGTGGAAAACAGATAGATTTCGTTGAGATAGAGGGTGCCGCTGTTGAAAGAGAGGGTGATGGAAGACGGTGCGCTGCCAAAAAGCGCGCAAAGATCGGTATAGTCATGAAGAAAATGATTCTGCCCCAGCATGGCGGTTTTCCCGGAATCATTGTCGGTCACGGTGTAGATGCCGTAAGCATTGTGAAAGATCAGGTAGATGGAACCGATCCCCTCCGGGCATCGCAGTGTCAGCCAGGAATTGTCCGCGAATTTGACGGGGACATCCGTCTCGCCGTCAAACAGTTTCTTGTTTTTGGAAAAGCCCTCGTGGGCTTCCATCACCGCGTCCGCGGTAATATCCCGGGCCTGTCCGTCTACGCAAAAGACTGGGAGGGGCAGCAGCAGTGTGAAGAAAAACAGCACAAGAAACAGCACCCTCACGCATCGTTTGATCATTTCAGTTTCCTCCGGTTTATGATTCATCGGAACACACCGCCGTAGCCGGTGTGTTCCGGAGAGTTTCCTCCGACACCCAGCGGCCCGGGGGATATAATAGTATGTGCGTATCTTCCCGCGGCAGTGCGGAAAATTGGAATTTGCCCGCAGGGCGGGCGGCCAAGTCGTGACGAACGTGGTCTGTAATCGTTTTCACCCTGACCCGCTCGGTATCGTTCTGTGGCGCTACAAATCGGAATTTGTCGGGCCGTCAGAGCCTGTCATTGCGAACCAGTGACCGACGTCTACTTCCGTGGCAATCTCCATCGAATTCCAGGACCAGGAACGTCATACACCGTAGGGGCGCTCATCTTGAGCGCCCGGCAGAGAAATTTCTGATATTCAGATTTCTATCGGCGAAAAGGTGCCATTTGGCGGGAATTTTTGCCAAAACCCATGGAACGATACCGAGCGGTACCCAAAGGCCGAACGATAACACACCAGGTCCAACACGGCTTTCCAGCCGGCACTGCCGGCCACGACTTGGGTCCAGGCCCTGCCCGGCGGGCGCTCAAGATGAGCGCCCCTACGAGGTAAGACGAAAAGCAGCCTGAAAGTCGAGGGAGATTCCCACACCAGTCTGCGGACTGGTTCGGAATGACAGTGTTGTTCGATGCCTGGTCTTTCCTCGCCAAATTCCAATTTGTCTATTCGCTGTGGAAAGCCGATACGTACATAATCATATAAGGCGCAGAACGGAAACCCCTGCCTTTTTGTTCAGGCAGGGGTGTTATGCTTCTTTCTTGGGGCAGTTGATTTCCAGAATCCGCTCAATGGCCATGTGCAGCACCTGGCAGGTGGGGGTGGAGGCGGCCTTGTAATAGACCTCCTTGCCCTCCCGGCGGCTGACGATGAGCCCGGCGGCTTTCAGCTGCTTTAAGTGGTGGGACACGGCAGGGGAGGACATTTCCACCATGGCGGACAGGTTGATGACACATTCCTCGCAGTGGCACAACAGCCAGAAAATCCGCAGGCGGCTGCTGTCGTCCAGCTTCTTGAAAATGTCCGCCGCCAGGGCGAAGTTCTCGGTTTTGGGAACATTTTCCATTTCCTTTTCAAAGCAGCCCCCATGGTCATGGGGAAGATGGATATGGTCTTCCATGGTTTCTCCTTTTCCGATGATAGCGAACCATTGCGCCGACTTCCGTGGGATCGAAGGGAATGCCTGTGGTACAATTCCCGTTTTTAGAGAACCGGTTCCTTTTTTGAATGTAGGGGCGGTCATTGACCGCCCGCCTGATACCCGAAAAATGAACGCTATCCTATATGGATTATGGACCCTTTTCGCCGATTTTTATGCAAAATCTGAACATTTTTCTGCCGGGCGGTCATTGACCGCCCCTACATACTATTGGGGTCGATTTTCTGCTGCGGTTTCCCCACCGGCGCGGGAACGCCGGTGGGGAATAGGTTTACATAATTATTTGCTCAGATAAGCATCGATGGCGGCAGCGCCCTTCTTGCCCGCGCCCATAGCCAGGATGACGGTTGCCGCGCCAGTGACCGCATCGCCGCCGGCGAAGACGCCCTCACGGGTGGTCATCTCGTGCTCGTCAACAATCAGGCAGCCCTTCCGGTTGGTTTCCAGGCCGGGGGTGGTGGAGCGGATCAGGGGGTTGGGGCTGGTGCCCAGGGCCATGATCACGGTGTCCACATCCAGCACGAACTCGCTGCCGGGCACCTCCACAGGACGGCGGCGGCCGGAGGCATCGGGCTCACCCAGCTCCATGCGGATGCACTTCATGCCGCAGACCCGGCCATTCTCGTCGCCCAGGATCTCCACGGGGTTGCACAGGGTCTTGAACTCGATGCCCTCTTCCTTGGCGTGGTGCTGCTCCTCTTTCCGGGCGGGCATTTCCGCCTCGCCCCGGCGGTAGACGATGTACACATGCTCAGCGCCCAGACGCATGGCGCACCGGGCGCCATCCATAGCCACGTTGCCGCCGCCCACAACGGCCACAGCCTTGGACTTGATGATGGGGGTATCGGCATTCTCGTCGTAGGCCTTCATCAGGTTGGTCCGGGTCAGGTACTCATTGGCGGACAGCACGCCCTTGAGGCTTTCGCCCGGGATATTCATGAACATGGGAAGGCCCGCGCCGGAGCCAACAAACACGGCCTTGTAGCCCATCTCGAACAGCTCGTCGATGGTCAGGACCCGTCCAATGACCATGTTGGTCATGACCTCAACGCCCTGAGCCTTCAGCTTCTCCACCTCGCCCGCGACGATTGCCTTGGGCAGACGGAATTCGGGGATGCCATAGACCAGCACGCCGCCGGCGTTATGCAGAGCCTCGAAAATGCTGACCTCATAGCCCTTCTTTGCAAGGTCGCTGGCGCAGGTCAGACCGGCAGGGCCGGAACCCACAACGGCCACCTTCTTGCCGTTAGACTCGGTCTTCTTGGGCATTTCGTTCACATTCTCCCGGTACCAGTCGGCAACGAACCGCTCCAGACGGCCGATGGCCACAGGCTCACCCTTGATGCCCCGGACGCAGCGGCCCTCGCACTGGCTCTCCTGGGGGCAGACCCGGCCGGACAGAGCGGGCAGGGCGTTGGTGGAGGTGATGATCTCATAGGCGGCCTTGAAGTCGCCCTCAGAAACCTTCGCGATAAACTCGGGGATGCGGACATTTACGGGGCAGCCCTCCACGCACTTGGGATTCTTGCAGTGCAGGCACCGCTTTGCCTCTTCCATGGCCATCTCGGGGGTGTAGCCCAGGGCCACTTCCTTAAAGTTTCTTGCCCGGACCTGGGGCTCCTGCTCCGGCATGGGCGTTTTGGTCATCGTCATATTTGCCATTTTTCGTTCCTCCTATTAGTGGATCAGGGCCTTGCCCATGGCTTCCATCCGGCAGACGTGGTCATGGGTGACCTCGGCCTCCCGGTCACGGTAGATGCCGTTGCGGCTCATGAGCTCAGCAAAGTCCACCTTGTGGCCGTCAAACTCGGGGCCGTCCACGCAGGCAAACTTGGTCTGGCCGTCCACGGTGACCCGGCAGCCGCCGCACATGCCGGTGCCGTCCACCATGATGGGGTTCAGGGACACCACGGTGTGCACGCCGAAGGGCTCAGTGGTCTTGCACACGAATTTCATCATGGGAACAGGTCCGATGGCCAGAACCTCGTCGTACTGGATGCCGCTCTCCAGCAGCTGCTGCAGCTTCACGGTGCCGAAGCCCTTCTCGCCGTAGGAGCCGTCGTCGGTCATGAGGTAGAGGTTGGTGGAGGCGGCCTTGAATTCCTCCTCCAGGATCACCAGGTCCTTGTTCCGGAAGCCGATGATGACGTCAACGATGGCGCCGGCCTCCAGGAAGCCCCGGGCAGCGGGCAGGGCAATGGCGCAGCCCACGCCGCCGCCGACAACGCACACCCGCTTCTTGCCCTCCACATCGGTGGGGCGACCCAGGGGGCCGACGAAGTCCTGAATGTAGTCACCCTCATTCAGCTTGCCCAGGGCGATGGTGGAGAAGCCCACCTTCTGGAAAATGATGGAAACCGTGCCTTTTTCCCGGTCACAGCCCGCAATGGTCAGGGGAACACGCTCGCCCATTTCATCAATGCGGAAGATGATGAACTGTCCGGCCTTGGCCTTTCTGGCAACGAAGGGGGCTTCGATGTCCATCATGGTGACCGTGGGATTCAGCTCCCTTTTGCTTACGATCTTATACATGTGATTACCGTCCTTTTCATTTCGGTTGTTTATTTTTAGGGCAAGCGCCCTTTTTTATTATCTTCGCCGGAATTGACAATTGTCAATTCTTCTGCTTCAGAATGTCCCGGATTTCGGTGAGCAGGGTTTCTTCGGCACTGGGGGCAGGGGGTGCGGGGGGAGGCACGGCTTCTTCTTCCTTCTTTTTCTGAGCCGTGGTCAGCTTGTTCAGTATTCTCACCAACCAGAACACCACCAGCGCCAGAATCAGGAAGTTGATTACGGCAGCAAGGAAGTTGCCATAGTTCAGGGTGTTGGCGATCACGTTGCCCGCTTCATCCACGGGGCCACCGAATAGCCGGGGAAGCGTAATTTTCAGCTCAGAGAAATCGATGCCTCCCATGAAAATTGCCACGATAGGCATAATCACGTCATCGGTAAGGCTTTTTGTGATGGTGCCGAAGCCGGCACCGATAATAGTGCCGACGGCCAGCGCCATGGCGTTGCCCTTTACCGCAAAGGCTACAAATTCATCGATCCATGCGGGCTTTTTTCCGTGTTTGGACATATTCTTTCCTGCCTTTCAATAGAATTTACGATATGTTATGTTCCTTTGTATGGTATGCGGGCGGATGCCGTACATCCAAGGCCTCCCCTGTGTAAGGGGAGGTGGGTCGGCATCGCCGACCCGGAGGGGTTGTAATTTTTCCCTTTTCACCGATCTGCTGTCAGAATCGGACCATTTCTTTGCACAATCCCTCAGTCACCAGTCTGAGGACTGGTGACAGCTCCCTTTACACAAGGGAGCCCTTGCCGCGTACCATATCCTACTGCGCTCCTTTTAAATCGTCACGCGTGGACACCTTAATTGTCAATTACTTCTTGGTAATCACTTCCAGCCCGCCCAGGTACTTGCGCAGGGCCTCGGGGACCACGATGCTGCCGTCGGCACGCTGGTTCTGCTCCACCAGGGCGGGGAAAATCCGGGAGGTGGCGAGGCCGGAGCCGTTCAGGGTATGCACAAACTCGGGCTTGCCGGTGGCTTCCCGGCGGAAGCGGATATTGCCCCGGCGTGCCTGGTAATCCCGGGCATTCGAAACGGAGGAAACCTCCTTATAGCCGTTCATGGAGGGAATCAGAATCTCAATATCGTAGGTCCGGGCCATGGAGGCGGAGCAGTCTCCCGCCGCCAGCTTCACGGTACGGAAGTGCAGGCCCAGGCCGGCAACCAGATTCTCAGCCTTGCGTACCAGCTCGTCAAAGGCCGCGTCGGAATCCTCGGGCCGGGTGAACTGGAACATCTCCACCTTGTTGAACTGATGGCCCCGGACCATGCCCCGCTCGTCGGCCCGGTGGGAACCGGCCTCCCGGCGGAAGCAGGGGGTGTAGGCAAAGAATTTCTTGGGAAGATCGGCTTCCGTCAGAATTTCCTCCCGGTAGACGGAAGCCAGAGCGGCCTCAGCGGTGGGGAGCATATAGTGAATCCGGTCATCGGTGGGGTTCGCGATCTTGTAGACCTCGTCTGCAAACTTGGGGAACTGGCCTGCGGTTTCTCCGCACTGGTACTCCAGCATGTGGGGCGGAAGAATGAACTCGTAGCCGTCGGCAATGTGGGTATCGATGAAGTAGTTCAGAAGCGCCCACTCCAGCCGCGCGCCCATGCCGGTGTACATCCAGTTGCCCGCGCCGGCCAGCTTCACGCCACGCTCATAGTCGATAAGGCCCAGGTCCGTGCAAAGATCCACATGGTGCTTGGGTTCAAAGTCAAAGGAATGCTTCTCGCCCACATACCGCAGGGGCTGGTTGTTCTCCTTGCCGCCGGGGAGCAGGTCGGGGTCAGGGAGGTTGGGAAGGCTCAGCATGGCGGTGCGGTACTCCGCCTGCAGCTCGCCCAGTTCCCGGAGCTCATCGGCAACATCCTGATCCAGCTGGACACTCTGGGCATTGTTGGCGGCGATGGCGGCCTCAATGGCGGAGGTGTCGGTGCCCTCCCGCTCTGCCTTCTTCTTCTGGCCGAAAAGCTTACCGTTTTCCTTGGACAGCTTGTTCTTCTGGGCGGTCTTACCCTCGGAGGCGGTCTTCAGGGCCCGGATCCGCTCGTCCAGCTCCAGGATCCGGTCAACGGTGGCGTCGCAGTCCACTTCCTTGGCTTTCAGCCCCGCCTTGACGGCGTCGGGATTTTCCTTGATTTTTTTAATGTCAAGCATATGGCTTCTCCTTTTGCGTTTTGGAATATTTGAATTTTTGAATTGCTTGTGTTTTGTAATGCAAGTTTGGCATTCATTGGTTTGTAGAGGAGGCGTTTCGCCTCCCGCCGTAAGTGTCTATACAAAGGTACGGGAAGCCCGTCCCCTGTGAAATAAACACCATTCTATTACTTAATTTTCATCAGCGCATCCAGAAGTCTTTGCAGATCCTCCGGGCCGTAGAATTCCAGTTCAAACCGGCCCTTGCGCTTGCCGTTGACGATTTTAACCCCCCGGCCCAGGTGCTTACTCAGGTTCTTCTCGCACTCGGCAACGTAGTCCACTTTGAGGGGCGGCAGCTCCTTTTCCGGCTTCGGCTCCCGGGACATGTTCCGGCACAGCAGCTCCGCCTGCCGCACGGACAGACCCAGAGCGCTGATCTTCTGGGCGGCATCCCGCTGCTGCTTCTCGGTTTTCAGGGTCAGGACCGCTCTTGCGTGGCCCGCGGTCAAAGTGCCCGCCGCCAGTTTTTCCTGTACTTCCTCGGGAAGTGTCAGGAGCCTTATGGCGTTTGCCACCGCCGGACGGGATTTGCCCACCCGGTCCGCCGCTTCCTCCTGGGTAAGGTTGTACTCGCTGATAAGCCGCTGGTAGCCCTTGGCTTCTTCCAGAGGATTCAGATCCTGACGCTGGAGGTTTTCAATCAGGGCCAGCTCCGTGGCTTTCCGGTCATCGGCCTCGATGATCACCGCCGGGACCTCGGAAAGGCCCGCCTTCCGGGATGCCCGCCAGCGCCGCTCGCCCGCGATTATCTGATAGTAGCCGCTGGGCATTTCCCGGACAGTGAGAGGCTGGATCACGCCGTGGAGCCGGATGGACTCCGCCAGGGCTTCCAGCTCTTCCTCGTCGAAGACCTCCCGGGGCTGGTTGGGATTGGGTTCAATTTTATAGAGCGGCAGGTGCTGATAGGGGTTACTTTCCTGGGGTTCCTCGGTCATATCTCCCAGCAGTGCTCCCAAGCCTCTGCCAAGACCCTTTTGTGATGCCATCAAATTCATCCTTTCCTTAACTTGGCGGCTGCTTCTTCGCCCAGCTTCCGGTAGGCCTCTGCACCCCGGCTGCTCCGGTCATAAGCTAAGATCGGCACGCCATGGCTGGGGGCCTCGGCCAGGCGCACGTTCCGGGGTATCACCGTGGCGAACACCTTTCCGGGGAAGTGTCTTCTGACCTCCTGTGCCACCTGGGCGGAGAAATTGGTTCGCCCGTCAAACATAGTGAGAATCACACCGAAAATTTCCAGGCCGGGGTTCAGCTTCCGTTTCACCGCCCGCATGGTTGCCATCAGATCACTGAGCCCCTCCAGGGCATAGTATTCGCACTGAACCGGGATCAATATACCGTCGCAGGCACAAAGACCGTTGAGGGTCAGCAGCTCCAATGAGGGCGGACAGTCAATGAGAATCAGGTCATACCGGTCCCGAATAGGCGTAAGAGCCTTTTTTAACTGCTGCTCCCGCCCGGGACGGTCAATGAGCTCCACACCGGCGCCTGCCAAGTCCGCGGAGGACGGCATCACATCGGCATAGTTTGTGCGGACGATTGCTTCCTCCGCAGGAGTCCCGTTGATGACCACGTCATAGCTGGAGGCTTTTGTCTTCCGCTTGTCCACCCCCAGGCCGGAGGTGGCATTTGCCTGGGGGTCAAAGTCGCAGACCAGTACCCGGAAGCCCTGCTCCGTCAGGGCCGCCGCCAGGTTGACCGCCGTGGTAGTTTTGCCCACGCCGCCCTTTTGGTTGACAACGGCAATGATTCTGCCCATTCATTCACCTTCTGTTCTGTGTTTCACGTGAAACAATGTTGTGTTATGGCAATACCGCATAATTTGGCAAGGAAGCTCAGCGAGAGATTTTGTGCCAGTTCAAAGTTTCAAAAACTTAGGGATACTGTATGTATTTCCCGTTTTTGGAACTGCAGAAATGGCGCAAAAGATCCGCTGAGATCCGCAGACACAATTGTGCGGTGTTGCCTTATATTAAATTCTATTTTTAGCCAGGATTACGGGGTGTCCGGGAGGCCGCACCCTACTAATTCGTTTTTGGGCTATCGGCTTTCGTAAGCTGATCGGTAAATTGGAATTTGTTGAGCTGTTTGGGCAGTGGTGTGCGGTATCGATGCGGAACACGGCAAGGGCTCCCCTGTGTAAGGGGAGCTGGCAGCGAAGCTGACTGAGGGGTTGTAACGGTGGACTTCCATAGTGATAATCGTCAGAACGGACAGTGTCCTTTGTGGTCCCTTTTTGCCGATTCGTTGTCAGTATGAAAACGTTTTACTGCACAATCCCTCAGTCGCTTCGCGACAGCTCCCTTTACACAAGGGAGCCTTTGCCGTGTCCCATTTTCCACCCGCTCACCATTCATCAAACTGCCCGACAAATTTCAATTTGTCAGTGTGCTTACAAAAGCCGATAACCCGAATTCGTTTTATTCGATTTGTTCGTTACGACAAAAAATATGTATGTTTCACGTGAAACATCACTCTCCCGCCGCCTGGGTACTGGGGGTGACGGAGGTGTAATTCTGGCCGGTTGGCGGGCCCAGGGTCTTCCGGTATTCCATCAGACAAAGAACGAGCGCCCCAGCAAGAAAGATTGCCAGAATGCCATTGATCCAGGTGAGAATCCGGACCCGGCGCTCATAGCGGATCAGCTTTTCCTTTTCCGTCAGCTCTTTCCGGCGGCGGATCATCTTCTTGGCCTGGATGGCCTCCTGCCGGTTGGGGATCTGGACCACAATATTGGGCTTCACCGGGTATTTTTCCATACCGGCAAGGCATTCTTCGCAGAACGCGCCCTCTGAAATTTCCCGGCCGCACTTCATGCAGTTCACTGCCCCACACCCTTTCTCTGTCTGACGATTGTCTACCAAATATTCTACTACATTTTATTTCATTCGTAAATAGGAAATTTGGGATTTTTCAGAGAAAAGGGACCGGGTTGGAATGGGATTTCTTATGAATTTTGTTTGGCAGACGGGTTGGGTCAGAGATGCGGTGAGGAAATGCGTTGTAGGAGACGGGTTTCCCATCCCTCTGAATTCGCAGATACGTATTTGGTGGGACGGGAAACCCGTCCCCTACAAAACAGACCAATACCGAGTTCTACTACAACCTCTGATTTATCAGCCCATTACGGTTTCCCGCAAAGATGGTCTCCCGGAAAATATCATAAAATTGTTATTGACAATCACGTGACCATGTGCTATAATCTGTTTATCCGAAAAAGAGAGGTGATGACCATGAATTGGATCTTACCCGGCACCGTGATTCCCGCTCGACGGGAGGAAGCGGACAAAACCTGCGACTTATTCCAGTCCATGTTTCTTCCGGGCGGTATGGTGCTTGGACAGGTGTCCAACATCTCCGGCCTGGAACCCTACATGATCCAGAACTGGGTAAAGCGGGGCTTCCTCGCGCCCCCCAGGGGGAAGCGCTACACCCTGCGGCAGCTTTGCCGGATCCTGAACATCAACATGCTCCGGGGCGCTCTGCCCATGGAAAAGATCTGCGGGCTGCTGACCTATGTAAACGGCCACCTGGACGACGAAAGCGACGACCTGATCGACGACAGCCAGCTCTATTTCATGTTTGTCCGCCTGGCCTCCCGGGCAAGGCGGCTGGATGATAAGGATGAACTGCGGCAGGCCCTGGATCAGGTGCTTTCCGACTACGAAGAGCCCGTTCCCGGGGCGAAGCTCAGAATCGAAAAGGTCCTCCGGGTGATGCTCACGGCTTGGATCTCCACCCGGATGCGCCAGGAAGCGGAAAAGATGCTCTCCGATATGGAAAGCGATGCACAGGAAACGTAAAGCGGAAAATTGAAATTTGCAGGGGAGGCGTTTCGCCTCCCGCAGCAAGTGGGAAAATCTCCCAAAAGGGTTGGGCGAAGCGGTAAATAGGCCGCTATGCAAAGGGACGGGTAACCCGTCCCCTACAAAGAGAATCGATACCGAAATTTCCCTTTTCTCTGCGTAAATCCACGAAACAACAATTCATATGAAGGAGTATTCAACATGGAACAAGACGGAACCTACAGCTGGGCACCCAGCAAGCCCCCCAAGAAAAGCCCCAATTTCAAAAAGGCGGGGCGCATCGTAACCATTGTGGTCCTGGTGGTCATCGCGGCGCTGCTCATCGGCACCTGCTATTACACCGTGGACGACAAGCAGCAGGCCGTGGTCACCACCTTCGGCAAGGTGACGGACATCACCGACGCCGGTGTCCACTTCAAGCTCCCCTTCGGCATCCAGCAGGTGCAGAAGGTGGATGTAAACGTCTACCAAAAAATCGAGCTGGGCTACAGCAGCTCCGGCAATGACTATCTGGTAAATGACCGGGAGAGCACCATGATCACCGGCGACTACAACATTGTCAACGTGGACTTCTTCGTGGAGTACAAGATCTCCGATCCGGTGCAGTACCTGTACTCCTCCAACGACCCGGAGCTGATCCTCCGGAACCTGATTCAGAGCCAGGTCCGCAACGTGGTGGGTTCCTCCACCGTGGACGCGGTGCTCACTGACGGCAAGGAGAACATCCAGATGCAGGTCAAGGAGCTGGTGACCCGGATTCTCCAGGAGTATGACATCGGCCTGACCCTGGTGGATGTGAAGATTCAGGACGCGGAACCGCCTACGCAGGAGGTCATTGAGGCTTTCAAGGCAGTGGAGACCTCCAAGCAGAAGGCAGAAACCGTCATCAACGACGCCAAGGCCTACCAGAACGCCCAGCTGCCCCAGGCCCAGGCCCAGGCGGACCAGCTGGTGCAGAACGCGGAGTACCTGCGACAGAAGCGGATCAACGAGGCGATCGAAAAGGTAGCCATGTTCCAGGCCCAGTACGCCGAGTACGCCCAGAACCCGGAGATTACCCGGTCCCGGATGTACTACGAGGCCATTTCCGACATTCTTCCCGGGGTGAAGCTCTTCGTGAACACCGGAACCGGTGACAAGAGCGATGTGCAGATGCTTCTGCCTCTGGACCAGCTCATGGATACCACAGGAGGTAACGACTGATATGAAAAAGAAAATTCTCTTTGCCGTAATTATTGTGGCGGTGCTCATCGTCGCTTCCGCCTCCATGTTTACCGTGCGGGAAAATGAGTACGCCTGCACCGTCCGGTTCTCCAAGATCATTTCCACCACCGATCAGGCGGGCCTGCACTTCAAGGTACCCTTTCTGGACAGCGTGAAGTATTTCACCAAGGCCACCCAGCTCTACGACATTCCGCCCTCCGAGGTTCTCACCTCCGACAAGCAGAACATGACCGTGGACTGCTACATTCTCTGGTCCATCGGCGACCCCAAGCTGTTCTACCAGACCCTGGGCACCACCTCCGTTGCCGAGCAGCGGCTGGACGCTCTGACCTACAACGAGCTGAAGACGGTGATGGGCACCCTGGCTCAGGCGGACATCATCAACATGGAAGACGGCGCCAAGCGCAATGACATCTATTCCAACATCGCAACGGATGTGGACCGTCTCGCCCGGACCTACGGCATCCGGGTGGAGGATGTGAAAATCAAGCAGTTTGACCTGCCGGAATCCAACCTGAACGCGGTTTACAACCGGATGATCTCCGAGCGGAACCAGATGGCGGAAAAGTACACCGCCGACGGCAACTACGAGGCATCCATTATCCGCAACAATGTGGATAAGCAGGTGAACATCATCGTGTCCGACGCGGAAGCGGCTGCCGCCAAGCTGGTGGCCGAGGGCGAGGGCGAGTACATGCGGCTCCTGGCCGAGGCCTACGACACCCCCGACAAGAAGGATTTCTATGAGTTCACCCTGGCTCTCGACGCTCTGAAGCAGAGCCTCAAGGGAGACGAAAAGACCGTCATTCTGGACGGCGATTCCGCCCTGGCCCAGATCCTCATGGGTGCGGCGGGGAAGTAATAGAAAAGTGACACAAGCATAACAATGCCCTCCCCGGAAAACCGGGGAGGGCTTCGTATTTTAATTTTTTTGCATATAGACTTGCAGAAGCAAAACGGAATTTAATTGACAATTGACAATTGACAGTTGACAATTGTTGTGTCCCTTCGGGACGATTTAAAAGAAAAAAGTGCTTATCGGGTTAACGCAGCAAAACGACAAATTGGAATTTATCGAATTTCCAGAAATGCCTTGGCTCCCCCTATGGGGGAGCTGTCACGGCCTTAGCCGTGACTGAGAGGGCCCTCTCCGCCCCCTACGGGGGCACCTCTCCCAAAGGGAGAGGCAAGGGCGGCTGCGCCGCCAGCTCTGCAAATTGGAATTTGGCGAGCTAGCGCGGAAGCGCCATGGCTTCCCCCGGGGGGAAGCTGTCGAGCGCAGC
>JAEDNR010000112.1 GCA_016302405.1 Oscillospiraceae bacterium
CCCTCGTAAACGCGGGGGGCAAGGCGTCTAACCACCCCTGTGCCTTAACTGCCCGCCAAATTCCAATTTCCCGAACTGCTGCGTTAACAGCCGATAAGCACATTATCTTATATCTCGTATCTTATATCTATTGTATTTGGGGGAGACGTATGGGCTTTTTTGAAAAAATCAAGGCCGGAATGGCAAAGACCCGGGCCGCGCTGAGCAATACCCTGGGCGGTGTCTTTACCGGCTTTTCCGAAATTGACGATGATTTCTATGACGAGCTGGCCGAATGCCTCATCCTGGCGGACCTGGGTGTGGAGACTGCCGGTAAGGCGGTGGAGAGGCTCAAAAAGACGGTGCGGGAGCAGCACCTGAAACAGACAGCGGAGGCCCGGGAGGCTTTGCGTCAGATCCTCACCGATATGCTGAATGTGGGAGATCCAGCCCTGAACCTGAGCACCCAGCCCAGCGTGATCCTGGTGATCGGAGTTAACGGCGTGGGAAAGACCACCACGATTGGAAAGATCGCCAAGCAGCAGATGGAAGCCGGAAAGCGGGTCCTGCTGGTGGCTGCGGATACCTTCCGGGCGGCAGCGGCGGACCAGCTGGAAATCTGGGCCGGGCGCACCGGCGCGGAGCTGGTGCGGCAGCACGAGGGGGCGGACCCTGCCGCCGTGGTGTATGACGGCATTCAGGCGGCGAAAGCCCGGGGAACCGATGTCATTATCATTGACACCGCCGGACGGCTGCACAACAAGGCCAATCTCATGAATGAGCTGAACAAGATCAGCCGGATCGTGGAGCGGGAGCTTCCGGAGGCTGCCAAGGAGGTCCTGCTGGTGCTGGACGGCACCACGGGCCAGAACGGCCTCATTCAGGCAAAGCAGTTTAAGGAAATCGCCGGGGTCACCGCCATTGCCCTGACCAAGCTGGACGGCACCGCCAAGGGCGGCATCGTCATTGCCGTGGCGGACGCCCTGCAAATTCCGGTGAAGTTCATCGGGGTGGGAGAAAAGGCGGAGGATCTGATGCCTTTCGAGGCCCGGGCCTTTGTGGAAGCCCTGATTTGACAAAGGAGAGACCATGAAAGTAGTGCTTGCAAGCAAAAATCCCCATAAGCTGGTGGAGATCAGCCAGATCACCGAGAAATTCGGCATGGAGCTGGTGCTGGAAAGCCAGCTGGGGGTGGACATTGACGTGGAGGAAACCGGCTCCACCTTTGAAGAAAATTCCTTTCTGAAGGCGGAGGCCGTGATGAAGGCTACCGGGCTGCCCGCCCTGGCTGACGATTCCGGCATCTGCGTGGACGCCCTGGGGGGTGAGCCGGGAATTTACTCCGCCCGGTACGGCTTTGACGATTCCCTGGACGATTTTGGGCGGCTGCAGCTGCTGCTGAAAAACACGGAAAATGTGCCCGACGGCCAGCGCCAGGCCCAGTTTGTCTGTGTCATTACCTTTGTGACCCCCGATGGGAAGGTCATTCAGGCCCGGGGGGAGGTCCACGGGGAGCTTCTCCGGGCGCCTTTCGGGGAGGGGGGCTTCGGCTACGACCCCATTTTCTACTATCCGCCCTTCGGCAAGAGCCTTGCCCAGGTCAGCCCGGCGGAAAAGAACAGCGTGTCCCACCGGGCAAACGCCCTCAAAGTGTTTTATGAGAAGCTGAAGGAGGCAGGCTATGCTGACAAGTAAGGAACGGGCGGAATTACGGGCCCGGGCAAATACCCTGGATACCACCCTCATTGTGGGCAAGGAGGGCGTCACCCAGGCGGTGGCGGAGGAAGCCGACACCCAGCTCACCGCCCGGGAGCTGGTAAAGGGCCGGGTGCTGGAGGGTGCGCTGATGACCGCCCGGGAGGCCTGCGACGCCCTTTGCGAAGCCACCGGCGCCGATGGGATCGCCTGCATCGGCTCCAAATTTGTGATCTACCGTTTCAGCGAGAAGTGCCAGGCCCAGCGCAACGAGACGGGCCGGGCCAAACGGAAGCCCACTCCCGCAAGCAAAGCCGACCCCGTGCGCAAGGGCGCCCGGGCACGGCGGCAGGCCATGAAGCAGCAGCGGGAGGCGCGCAACGCGTATTTCCGCCAGCAGGCCATTGACCAGGCCATTGCCCGCAGACAGGAAAAGAAAGAAAACTGACGTTTTTGGCGAAAAAACGCTGAAAAGGGGAGTGTTTTATGGAACGGATCGGCATTTTCGGCGGGACCTTTAACCCGCCCCATATCGGCCACATCCGAGCGGCAGTCCGGGGGGCGGAGGCACTGGGCCTTGACAGGGTTTTGATCATTCCGGCCCGGCAGGTTCCGGGTAAGCAGATTCCCGCGGATTCCCCCACACCGGAGCAGCGTCTGGAAATGGTCCGCCTGGCTGCTGCCGCCTGCCCCAATCTGGAGGTTTCCGACCTGGAGGTAAACCGGCAGGAGGACAGCTACACCTGGCAGACCGTTCTGGAAGTGAAAGAGCGGTACCCCCAGGCGGAGCTGGTACTTATGGTGGGATCGGATATGCTCCTGAGCCTGCCAAAGTGGCAGCAGGCGGAGAAAATTGTGAAAGCGGCCACCGTTGCCGTCCTGCCCCGGGGAGGCCGTCAGGAAAAAAACCTCCTGCCCTCAGGAATAGCCGCCCTGGAAAAAATGGGCGCCCGGGTCACGGTGGCAGAGAACATTCCCTGTGAAATATCCTCCACCCAGCTTCGGCGGCTGCTGGCGTTCCGGTGCGCTTCGGAGTTCCTGGACCCGGCGGTGGAAGACTATATCAGGAAAAATGGCCTGTACCATACCGCAAGCGACTGGAAGAATCTTCCCATGGACCGCCTCGAGCAGGTGGTCATCGGCCTGCTGAACCCCAACCGGGTGCGCCATGTGCTGGGCTGCCGGGACACGGCGGTGGAGCTGGCAAAGCGCTGGGGAGCGGACACAGTGGACGCTGCCCGTGCGGGAATGCTCCACGATGTGACAAAGGCCCTGGACGGCCCCCTTCAGTTGACATTGTGCCGGGCCTATGGTACACTATTGGATGATTTTTCAAAAAAATATCCCAAAACCCTCCACGCCCTTACGGGAAGTTTGGTTGCGGAGCGGATCTTTGGGGAAAATAAAGCGGTGGTGTCCGCCATCCGCCACCACACCACGGGAAAGGCGGATATGAACGTACTGGAAGCCATCATTTATGTGGCGGACTATATGGAGCCGAACCGGGATTTTCCCGGGGTGGAGGAGCTGCGGGCGCTGGCCTTTTCTGACTTGCAGGCCGCGCTGAAGCTGGGCCTGGAAATGACCCTGGTACACCTGAAAAATCAGGGCAGCGAGGTTTCTCCAGAATCCCGGCAGGCACTGGACTGGCTCAAACGCGGCTGACAAAAGCATGGGTTCCCATTCGGATAAAGGAAGGAAAGAAATTATGTTAACTCCTAAAGAGATTGCCTATGAAGCAACCAAGGCCCTGGATTCCAAAAAGGGACTGGACATCCAGGTCCTGCGGGTGGACCGGGTGACGAGCCTGGCGGATTATTTCATCATCTGCACCGGCACCTCCAACACCCATGTAAGAACGCTGTGTGACTGCGTGGAATATACCCTGGAGCAGCTGGGAGAGACCATGCTGGGCCGGGAGGGCCACCGGGGCAATTCCTGGGAGCTGCTGGACTTCGGCGCGGTGGTGATCCATGTGTTCACGCCGGAGGCCCGGGAGTTCTACAGCCTGGAGCGGCTGTGGGCGGACGCGGAAAAAATTGAACTGAAAGATATTGTCACGGAACCGACCGTGTAAAGAGGGGCTGATTCGCAATGAATTACGATTATGCAAGCATAGAAGCCAAGTGGCACAAGTACTGGCAGGAGCATGACACCTTCCACACGGATGTGTGGGATTTTTCCAAGCCCAAATATTATGTGCTGGACATGTTCCCCTATCCTTCCGGTGTGGGCCTGCACGCGGGCCATCCCGAGGGCTATACCGCCACGGACATCATGTCCCGGATGAAGCGGATGCAGGGCTACAACGTGCTGCACCCCATGGGCTATGATTCCTTCGGCCTGCCGGCGGAGCAGTACGCGGTGAGCACCGGCAACCATCCCAACGGCTTTACCCAGGAGAACATCAAGACCTTCTCCGCCCAGCTGAAGGAACTGGGCTTTGACTACGACTGGTCCAAGATGATTGCCACCTCCGACCCGTCCTTCTACAAGTGGACCCAGTGGATCTTCAAGAAGCTGTACGAGGCGGGCTATGCCAAGCGGATCGAGATGCCGGTGAACTGGTGTGAAGAGCTGGGCACCGTGCTCAGTAATGACGAGGTCATCGACGGCAAGTCCGAGCGGGGCGGCTATCCTGTGGTCAAGAAGAACATGATGCAGTGGGTCATCGACCAGCCCGCCTTTGCCGAAA
>JAEDNR010000113.1 GCA_016302405.1 Oscillospiraceae bacterium
ATGGCCCGGCTGTCCGCGGAGGTCACCCACAACCACCCCGAGGGCATCAAGGGCGCGGAGGCAACCGCCAGCGCCATTTACCTGGCCCGCAAAGGCCGCACCAAGGCCGAGATCAAATCATACATCGAAGAGAATTTTCACTATTATCTGAGCCGCACCTGCGACGAGATTCGCCCCGGCTATCACCATGTGGAAAGCTGTCAGGAAACCGTCCCGGAGGCCATTACCGCTTTTCTGGAGGGCAGCAGCTTTGAAGATGTGATCCGCACCGCCGTCTCCCTGGGCGGCGACTGCGATACCTTAACGGCAATCGCCGGTTCCATTGCGGAGGGCTTTTACGGTGTTCCGGAGGAACTGAAAAACCAGTGCCGGGCCCGGCTTCCCGGGGAGCTTCGGGAAATTCTGGAACGGTTTGACGAAGCGGTTTCCCTGTGAGGCAGGCCTTTCTGAAATTCCATGAAACGATGATCGGCCGTCAGGCCGGGCGGAATGCTCCTGGGAACGCTTCCCCTGTGGCCGGACAAGGGAGAAGCCCGGTAACCAGTCGATATACCTGCGCCTATCCCCCAAAGTCTTCCGCTCCTGCGTCCAAGCCGATGACGGCTGCCGCCCGATAGAACGTAAAAGAAAGCACAGCATTTCGGTATGCTGTGTTTTCTTTTTGCACGCAGAGGTAAGTCCCATTACAAAAAAGGTAGCTATTCAGTAGCCACAATTTCCTTCCACAAAAAGTTCGAAAAATATCCAAAACCGGGAGATTGCCACACCAGTGTGCGCACTGGCGTGGCAATCCCCCGGTTAGACGTACCACTTCTCGTGGATAAATTCCGGAAAACGTCGTAAAAGAACGGTCTGTATGACGATAGGCTGCCTGAAATTCGATGGGGATTCCCACACCAGCGTGCGCGCTGGTTCGGAATGACATGTTCTGACGGTGCACCAATCGCAATGAGCGGGATTTCGATGCCGCGCAGAAAATTCGTACTCCCCCCGGCACCAGTGTGCGCACTGGTGCCACCCCCCTCACAAGTGCGGGGGGCAAGGCGTCTATCCACCCGCGCGCCTTAACTGCCCGTCAAATTCCAATTTATCTGTTTGCCGGTAAATGCGGATATTGTGTAAAAACGGAAAACACCGCGCGGTCAGAGTTTGGCTCTGACTGCGCGGTGTTTTGCCTTATTTCCCGCTGCCCGGGCCGCCATTACGGGACCGGTCCTACAAAAACAGCTTCCGCTCCGCGGTTTCCCGGGCGGGGCGGCAGATCGCCAGAAAAATCAGCGTTCCGCCCAACAGCACCAGAACCACCAGCGGATACCAGGACCATCCGATAAACTGAGGCATGTGAAAGGTGATCTTCATAAGCAGCTCCATCACCGGAAGAAACGCTCCCAGGGCAATCATCCCGCCGCCGAAAATATACAGCTCGCCCCTGCGGGTATAGCGAATCAGGATCACCACCGCGGAAACCAGCAGTCCCAAAAAGCCCACCACCGGGAACCCGAAGGAAAGAAACCACCCGCCTGCCGTGGAAAGATCAATATACAGGACATACAACCCCACAGCCACAAAGGTGCAGGGAACAAACACCGCCGGGTTGGGATGCCGGAACCACCGGGGCAGCACCGCCGCCACATAGCATAGTGCAATGGCCCCCATCACATACCCGGACCAGGTGACCCGGGCATTGATCCCCAGATCACAGATCAGGGTGATGAACACCGGAATCAGCAGCAGGATGGTCACCGCCCCGCAGATTCCCTTCCGCCGGACCTGCAGCAGGGGATAGCGGCCCGCGGGGTACAGAGGCCGTCCCTCCTCCCGCCGGATGTCCGGATGGAAGGGAACCGTGCCGCAAAGCGGACATCTTTTTTCACTGTCGGCAAGCTTTACGCCGCAATTGATACAATACATTGCTTTCCCTCACTCCCTGGCATTGGTCTGAACCTCCACCTCCAGACCCAGGTCCCGCAGCACACGGAAGAAACTGGCTTCCAGCTCCGGTTCCCGGATATTGCGGATGAAATTGATATAGAGGCTGTCTCCGAAGGACAGGATTCCGCAGTTCTGGGGCGCCGTCGCCTGGACCCCCAGGATGAAATCCATTCGCTCCACATAGTCCATCATTTCCCGGGGCAGCGTCACCTGGCCCAGGTTGGACATGGCGAGGCAGGATTTCTTTTCTCCCACCTCGTTGAAAACCGCTTTCATTACCATGTTCTTGATAAACAGGGGCATCAGCCGGACGGCCATGCTCCTTTCACTGTTTACATTGGCGGCAATGCGGCTGCTCATAACCTTGGGATTCACGTCCAGGCCGATCCGGTGGCGCACCGCCTGGCAGATCTCTTCAAAGCTGTAGCTTCCCAGCCGGGGGTCGATCTCCGGTGTGGTGTACAGCACAAAATTCCGCAGGCTCTTGCTGGGAAACAGCTTTCTCAGATTCACCGGAACCACCACCCGGATGGGCTTCCGGTGCCTGCGCCCGCTCACCCATTCCTCCTGCATCTGCTGCAGGGCCATCATCATCGCGGCGCACAGAAACACCGTGAGACTGACCCCGTATTCGTGGGCTTTTTCCAGGGCACGGGCGGTATTGACCCGGAAGCAGGTCAGGTTCAGGAATCTGTCCGGTTCCGGCGTACCCCGGGGACGCCAGGCATTGTTCTCCCGGCGGCTGGCATTGACGCTTCCGGCAAACTTAGAAAAGCTGTCCTCCAGCTCCTCCGGCCGGGGCGCCTCCAACCGCTCCAGGACACCGTCCTGCGCAGGGACACAAAGGCCGTATTTCTGCTGTAAATACTCCGCCGTCAGGGTCTTGAGAAATACCAGCCCGCCGTTTCCGTCGGTAACGGCGTGGTAAAATTCCACAGCGATCCGGTTTTCAAAAACGATCACCCGGATGGCGCACTGCCGCACCTCCCGCCGGGACATGAGCGTCAGCGGATAGCTGCTTTCCTCCCGGATCTCGGGGGCCTGGCTGCGCTGCTGAAGGTAGTACCAGAACAGACCCCGCCGCAGCCGGACACACATGGAAGGAAACCGCCGGACGGTCACATCCAGGGCGGACCGGAGGACCTGCCGGTCCACCGTTTCCCGCAGGGTAACAGACAGCCGGAACACATTGCTCCAGCTCTGCCGCTGGGCGGCAGGATAGATCTTCGCCGCGTTGTCCAGCCGCATCCACCGCAGCTTCTGTTCCCGGGAAAGGTAACGGCTGAGGAAGCTGTTTATGGCAGCCAGGTCCTCCCGGTCCTCCTCCAGGCCGTAGAGCACATAGGCGTGCCAGCGGTCCGGCCGGACAATCAGCCGGGAAACGCACCCCCGGTCACGAAGAGCCCCGCAGAGCCTTTGGGCATCACTGAGCAGCAGCTCATCCCCGCCCGCGAAGATCAGGGAGGGCGGCATCCCGGACAGGTCCCCCAGCAAAGGAGATGCCAGTGGGTCCTCCGGGGTGTCCGTATAGCAGCGGGCAAAAAACGCCAGCTGGTCTTCTGACATAGACACATCCCTGTCCCGATTGGTTTCATAGCTCTCCCCGGAACCGGTCAGATCCGTCCAGGGGGAGATCGCCACAATGCTCCCGGGCAGGGGCAGCCCCTGCTGACGCAGATACAGGCACAGGCTGAAGCACAGCCCGCCTCCCGCGCTCTCTCCGCAAAGGCTGATCTGCTCCGGCGGATAGCCGCTTTCCAGGAGGCACCGGTAAGCGGCGGCAGCGTCCTCCACCGCCGCCGGGAACCGGTTCTCCGGAGCAAGCCGGTAGGCGGCGCAGAAGACCCGTACCCCGCATTTGTCCGCCAGAACGGAGCCGAAGCCCAGGGCATATTCCAGCCCGCCGCAGGTATAGCCTCCGCCGTGGAGGTACAGCACCACACCCTCCCGCCGCAGGTCCTCCGGCAGCACCCAGGCAGCGGAAAATGCGGGAAAATCATGGCGCTTCACCAACACCCGGGCATGCTCCGCCGCCCGCATCAGCTCTCCCAGAGCGTTCTGGCCTTTCCGCAGCGCTTCCAGAGAGCAGTTTGTCAGAAGCGGCTTCATATGGGCCAGCTGCCCATGCACCAGTTTCGCGGATAATTGCATACCTGTCCTTTCCGGCGGGTTTCCACAGCCACACCAGGCAGCCGAAAAAACGCCGCATTCAGTCTATTAAAATAATGTGCATATCGGCTTCATTCAGCAAGTATACAAATTGGGAATTTGACGGTGGATTTTGGTACGCGGGTGGATAGGCGCCTTGCCCCCCGCGTTTACGAGGGGGGTGGTACCAGTGCGCACACTGGTACCG
>JAEDNR010000022.1 GCA_016302405.1 Oscillospiraceae bacterium
ATGACCCGGTGGAAGATCAGGCCGTCATAGTAATTGTGATTGCACAGGTCGATGAAATTGCGGACGCTCTCCGGGGCTTTGTCCGGGTACAGCTCACCGCTGATGACACCGCCGTTTTCCATGGTAATGGTAAATGTAGGATTCATATTAATATCTCTCCTTCATGGCCCGATCGATCTGACGCTTGGCGTCCCGGTCTGCCGCGGCCTGTCGTTTATCATATAGTTTTTTGCCCTTACACAGGCCAACCTTGACCTTGACCCGGCTGCCCTTAAAGTACACGGACAGAGGAATCAATGCGTAGCCGTCCTGCTTTACTTTCCCAAAAAGCCGCATAATCTCACGCTTGTGCATCAGCAGCTTTCTCGGGCGCCGGGGATCCCGGTTAAAGATATTGCCATGGTCATAGGGTGAGATGTGCATCTGGTTCAGGAGCAGCTCACCGTCCTTGATGCCGCACCAGGCATCCTTCAGATTGAGCGTGCCTGCCCGGATGGATTTGACCTCGGTTCCGGTAAGGGCGATACCGGCCTCCATCTCCTCCTCAACGAAGTATTCATGGTAGGCTTCCCGGTTTCTTGCCATGACCTTGATGCTTTCTTTTTCCAGACGACTCACCTCCCCTGCCGTGCTTTCATTATACCATAGTTGTCAAGCCGTCAAACAGGAATCGGCCCAATTCTTCCGGTGTTTGGAAAGAATAATCGCACAACCGGGTCATCTCCGCGGTGATTTCCGGAAAGTTCTTTCGGCTCCAGGCCGCGAAAGCAATGGGAACGGATGCCTTGCTTGCCATCACCCAGGCAGGCTTCATATCATCTACCACCAGCAGTTGGTTGGGTGCGAGGCTGTATTTTACCATAATCTGCTCCAGGGGCCAGGTACTGGGCTTGCGCAGTTTCTCCGGCAGATCCCAGCCGTAAATGTCATCGGGGAGGATGCCGAAATGGGTGCGGTAATCCCGGCTGATGTTTTCATTGCAGGAGTGAGAGACAACACAGACAATGCCGCCCAGCGCTTTCTGGCGGCGGATGACATCCCCGATGCCGGGAAAGGGGTCTGGAATGTGGGTTCTTATATAGCGCTGCCAGCCATGGTATTCATCCTCAATTTCCTGCTCGGTAAAACCGTACCATTGCCGGCACATATCGGCAAAGCCCAGGCGATAGCAGCCGTCGGTATATTCCCGAAGCGTGATCTTCGTGCCCGGGCGGAAAGAATCGAGAATCTGGCAGAAAAAGGGATAATTGACGGTAGCTTCGCTTTGAACCACAGTATCGTCATGGTCCAGCACCAGACATGGAAATTTCAGCATAGTCGCCTCCCGAAAACTTATTCAAAATACGATAGAGATTAGATCAGCAACGCGGCAAATTGGAATTTGAAGAGGGAAGTGCGGGCCCCGAACAACACTGTCATTCCGAACCAGTGCGCACACTGGTGTGGGAATCTCCATCGAATTCCGGGCAGCCTATCGTCATACATACCGCTCTTTTGCACCATTTCCATAGTTTGTTAACGAAAAGTGGTGCTTCTAACCGGGGGATTGCCACGCCAGTTTGCGAACTGGCTCGCAATGACCGGGAATTCGATAAATTCCGATTTGTAGCGCCACAGAACGATACCGAGCGGGTCAGGTTGGGAGCGATTACAGACCACACTCGTCACGACTTGGCCGCCCGCCCTGCGGGCAAATTCCAATTGGTCTCTTTATTGCGTTATCCCATAAGTTTTTCTACATTATAACAGGAAAATCGGAGAAAGACAACAAAAGAATTCCTTACGAAACCACTCCGGTCAAACGCTGCAAACCCCCGCGTGAAAGTCACGCGGGGGCGAAATGCTATACTTTTTCCAGGAGAGACGCCCGGAAGTCTGCCATATCCACAGTCTTTCCGGTGAGACGGGACTGCTCCAGAGCGCAGGCCATAAGGTGACTTTCCACACTGCGGGAAATGGAGCTGCGGGATTCCCTGCCCGGATTTTGAAGTCCTTCGGTAAAGTCCTCCATGACCCCCGCGTCTCCGCCGCCGTGGCCGCTGGGGCCGGTACGGACGTTGATAACCCTGGAGTCAAAGCTTTCTGCCTGATTGGCGGTAAATCTTGTGACGATGATCTGCCGCTTTCCGTCATCGGCTTCGATTTCCCCGTGTTCGCACATGATGTGGATATTCCGGTGGATGCCGTTGGTCTGGGCGGTAAGGGAGAAAGTGGCAGTCACACCATTTTCGAATTCCAGGATCATGCTCATATGGTCGCAGACATTGTTGTCGCACCGGAAAACGCAGCGGCCATAGGGGCCTTCCCGCAGCGCTTTATCCAGGGCAGCCTCGTTCTGCTCCAAACACACCACATCCGCGGGCCATTGGCCCAGAAGCGGCGTATAGACCCGGTAGGCATTAAAGCGGCACTTATCCGCAGCCGGGCAGTCGCAGCACCTCTCCCCTGCCCCCTGGGGTGCGTTTTCAGAGCGGAAGAAGCTCAGTCCGCCAAAAGCAGAGACCTTGGTGCAGTGGGACCCGGAGAGCCACAGCAGAATATCCAGGTCGTGGCAGCTCTTTTGCATGATAATGGGACTGGACAGGCGGTCATTGCGCCAGTTGCCCCGGACAAAGGAATGCGCCATATGGAAATTGCCGATATTTTCCGAGTGTTTGATGGCAACAATTTTCCCCAGCTCTCCTGAGTCCACGATCTGCTTCAGGGTGCCGAAGAAGTTGGTATAGCGCAGTACATGGCAGACTGTGATCCGCCTGCCCAGGGCGTTGGCTTTCTCCTCGATGGCGATGCACTCCCGGGGGTCCGGAGAAATGGGCTTTTCCAGGAGAATGTCATAGCCACAGTCAAGCGCGGCCATGGTGTGACCGAAGTGATCCCGGTCCATAGTGGCAATGATGGCCGCATCGGCGATTTTCCCCAGGGAAAGGAGCTCCAGGCCGTCGGAAAAGCGCATGGAAACCGGTACTCCAAGCTTTTCTCCCGCGTCCGCCAGCCGGTCAGGCCGCTTTTCCGCTACCGCCGCAATCTCGATTCCATGTTCTGCCGCCCAGGCGCCGTAGGTCATTCCCCGGGAGCCTGCGCCGATGAGAATGTATTTCATAGTGCACCGCCTCTTTTGTATTTACCCCACTATAGCACCGAATCCATCTTCCGGCAACAGTTTTTTCAGGATTTCCACTGTTTCCAGGGAAGGGGGCGTCAGAGGCAGGCGGCAAATGCCGCAGTCATACCCCAGGCGCTTCATGGCGGCTTTTACCGGAATGGGATTGACTTCCCGGAACAGGGCCCGGATCAGGGGAAGAAGCTTCAGCTGCAGGTCGGAAGCGGTGTCAAAGTCCCCGTCAAGGGCCGCCAATGCCATGGCCTGCACTTCCTCGGGGAAAAGGTTGGAGACAACGGAGATCACCCCCGCGCCGCCCAGGGCCATTACCGCGGCGGCCTGGTCGTCATTGCCGCTCCAAATAGCAAATTCCGGCGGGCATTCCGCCCGGAGTCTGGCGATTTTGGAGATGTCCGGGGAAGCTTCCTTGATTCCCGCGATATTGGGAATCCGGGCAAGCTCCCGGCACACTTCCACGGGAACGTCCAAACCGGTGCGGGAGGGAACGTTGTACACAATCACAGGGATATGTACCGCGGCGGCAACGGCACTGTAGTGGACCACGAGGCCCTCCGGCGTGGCTTTATTGTAGTAGGGCGTCACCACCAGCAGGGCGTCCGCTCCGGCCTCCTGAGCAAGACGGCTCAGACTGATGGCGTGGTCCGTGTCATTGGAACCGGTTCCGGCAATGATCGTGCAGCGATCCCTTAAAAAGCTGCGGGCTCTTCGTATGATTGCCAGCTTTTCCCCGTCGGAAAGGGTTGCGGATTCCCCCGTAGTGCCGCACAGGACCACGGCTCGGATTCCCGCCTCCAGCTGCCGGCGCAGGAGCTGATCCAGCATGGGATAATTGACGGCTTCTCCCAGGAAAGGAGTGACCAGGGCTGTACACGCCCCGGTAAAAACAGGTTTTTTCATAGGCTGATACCTCCACGCCAGTCTATGCGCGCCGGACCCGTTTTGTCTGTTGCTTTTTTCCGGGAAATCGGTTATACTGAATGGACTAAAATACGGAGGAATGCGGTGTGAAGACCCATGATTTTTACTATGATCTGCCCCAGGAACTGATCGCCCAGACACCCCTGGAGCGGCGGGACGCTTCCCGTCTGATGGTGCTGGACCGCCAAAGCGGGGCGATTCGTCACGATCATTTTTATAATATTATCGACTATCTGAATCCCGGGGACTGCCTGGTGATGAACGACTCCCGGGTACTCCCAGCCCGGCTTCTGGGCCACCGCCCCACCGGCGGCGTGGTAGAGGTTCTGCTTCTGCGGGACCTGGGGGACAAGTGCTGGGAGTGCCTGGTAAAGCCCGGTAGAAAGATGCAGCCGGGAAGTACGGTCACCTTTGGAGACGGGGAGCTGACCGCCACGGTCCGGGAGGTTCAGGAGGACGGAAACCGGATAGTAGAGTTTCACTATGCGGGCATCTTTTTGGAAATCCTTGAGAAACTGGGGAAAATGCCCCTGCCGCCCTACATCAAGGCGGAGCTGTCTGACCAGGAGCGGTACCAGACCGTGTATTCCCGGGAGGTGGGGTCTGCCGCCGCGCCCACAGCCGGTCTCCATTTTACCCAGGAACTGCTGGATAAAATCCGGGCCAAGGGGGTAAAAACGGCTTTTGTCACCCTGCACGTGGGTCTGGGCACCTTCCGCCCGGTGAAAGCCGAGGAAATTACGGACCATCATATGCACGCGGAGCTTTGCATGATGAATGCGGAAACCGCCGATATCTTAAATGAAACAAGAAAAAACGGCGGGCGGATCGTCTGCGTTGGCACCACCTCCTGCCGCACTCTGGAATCCCTGGCCTCCGAGGATGGTTCTTTCCGGGCAGGCTCCAAATGGACGGAAATATTCATCTATCCCGGCTATCATTTCCGTGCCATGGATGCTCTTATCACCAACTTCCACCTGCCGGAGAGCACTCTTGTGATGCTGGTTTCCGCCTTTGCCGGACGGGAGCACGTACTGAACGCGTATGCCGAAGCCGTAAAGGAGCGCTACCGCTTCTTCTCCTTCGGCGATGCCATGTTTATTCAGTGAGGAACAGACTATGAACGCACCTGTAGATGTGACGAATATCCGGATTGAAACGGACCGGCTGATCCTGCGCTCTTGGCGTCAGGAGGATCTGGAAGATTTTTATGCGTATGCCCGCGTGGATGGTGTAGGGCAGATGGCCGGATGGCAGCCCCATGAATCCATAGAAAAATCCCAGGCGATTCTGGACGGTTTTATCCGGGAGAAGAAAACCTTTGCTCTGGAGCTGAAAGGCAGCGGTAAGGTCATTGGCTCTCTGGGCCTGGAAGCCCGGGATGAAGGCCTGGACATCCCGGAGGAATTGCAGGGCCGGGAAATCGGCTACGTCGTCAGTAAGGATTACTGGGGACGGGGGTTCATGCCGGAAGCGGTAAAGGCGGTCATTGATTACTGCTTTTCGGTGCTGGGCTTTGACTACCTGCTCTGCGGACATTTTAATTGGAATAACCAGTCCCGCCGGGTAATTGAAAAGTGCGGGTTTCAGTTTTTGAAAGAAGTTCCTCACGAAACCCGGCTTGGTACAACGGAGCAGGTTAGGCTGTATATCCTCTACAATCCGACAAAAGCGAGGTAGCGTATGTTTGAACTGCTGAAAACCGAAGGCAGAGCCCGCCGGGGCGTATTTACCTGCGCCCACGGCAGCGTGCAGACTCCGGTGTTCATGAATGTGGGCACCCAGGGAGCCATTAAAGGGGCATTGAGCGCCAAGGACTTAAAGGACATCGGCTGTCAGGTGGAGCTGTCCAATACCTATCACCTCCATCTGCGGCCCACGGATACCCTGATCCGGGAAATGGGCGGCCTGCATAAATTCATGACCTGGGACGGCCCCATTCTTACGGACTCCGGCGGATTTCAGGTGTTCTCCCTGGCGTCCCTGCGGCGGATCAAGGAGGAGGGCGTGTACTTTGCCTCCCATATTGACGGCCGCCGGATCTTCATGGGACCGGAGGAAAGTATGCAGATCCAGTCCAACCTCGGCTCGGACATCTGCATGGCTTTTGACGAGTGCATCGAAAACCCCGCGCCCCGGGACTATGTGCGCAAAAGCACGGACCGGACCTACCGGTGGCTTGCCCGGTGTAAGGCGGAAAACGCCCGCCTGAACGCACTCCCGGGAACCGTGAACTCCACCCAGCAGCTGTGGGGCATCAACCAGGGCGGCACCTACCCGGACATTCGGGTGGAGCACATGCAGCGGATCCGGGAGCTGGATCTTCCTGGCTACGCCATCGGCGGACTGGCTGTGGGCGAGAGTACCCAGGAGATGTACGACATTATCGACGCGGTGGAGCCCTTTATGCCCCAGGACCGGCCCCGGTACCTGATGGGTGTGGGCACGCCCAGTAATATTATTGAAGCCGTTGCCCGGGGTGTGGATTTCTTTGACTGCGTCATGCCCGCCCGGAATGCCCGCCACGCAAGGCTCTTTACCTGGGAGGGCGCCATCAATCTAAAAAATGCCAAGTATCAGTTGGATGCACGGCCCATCGATCCCCAATGTGATTGCCCGGTGTGCCGCCGTTACTCCCGGGCCTATCTGCGGCATCTGTTTGTGGCGGAGGAAATGCTTGCCATGCGTCTGAGCGTGATGCACAACCTGTATTTTTATAACAATCTGATGCAGCGTATTCGGGATGCCCTGGACGCGGGCACTTTCTATGACTTCCGCAGGGAGTATTCCGAAAAGCTTGGCAGAAGAATATAGAGACAGCCTGAAGAAATACTTCTTGCAATTTGCCGATGGAATGATATAATAGACCATATCAAACAAAGAAGGGGTTTTTCCAATGCAGAATTTTCTGACGACAACCGCCGCTTCCGGCGCTGGCCTGGGCAGCACAGTTATTATGCTGGTGCTGATGCTTGCCGTTTTCTACTTCATGCTGATCCGTCCTGAGAACAAGCGGAAGAAGGAAGCCGAGGAAATGCGCTCCGCCGTGAAGACCGGAGACCGGATCACCACCATCGGCGGCATTATGGGCACCGTGGTTCACGTTAAGGAAGACCGGGTCGTCCTGGAGACCGGCGCCGACCAGGTCCGTATCGAGATTGCCAAGTGGGCGATTTCCTCCAACGACACCGCTGACGAGGCTGCCAAGGCTCAGGCTAAGAAAGCCCAGGAAGCCAAGGCAAAGGCCAAGGCTGAAAAGAAGGCCGGCAAGGCCAGCAAGGACGCACGGTAATCCTGCCATATAAAAAGGGCGCACTGCGACATCTAAAAAAACAAGTCGGTCAACTCGAAACGGAGTTGACCGATTTGCTTTGCAAAAAAACGGCCAGGTGTTTTCGGGATGCATTTTTGTGCTTTCAGGGGCATTTAATCCTTTACCGCGCCGGTAACCATGCCGTTAATCAGGTACTTCGCCAGGAACAGGTAAAGAATGACGATGGGCACGGCAATAAAGATGGATCCGGCAGCAAAGCGGGAGAATTCCGTTTCACCCAGGCTCATCAGTCCCACCGCCTCCGTCCAGGTATCTTTGGTTTTAAGAAGCAGCTTGGGCAGGATGTAATCACTCCAGGGCCAGGTAAAGGAAGTCAGCGCTGTATAGACGATGATGGGCATGGACAGCGGCATATGGATCCTGCAGAACACCTGAAAGTTGGTAGCGCCATCCAGCCGGGCGGCTTCGTCAATAGAATTGGGAATGGAATCGAAGAAACCCTTTTGCACCATGTAGCCCAAAGGCGCGCCGGCGGTGTAAATGAGAATCAGACCCCAGTGATTGTTGATGAAGTTGAACTGGGTCATCAGCAGATACACAGCGGTCATACCCATGAAGGATGGGAACATTCCCAACACCAGGGTGGTTTTCATCAATGCCCTGCGGCTTTTGAATCGGAACCGGGACATACAATAGGCTGTCAGAATAGTCAGAAATGTCCCCAGAATACAGCTCAAAGCGGCAATGAACAGGGAGTTTGTAAACCACCGGGGATAGTCGTACATGGCCGTATCGGTAAAGAGTTTTTTGAAGCTGGCCAGACTGTACGCGGACGGGAAGAAGCCCTCAAACGCGTAAATTGAACCGGACGCGGAAAAGGATGCCAGAATCAGCCACAGGCAGGGAAAAAAGAAAACAAACGCGACTATCAGCAAAAGGAAATAGGTAATGACGTAGTCGGCAGCCGTTCCCAACCGAAGGTGTTTCTTCTTTTTCATCGATAAGTCCCCTCCTGTCTGTAGGCTGGCGAGAACACATACACCGCCAGTTCATACCGAGAAAACAGCCCCATTCTCCCAGAGCAAAAATCCCATTTTCCGGAAAACAGGGTTATAAAAGACGAGAAAACCAAGGGAAAACATTCGAATCCGCACACTATTACATATGTGTTTTTTTGCATGGAATTGACAGATTTTTTTGTGAAAAACGCCCTTTGAAATGTTTGCGGAAAAGCATTATAATAATCATGTAACGAGTGGCATATCTGCGTAAATCCAGTTGCGTAAATATGCCGCCCGTTTATTTTTTTGAAAGAGGGAAAAGAAAATGAAACGTGTAAAGGCAGCCTGCATCTGCCAGACGCTCCGTTTTTCGCTGAAGGAAGAAGTAGATTATGCAAGCGCCATCAAACTGGTTCGGGAAGAAGTAGCACATTACAAAAGGAATCTGGACCGCACCGGCACTCAGTACAAAATTCTGGAAGAGACTGAGCAGCCCGACGGCTCGATTCTGGTCAAGGTCATCAAGCAGTACAATTCCTGCCCCGTAGGGGACTATCTGAAATAAGTTAAAGCGTGTAGCCTATGGCGTAAATCCGGCATCCAAGGCTGCACGCTATTTTTTTGCAAAGGAAAGGTGAAATCCAATGAACAATTCCAATCAATTTCTGGGGACAGAGCGTATTGGTAAACTGATGAAGCAGTATGCCCTTCCCTGCGTTATTTCCCTTCTGGTCGGTGCCCTTTACAATATCGTTGACCAGATTTTCATTGCCAACGCCAGCTATCTTGGTTCCTACGGCAACGCGGCCAATACCGTGGTTTTTCCGCTGACGGTGGTTGCCCTTGCCATTGCGGTGATGATCGGCGACGGCTGCTGTGCTTTCGTCAGCATCAGTCTGGGTAAGCAGGACACTGCTACCGCGAAAACCAGTGTGGGCAGCTCCGTCATCATAACCGTTGTCAGCGGTCTTCTGCTTACCGCAGTTTATCTGATTTTCTCCGATCCGATTATTGCCATGTTCGGCGGCACGGTGAATCCGGAAACTTTTCACCACTCCCGTGAGTATTTCTTTTATATTACTCTGGGCATCCCCTTCTATATGTTCGGCCAGTCCATGAACCCGATTATCCGGGCGGATGGGAATCCCAGATTTGCCATGATCTCCACCCTGGCCGGTGCGGTAATCAATATTATCCTTGACCCGATTTTCATTTTTGCCTTCCACTGGGGCATGATGGGTGCGGCAGTCGCAACTATTCTTGGGCAGGTCGTTACCGCAGTGCTGTCCATCTGGTATCTGATACACATGAAAAACATCAAGCCGGAAAAGGAAAATTACCGTCTGTCCCCTTCTGTTTGCCGCAGGACACTGGTTCTGGGAATTACCAGCTTTTTGTCGCAAATCAGCCTGGTTGCGTCTATGGCCGCCATCAACAATATGCTTCGGAAATACGGCGCGATGGACGCTATCTTCGGACAGGAACAGTATGCCCAGATTCCCATGGCAGTTGTTGGCATCGTAATGAAATTCTTCCAGATCGTCATTTCCATTGTTGTCGGTATGGCGGCGGGCTGCATCCCCATTGTTGGATTCAATATTGGTGCCGGAAAGGCGAACCGCGTCAAGAAGCTTTTTACAAATCTGCTCGTTGCGGAAGTCTGCGTTGGCGCTGTCGCACTGATCCTGGTGGAGGGTTTCCCCCGGCAGCTTATCAACATCTTTGGTGCCGCAAACGAAAGCACCTACTACACGACGTTTGCTATTAAGGCGTTCCGGACTTACCTTTGCATGATGATTTTTGCCTGTGTAAACAAGGCCTGTTTTATTTTCCTGCAAGCCATGGGCAAAGCGGCCGCCTCCACAGCGCTGTCACTGATTCGTGAGATTGTATTCGGCGTGGGATTCGCGCTGCTGCTTCCCCTGTTCTTCGCTCTGGACGGTGTACTGTATTCCATGCCGGTTTCGGACCTGTTAACCTTCGTTATCGCGGTATTTCTGATTATCGGTACCTACAGGGAACTGAACAAGCAGAAAAAAAGCTCCTTATAAAACTACCGCCATCCGCCATGGGTTACCCAGCGGTGAGCACCATTGGAAAAAGGCAGCGCTGACACACGGTATTTCCCATAAAAGCCGGGATCTCTGAGGTCATTATGGCCCCGGAGGTCCCGGCTTTGCTTCATTTAGCGGTAAACGTTCCCGATTGTTCGCCGATGGTCAATGTGCAGCTTTCTCCCTGCCGTATATCCGGGGAGCTCAGGATCACAACCTGAAAGTCCTGTTCCGGCGTGCAGGACAGCAGAAGCGTGCCATCGCTTCCCGTCAGCGTGATTTTTGTGCCCGCTTTCTGCGTTCCGGCATTGACAGAGAGCACACCCTGGTTGCTGTCACTGAAGATCTGGGCCATGGTGGAGGCTCCTGTACCGATAAAGGTGCCTCCCGATATGACACCGGACAGATCGTAGTCCAAAACAGAGGTGTCCCCCTGAATGGGGCCGCATACCGTCACATCGCCGCCGGTAATCTCCAGGCTGCCGTTGACGTCAATCCCGTCGGCGGACGCCGTGATATGCACGGTTCCCCCGGAAATCACAATGCTGGGGGTATCCCCGGATTGGGTAAAGGTATCTGTCCGCCTGCCAAAACCGCTGCCATCCACACCGCCGGCAGCGTTGAGACCGTCATCCGACGCTGTCAGCGTAAGATTGCCGCCGGAAATGCACACATGCTGGCCTTCGATTCCCTCGTAGCTTTCCGTAATGGTAAGCGAACCGGCAAGGACCGTAACGGTTCCATCCGCGTGGAGGCCGTCATCTCCCGACGCGATTTCCAGGATACCGCCCTGCACAGCCAGATCTCCACTGGAATGGAGCCCATCATCAGAAGTGTCCAAATGGAATATGCCGCCGTCAATGGTCAGGTCTGCCGCCTTGATCCCTTTTGTACTGACGGAATCGGGTTCCTCTGTTTCAGCAACCGAACCCAGCGAATTCATATTTCCCTGGGGCGGCTGCATTTGACCGGTACCGTTACTGCCATCCGGACTTCCGCCTTTTCTTCCGGACTGCCCGTCCGGAAAGCTCTGGGAGGAACCTGCTTGACGTGTGGCTCCGGAATCACCGTCAGCAGGTCTGTTTTTATTCATCCGGTCTCCGGGGAAGCCGGATGTATGCTGGGAGGCGTTCTCGCTGCCGCCGCCCGCTGTAATGGCGAAGGTACCCTCCAGGATCATACAGCTTCCGGAGGCGCTGATACCATCCCCATCGGCTGTTATCCGGTAGTCCCCACCCGTGATGCAAACGGTACCCTTTTCCGAATCCTCGCTGTTTTCGGCATGAATTCCGTCCTTTCCGGCAGTCAGGTCAAAGCTTCCGTCCGCTATGCTGACCTCGTCCTTTCCGCTCAGGCCATGGCTGGCCGCGTCAATGGCATAGGTACCCCCGGTAATCCGCAAAGAATCCTTGCTGACGATCCCATGCCCGCCGGGACTGGTGATTGTCAGACTGCCGGAGCCGTTCAGAGTCAGATCCTCCCGGGAAAAAATGACGGCATCCACATTGACCTCCCCATCCGCATCGAAGCTGCCGCCACCCGACAGTGTGTTTTCTGTCCCCTCTGCCAGGGTCACAAATACCTTGTCAGCCTGACGGACATAGACCGGCGCGAAGGACGCACTGTGAATATTTACACCCTCCAGCACCAGCTGAATCTTATCGGTCTTATCCGCGTCCACGATAATGGAGCCATCCTCCAGTGTACCGCTGAGCACATAGGTTCCCGCTTCCCAAATCGTCGCGGTGGTTCCGGAAACCTCCACAGTGCTGCTGTCACAGACAATTTCGTTTCCATTCAGCACAATGGGAACGCTGTCTTTGGCGGAATAGGATGGGTCCAGATCCCGGTCGCTGAAAACCGTGATTTCCAGGGTTTCCTTATCTCCGGCTTCCTCCGCAACGGAAGTGAACACTGCTGCCGTTTCCCCAGCGGCCACGGGAGCAGCAGTCTTTTGTACCGCTTCCCCGCAGCCGCCCAGCGTTAAGACCCCACAGAGCAGCAGACTGATGATTGCTTGTTTTTTCATAACTGTCCTCCTCAAAGTTCCGCAGGTGCGTTTTCCTGGCAGGAAAGCATAATCTCCAGATTGCCGTTCCGGCAGCGGAGCTGGTCAATGAGTTCCTTCTCGCTGACATTCTCCCGGAGGGTCAGGTCATAGGTCAGCCGGAAAAGGCTTCCCATATTGGTGGTCTTTACCCGGGTCAGGGTGTATTCGGAGGCAAATGTATTCAGGATCTCGTCGAATACCCCGCTGTAATCCAGATTTTCCGGGATCATGACAGAAAGTGTACGGTACCGCAGGGCCTTTTTCCCTTCACCAAAAAGGAATTTGTTAAACACTATATTCATTGCCGCCATAATGACCGCAAACAGCAAGGCAAGGGCCAGATACCCCATGCCGGAAATCAGTCCCGCACCCATGGCAAGAAACAGCATGGTAATTTCCCTGCCCGTTCCCGGCGCGGAACGGAACCGCACCAGGCTAAAGGCGCCCGCAACCGCCACGCCGGCGCCCACACTGCCATTGACCATCATAATGACTACACATACTACGGTGGGCAGCAATGCCAGTGTGGCGAGGAAGCTTCTTGTATACCGTCCCTGATACCGGCACCCAAGGGAAAGGATCAGTCCGATCACCAGTGCGCAGCCAACGCACAGTAAAAAAGAGCCAACGGAAATCACATCGGAGATGTCTGTATGAAATATTCCCTGAAAGAAAAAGTCAAGCATATTGCCGTCCTCCCTGTAAATATGGATAAATCATTTTCTCATAGGCCGTTCCGTACTTGGAATAGGAAGCCTTCCGGATGCCCTGCTCTGAAAGAACTGCCGCCATCCACAGCGGGATCCCGGCGGAGCATTTTATCTCCATCAGCGTCTGCCCCTGTCCCAGCAGCGGCACACCCCATACACCGGCGCACAGGGAAATGTTTCTCTGACGGCAGAGGATGGATTCGTCAAAGGTAACCCGAAAATCCGAGCTATCCCCAGCATAATAGGCTTCCCGCTCATAGCTGAGAAACGCCGCCGGATTCAGAGCGCCATAAAAGCAGCGGAAATACTCGATTTCCCGGATGATCTGCTCCTGGCGCAGACAAGGCGTTCCGCCGCAGATCCAGTCCATGGCCTCCCGCTCCGGCAGGGCGACCCGGCGCTTATAGACTACGCCGTCCCATTTCTTTTTCAGCTCCACAAATACCGGGCTGGATGGGCCGGCCTGTTCATAGCTGCGGATCCGCAGCTTTTCTTTATAGGCGGGGCGTTCCAGGGATTGCCGTACCAAGCGGTAGCTGGGGGTATCGCAATAGATATTCCGTATGGTGGTCCGCCCGTATTCGTCCAGCTTCATGTAGGGTTCCATGGCTTCCAGAACCCTTTTCTTTTGGACAGGTGTCAGTAAGTATTTCAGCTCATACCGTCTGAAAACAGATTGATAGGACATCGCGGTTCCTCCTTTGCTGAGGGCAGTATAACATCCCTACCATAACGGAACCTTAAATACACAAAAAGTTCAAATTCCCATCCTTTACTTCCCCCAAAGTTTAAGGTATAGTTAAAGTGAAGCCTGTAAGCTATTGGCAAACCCACAGGAGGACCGGACTATGAAACTACTGTTTGCCGAAGATGAACGCTCCCTGTCCAAGGCGGTTGTCCATATTCTGGAGAAAAACTGCTACAATGTCGATGCGGTGTATGACGGAGAAAGTGCCCTTGAATATCTGGAAAATGGGGACTACGATGGCGTGATCCTGGATATTATGATGCCGAAGCTGGACGGTATCTGCGTACTGAAAGCATTGCGCAGCCGGGGAAACCCCGTCCCCGTCCTGATGCTCACTGCCAAAGCGGAAATTGACGATAAGGTTCTGGGGCTGGATCTTGGGGCCAATGACTACCTGACAAAACCCTTTGACACCAAGGAGCTGCTGGCACGGATCCGTGCTATGACCCGGGGCCGTCAGGCTGTGGATTCCTGCCTGACGGTGGGAAAGGTATCCTTAAACCGGGCAAGCTTTGAACTAAGCTCCCCGGCAGGGAACTTCCGCCTTGCCAATAAAGAATATCAGATCATGGAACTGCTGATGGCAAATCCCAGGCAGCTCATACCCACGGAGCGGTTTCTGGAAAAAATCTGGGGCTTTGATTCCAACGCGGAAGCCAACGTTGTCTGGGTCTATATCTCCTATCTGCGCAGGAAGCTCACCGCGCTGAAAGCCGATGTTTCCATAAAAGCAGTGCGAAACGCAGGGTATCTGCTGGAGGAAACCCCATGATTCAGAAGCTGCGGATCCGTTTTATCATTCTGTCCATGTCCACACTGCTTGCGGTTCTCCTTGTCATCCTCGGGGGAATCAATATCACCAATTACAGCGGTATCGTATCGGAGGCCGACAGGACGCTGACCGCCCTGTCGGAACCCCCGGACAGGTTCAGTAAAAACAAAAATTCTCCCGGAAAAGAGCCAAACGGGTTTTGGGGGAAATTCTTCTCAGAGGACCGCAATACCAGCCGCTTCTTTTCTGTTCTTCTGACCCTTGACGGCAGTGTTCTGGAAACGGATCTGCAAAGCGGAACCATAATAGAACCTGCTGAAGCCTCCGACCTGGCTGTCAAAGCTTTTTCCAAATCCGCAAGCCACGGCTTTGCGGGTATCTACCGGTTCTGTACGCAGTCCGGCAGCGACGGCGTGCGCATTCTGTTTCTGGACTGCGGACGGGAAATAAAATCTTTTCGGCGTTTTCTGATGACCAGCATTGTTCTTTCCGCTCTGGGGCTGCTGCTGATATTCGGCATTGTCGTCTATTTTTCTGGCAGGATCGTTCGCCCATTTGCCGAAAGCTATGAAAAGCAGAAGCAGTTCATCACGGACGCGGGGCATGAGATCAAAACACCTCTGGCGATCATTCAGGCGGACGCGGATGTGCTGGAAATGGAGCTTGGTGAAAATGAATGGCTTGCGGATATTCAGGCCCACGTCAAACAGCTTTCCGGGCTGACCAACGATCTTTTTAGCCTTGCCCGGATGGAGGAAGGCCGAGCACCCCTGCAAATCCTGGAAATCCCCATCTCCGATCTGATTTCCGAAGCCGGAGAATCCTTCCAGAGCCTTGCCCAAACCCAGGGAAAGGTTATTCAGCGTGCTGTAGCGCCCATGCTTTCCATGGAAGCGGATGAAAAAGCCCTGAGGCAGCTTGTGAACATTCTGCTGGACAACGCGCTGAAATATTCTCCGGAGGGCGGCAGCATCCGCCTGTCACTGGAAAAACAGGGAAAGCTGCTGAAGCTGACGGTTTCCAATCCATCTTTGGTGCCCCTGCCAGAAGAGAACCTGGACCGTCTGTTTGAACGCTTTTACCGTGCGGATCCCTCCCGGAATTCCCAGACAGGCGGGCACGGGATCGGGCTGTCCATTGCCAAAGCTATCGTCACAGCCCACGGCGGTCAGATCCACGCCTCCATTGCGGAAAACAACGCTCTGCACATCACCGCAACCCTTCCACAAAAGCAGCCGGCAAACATCATGCGTTCCCAGGCCCGTAAAGTGCCTTAACGCCCGGTCCAATTTCAAAAAGGGTTCTTGATTCCCCATAAACCTTGGTGTATAATAGGTTAAAAAAGAGGGTATTCCACATGCTGATTTCCACAAAGGGGCGTTACGCCCTGCGTATCATGATCGATCTTGCAGAGCACCAGACGGAGGATTTTATTTCTCTCAAAGGCATTGCCCAGCGGCAGGAGATCTCCGAAAAATATCTGGAGAGCATCATTCGGATGCTGGTCAAGGCCAGGGTGCTGGAAAGCCTGCGGGGCAAGGGCGGCGGTTACCGTCTGAGAAAGTCGCCGGACCAGTACACCGTGGGCAGCATTCTGCGGCTTACCGAGGAGTCCCTGGCTCCCGTTTCCTGTCTGGAGCAAAACGCCGACACCTGCCCCCGGGCTTACCTTTGCCGCACTCTTCCACTGTGGCAGGGACTGGATAAGGTGATCCAGGATTATCTGGAAAGCGTAACCATCGCGGATTTAATGGAGCATGACACCGTCGGGGATGACTATGTAATTTAAATATTTCAAAAACTGTCCGGTCACATTTGTGAGCGGACTGTTTTTTCCATCTGCCTATTGACAAATCTATCCCCCGGATATATAATCCATATATTCCTATTGGGGAGGTATGAATATAAATGATAAATCTTAAAGCATTCTTCCGATGTTTCCCCTGCTGTCGAGCAATATAATGAAATGATCAACACTATATGCATCAGGAGGAATGAAGTATGCGTAAAATTTTTACATCCGCCGATCAGCTGATTGGAAAAACACCGCTGCTGGAGCTGGTACACCTGGAAAAAGAACTGGGCCTGGAGGCAAAAATCCTGGCAAAGCTGGAGTATTTTAATCCTGCGGGCTCCGTCAAGGACCGCATTGCAAAGGCCATGATCGACGATGCCGAAAGCAAGGGGCTTCTGAAGCCCGGCAGCGTCATCATAGAGCCCACCTCCGGCAATACAGGCATTGGCCTTGCTTCCGTGGCTGCCGCCAGGGGGTACCGGATCATCATTGTCATGCCCGAGACCATGAGCGTGGAGCGCCGCCAGCTGATGAAGGCCTATGGCGCGGAGCTGGTACTGACGGAGGGTGCCAAGGGAATGAAAGGCGCCATTGCAAAGGCTGACGAGCTGGCAAAGGAAATCCCGGGCAGCTTTATCCCCGGCCAGTTTGTAAATCCTGCCAACCCTGCCGTGCACCGGGCCACCACCGGCCCCGAAATCTGGGAGGATACCGACGGCCAGGTGGATTTCTTCGTAGCCGGCGTGGGCACTGGCGGTACAGTCACTGGCGTTGGTGAGTATCTCAAGAGCCAGAATCCGGATGTTAAAGTGGTTGCCGTAGAGCCCGCCACCTCCCCGGTACTGAGCAAGGGCACCCCGGGTTCCCACAAAATTCAGGGCATCGGCGCGGGCTTTGTTCCCGCCGTCCTGAACACCGGCGTTTACGACGAAATCATCACCGTGGAGAATGAAGACGCTTTCGCAACCGGCAAGAAGATCGGCAAGTCCGAGGGCGTTCTTGTGGGCATTTCCTCCGGCGCCGCCGTCTGGGCAGCCATTGAACTGGCAAAACGGCCCGAAAACAAGGGTAAGACCATTGTCGCCCTCCTGCCGGATACCGGTGACCGGTACCTGTCCACTCCCCTTTTCGCGGACTGATTTCAAGTTTATTTCGTGAATGACATTTGACCACGCGAAGGGGCTGTCTCACTAAGGAAAGGTTTCGTCAAATAGCACAAAGAAAAAGAAAGCTGTCATTGCGAACCAGTGACCGATGTCACTGGTGTGGCAATCCCCCCGATTTTTCGAGTCGGTATCAGGAGGTTTCCCTTCTGACCGGGGGATTCCCACGCCAGTGTGCGCACTGGCTCGGAATGACAGTTCTTTTATTTGTGCAATTTTTCTTTAGTGAGACAGCCCCTTTTCGACTTTCATTTGTTTCAGTGCCTCCGAGAACACCCCCATGTCCCGGCGCATATACTGCTATTGCAGGCAAATTTGTCTATGGTCGGGAGGTATTATGAATACGAACCGGTATATCATTACATCGTTGGAGCTGCACCTGTTCTTCGGACGGATCATGAAAGAGCACGCGTTTTTCCTGCGGGCAGGATTTACACCTGCCGACCCTGCCCTTTCCGAGAAAGCGAAATTCTATCAAAAGGAATTTGAGGAACTGATGCGGGATACCATTGCCCTTGCAAGCGGGATCGCCGGCAAAGAGGTGTTGGGATCGGGGGAGGTGGTAACAGAGTTCACAGTCTGGGCGGAGCGGCAGACGGAGTGCTTCACCGGGATCCCCATTGACAAGGAGATCACCACCCGCTCCCTGTGCCTGCAGCCCAGGGACTGCCGCCGGGACCTGGGAGCAATGCAGGGCAAGGTGCGCAGGCTGAACCGCACCGCGCTGAAGCTGCTGAGCGGTCTGATCGGCTTCAAGGAAACCATTCTCAAACGTGTATTGAACTGCGAAATCTTCACGCTGAACTATCCCCTGCTCATCGAGCACATCCTCCGGGAAGCAAAGCTGTACAAACAATTCGTGGAGCAGCTGGAACGGGGCGGTGATCTTTCCGAGTGTTCCATGAAGGAAACCGAGTGCTTCTGGAATCAGATCATGATGGAGCACGCTCAGTTTATCCGGGGTCTGCTGGATCCCTGTGAAACAGAGCTGTTCTGCGCCGCGGACAATTTCGCCAAGGAATTCTGTAAGCTCCTGGAATGCAGCCGGAACGCCCAAAAGGCCCAGCTGCCGGACTCCCTGACCCAGACCGTCCGTTTCCGGGATTTTAAAACATCCGCGGTACAGGGAATCCAGCAGTGCATAATACGCAGTATCATTCTCCCCCTGCTGGCGGATCATGTTCTGCGGGAGGCAAACCACTACATCCGGCTATTCCAGCACTGAGCGCATCGATAAATCAACAAAGGGAGGCCTCTTCTGTGTGAAGTGCCTCCCTTTGTAGGTTTTTCTGGAATCATTCACATGTCATCCGGACAATACCAGGCATTTTCCGGGGCCGGTCAGGCTTTCCAGATTACTACCAGGCTGTCGGGGCCGGGGTAACCGTCCCGGGTGACGGTCTGCTTCACGGTCCGGCCGCTGACGGATATTTTCAGGCTGCGAAGCGACCCGGTCTCGTAGGCCAGGGTCTCCCCATCGTCGCAGTAGTGGGTGTGGGTGCCTTTCCCGGGAAATACCTCCAGGGCTTCCTCCCTGATTTCCTCCACGGACTGGGGCTTTCCCTGGGACACCGGAATGACCGCGCCCGCCCGGGCAAACAGCGGGATCCGCTCCAGGGGGGCCTCCGCAAGAATATACTTTCCGCCGGTATAGCGCTTGCCCGTGTAGTAATCGTACCATACGCCCCGGGGAAGATACACCGCCCGGGCAGTGATACCGGGAGTCATGACGGGAGCCGCCATCAGGCTGGAGCCAAGCATGCACTGATCCGTCAGTGCCCAAACATGTTCGTCCTCCGGAAATTCCAGAACAAGGGGCCGGAGGATGGGCATATCGGCATGGGCAAGGTCGTAGATGTAGGGCAGCAGATGATACCGCAGGTCCAGAGACACCCGGCAGGCATCCATGGTAGCCTTGTCAAAGGAAAATACCTCCTGATTCCGGGTGCCCTTGGCATAGTGGATGCGGAAGAAGGGGCTGATGGCACCCAACTGGCACCACCGAATCAGCAGCTCCGGGGTGGTGTCGGAGCCGAAGCCGCCCACGTCCGCGCCGGTCATGTACAGGCCGGAAAGCCCCTGGTTCATCATCTGGGTCAGGCTGAGCTGCAGGTGGGCCCAGATGGAGTGGTTGTCACCGGTCCAAGCGGCGCAGTACCGCTGAGAACCGGCGCAGCAGGCCCGGGTCAGGATAAAGGGCCGCCGTCCGTCCGCCGCCAGAAGGCCCTCATAGGTGGCCTGGCCCATGAAATGGCCGTAGATATTGTGGACTTCCTTATGGGAGCCTGCGGCAAAGCGCACATCATCGGGGATGGGTCCTGTGAAGTTTGCCGGTTCATTCATGTCGTTCCACACGCCCCGGACGCCGGCATCCGTAAGAAAGCGTATCTTCTCAGCCCACCAGTCCCTGGTTTCCCGGCGGGTAAAGTCCGGGAAAGCGGCGGGCCCGGGCCACACGGCACCCTCATAGACGCTGCCATCGGGATTCTTGGCAAAGTGCTCCCCTGCCACGCCCTCGTCGTATATATAGTAGCCCGGATCAATCTTCACGCCGGGATCGTTGGAGCAGGTGACCTTTACATTCCGCTCCCCCAGGGCTTTCATCAGTCCATTGGGATCCGGGAACCGCTCCCGGTTAAAGGTAAACACCCGGAAATTCTGCATGTAGTCAATATCCAGGAACACACCGTCCAATGGGAGCTTATGCTCACGCATGGTGTCCACCGTCTCCAGAACCTCCCGGGGGGTATAGTAGCTCCAGCGGCTCTGGTGGAAGCCGTAGACCCACTTCTGCTGCAGCTTGTTTTTCCCGGTGAGCGTCAGATACTTTGCCAGTACCTCTTTGGGGTCCCTGCCGGGGATCAGATAGTAGTCAAGCTGACCGCCATCGTGGGACCAGAAATAGTAGTCGTCCTGCTCTTTTCCGAAATCAAAACGGGTACGAAAGGTATTGTCCGCCAGAATACCGCAGCAGCCGGCAGCGGAATACACCATAAAGAAATTGATGGATTTGTAAAGCCGCTGGAAATTGTCGCACTGGGGCGCGGGGTCATCGGTGTTCCAGTTCTCGTAGGCATAATGCCGCTTATCCAGGAAGCCGGTCTTGTCCCCCAGGCCGTAAATATGGGCATCAGGCGCAAGCTCCTTGACAACCTCCACTTCCCACTTGTCCGCACCAGCGAGGAACTCCGCCGGAAGATGTCCCTCGGACATGAGCTGGGCGACCTCCTCCGGCGGCAGGGAGGTTCGGGGACGGCGGGGGCCCGGATAGTCCCGGCACAGGAGCTTGCCGTTATAGTACAGCGCCATGCCGTTTTCCGGCTCCACGCTGATATTCCCCCAGGTAAGCCTGCCGCAGTCAACCTTGGGTGCCCGGCTGCGCAGCTTTGCGGAAACCATACAGCTGGGCTTGTGCTTTCCGTCGGTGACCCGGACAATGCCGGAAACCGGCATGGAGACCTGAAGTCCGGAATCGATATACACCGTGTTTCGAATCAGTTTCACAGTTCCTATTCCTCCGTTTTTCTTTTTTATGGTATTATACCGGAATCAAAACGGAAAATCAATACAAATGCCCCGATTGTTCATTGCGAATGGCCGGGCAAGGCTTGTATACCTTGCCGGGACCCTGGATACACAGGAATTGCCATTTACATAATACCGCCAGGGAAGCGCCGCACATTCCTCGGCATATTCTATATTGATTCTGGGGGATACATAGACGGCCTCCTCCGGGATCTCCCGGCCGGGGGTGATAAACAGCTCTCCGCCTGTCAGGTCAAGGCCGTACTGGTCCTTTGTGATGCCCAGTGCCTGGCAGAGCTTTCCGGGGCCGCTGCAAAGGGCATTCCGCTCCGTTGTCCCCCGCCTGCTTTCCATAAGGGGAATCCCCTCCACAGGCTCCAGCGCCCGCACCAGCACCACTTCGGGCACCTCAGGCCCGTTCGTCACCACATTGAAGCAAAAGTGCATTCCATAAATCCCATAAACATAAGCAAAGCCCCCGGGGCCAAACTGTACCTTCGTCCGGGGCGTCCGCTTCATGGGATAGGAATGGGCCCCCTTGTCCCAGGTACCCACATAGGCCTCCGTCTCCACAATCATCCCGGCAGCGGTACCTTCGGCAGTTACATGGACAAGGCACTTCCCCAGCAGCTCCCGGGCTATCAAATTGGCATCCCGGAGGTAAAATCCCCGGAGAAGCGGTTTTTTGTTCAGCACGCTGCTGCACCCTCTTTCACGCAATCCCGCTTTTTTATGATCTGTTCATTCCTATTATACTGTGACTTCGGCAGTTTAACAAGGTATGGACCGGGAAAAGCTTCCATTTTTCGAAATATTCACCAAGATGTCTGAATCCCGCAAAAAAGTGCTTGACAAATGGCACACCCGTGCTATAATAAGCGTGTTCTGTTTGAGCCGCCGGTATAGCTCAGTCGGTAGAGCAACTGATTTGTAATCAGTAGGTCGGGGGTTCGAGTCCGTCTACCGGCTCCATACAGACGCCTCGAACAGAGAAATGAATATGGGGGAATTCCCGAGTGGCCAAAGGGGACAGACTGTAAATCTGCTGCGTATCGCTTCGGTGGTTCGAATCCACCTTCCCCCACCAAAAAAGCACTTGCGTCTGCAAGTGCTTTTTTAAGTTTCAATGACATCTGTCCGGCAGAATCGCTGCGTTCTTCACAATTCCAGTTGAAATATTCGGGGATTGCAGGTACAATAGAAAGTAATAAAACCCACACAGAAAGAGGCGAATTGACGATGGACAGTGTCCGGATCATTGAAATCAAGCAGAGCGTCTTTGCGGATAACGACCGGGAGGCGGACCGAGTCCGCGCCGAGCTGAAGCGGAAAGGCACATTTCTTCTGAATCTCATGTCCTCCCCGGGCTCCGGCAAGACCACCACCCTCCAGCGTACCGTGGAGCGGATGAAGGAGGAAATGCGCATCGGCATCATGGAAGCCGACATCGACTCCGCCGTTGACGCCGAGAAAATGGCGTCCTCCGGCGTCCGGTCCATTCAGCTCCACACCGGCGGCATGTGTCACCTGGACGCAGGTATGACGGAGCAGGGCCTCCGGGAGATCGGCGTGGACGACCTGGATTTTGTGGTGCTGGAAAACGTGGGCAATCTCGTATGCCCGGCGGAATTCGACACCGGAGCGGTGAAAAACGCCATGATTCTCTCCGTTCCCGAGGGCCATGATA
>JAEDNR010000023.1 GCA_016302405.1 Oscillospiraceae bacterium
CCAGCTCCAGGGTGGTCTCAAAGGGCTGCTCCTCCTGGGTGGCCCAGCGCACCCGGACCCACCGGGCGGCTTCCTTGGGGTCGTCCCGGTTTTTGGCGTTGGGGCAGTCCGCCCGGTGGATGGACACGCCGAAGCCCTTGGTGATGAAGCCCACGATGGGGTCGCCGGGCACCGGGGTGCAGCATTTAGCGAACTTGATCATGCAGGAATCGATGTCCTCCACAATGACCCCATTCACCGCGTGGCGGTTCTGCTTCACGGACTCGGAATCCGGGTTTACCCGCAGGGGAGAAACCGGCTGTTTTTCCGCGGTCTGGGCTTTCAGGGCCTTTGTGATATCGTCCCGGATCCGGCCCACAGCCTTGACCGCGGTCAGGCCGCCATAGCCGATGGCGGCGTACATATCGTCCCAGCAGTCAAAGGAGAGCTTGCGCAGCAGCTGGGGCTCCAGCTCCGAATCGGTGATGGCGGAAAGGGGCAGTCCCATCCGTTTCATTTCCGACTCAAAGGAGGCCCGGCCGTGGAGGATGTTTTCCTCCCGCTTCTCTTTCTTGAACCACTGCTTGATCTTGGTTCTGGCCTGGTTGCTCTTGCAGATGTTCAGCCAGTCCCGGCTGGGGCCCTTGGCACTCTTGGAGGTGAGGATCTCGCAGATGTCGCCGTTATTTAACGTGGTGTCAATGTTGGCGATCCGGTTATTCACCTTGGCGCCCACCATGGAGTTGCCCACTCCGGAATGGATAGCGTAGGCAAAGTCGATGGGGGTGGAGCCGGAGGGCAGGGGGACGATCCGGCCCTTGGGGGTGAAGACGAAGACCTCGTCGTCAAACATGTCGATTTTCAGGGACTGGACGTATTCCTCGGCGTCCGCGTCCTGCTGGCTTTCCAGGAGCCGCCTTACCCACTCAAAGTCCTTCTCCGAGCCGGAGCCGGTGCCCTGCTTGTATTTCCAGTGGGCGGCGATGCCGTATTCCGCCGTCTCGTGCATTTCCCAGGTGCGGATCTGCACCTCAAAGGGGATGCCCTGGGAGCCGATGACGGTGGTGTGCAGACTCTGGTACATGTTGGGCTTGGGGGTGGAAATATAGTCCTTGAACCTGCCTGGGATCAGGTTAAACAGGTCGTGGATATGGCCCAGCACGTTGTAGCAGTCGGGGATGGTATCCACGATGACCCGGAAAGCGTAGATGTCGTACAGCTCGTCCATGGTCTTGGCCTGGGCCTGCATCTTCCGGTAGATGGAGTAGACATGCTTGATCCGTCCGTAGGTGGTGTTGTGGATCCCCACGGCGGTGAGCCGCTGGGTGATCTTATCCTGGATGGTCCGCATGAAGGTCTCGTCCTGCTCCTTGTGGGCCTGGAGGTAGGAAGTGATCTCATTGTATTCCATGGGGGCAAGGTAGCGCAGGGCGGTATCCTCCAGCTCCCATTTGACCCGCTGCATACCTAAGCGGTGGGCCAGGGGGGCGTAGATGTCCATGGTCTCCCGGCACTTGATGATCTGCTTTTCCGGGGTCTGGTACTGCATGGTACGCATGTTGTGGAGCCGGTCGGCGATCTTGATAAGCACCACCCGGATGTCCTTGCTCATGGCCATGAACATTTTCCGTAGATTTTCCATCTGGGCCTGCTCAGTGGAGGAAAAATTGGCCCGGGTCAGCTTGGTAACGCCCTCCACCAGCTCGGCGACCGTGGGGCCGAAGAGCCGCTCGATCTCCTCGTGGGAAGCGTCGGTGTCCTCAATGCAGTCGTGGAGCAGAGCGCCCAGAATGGCGTCCTGGTCCAGGCCCATTTCCGTTACGATCTGGGCCACCGCCAGGGGGTGAATGATATAGGGGGAGCCGTCCTTCCGCTTCTGAACGGCATGCTTTTTGTTGGCGTAGTCCACCGCCCGGTTGATAAGCGCCATATCGGCGCTGGGCATCCGTTTGCGGATGGCCTCACACATGGCGTCATAATGTTCTTCAAAGGTTTCCAAAACGATCAGCTCTCTTTCGCCCGCAGCAGCCGCTGCATGGTTTGGCTTTCACTCAGGTCGGCTTTTCCCGGCCCGGGGGTAAGGGCAATGGTAAGACAATTCCGGGTCCTGTGGACCTGCAGAAGCCCTACATCCTGGAAAATATCCAGGCAGGTCATGAGCTGGCCCAAGTTCATGGGCTGCTCCGACCATCGGACGATCTTCCGGCACAGGCAGATGGGGGATTCCTGCCCGGTTCCCCGGGAGGAAAGGTACCGCCACACGATGGCAAGGGTCTGGCGGCTGGGAAGCAGAGCCTGGGCATCCTGGGCGGTGATCCGGTTCTCCCGGAGCAGCCGGTAGGCGGCAGTTTCGGTGCCGCAGGGGACGGCGCAGCTGGGACGGATGTCCACCACATTGAGCTGGGGGGTCTGCTCTCCCCGGTATTCATTGATCTGGGGGACAAAGGCCACATCCACCCGGTCACCGGGGGCGATACTGGCGGCCTCCGGGGTCATGGAGAAGTAAATGGCGTTCAAGCCGTAGTGCCCGCAGCGCAGCCGCAGCCGCATGTGCCGCCCGCTGCCCACCATGGTGATCCGGTCAATTACCGCATCCTTGAGCATCAGAATGGGCTTGGGGCAGCCGCAGCCGCAGGGCTCCAGAATGCTGAGGCTCGCGATGTTGGATACCGTCAGCACCTCCGGTGTCACGGCGCAGTCGATGTCCAGGGCCTGCCGGGGCACGTCGTCCTGGAAGTAGGTGCGGGCCAGGGCGCTGATCTGCCGGCGGAATTCCGGGATATTCTCCCGGGAGATGGTGAAACCAGCGGCAAGCTCGTGGCCGCCGTAGCTTTCCAAAAGGCCTGACAGGGCCCGCAGGGAGGCAAAGAGGTTAAAGCCCCCGTGACTGCGGGAGCTGGCTTTTCCGTGTTCCCCGTCCAGACAGATGAGGAAGGCGGGGCAGGCGTATTCCTCCGCGATGCGGCTGGCGACGATGCCCACCACGCCCTGGTGCCAGCGCTCATCGGCCAGTACAATGGCGTCCGGCGCGGCGCTGCCCCGGAGGTGCTCCACCGCCTGGCGGTAGATTTCCGACTCCACGGCCTGCCGCTCCCGGTTCAGCTCGCAAAGCTCCCGGGCGGCAGCCTCTCCCCGGACCGGGTCCTGGGTGAGGAACAGCTCCACCGCGGCGTCGATCTTGCCCATCCGTCCGGCGGCGTTGATCCGGGGGGCCAGCATATAGCCGATGGTGGAGGCGGTGACGCTGCCGCTTTCACAGCCGCACTGGGCCATGAGGGCGGCAAGGCCGGGTCTCGGGTGGCTGTTCAGGGCTTCCAGGCCCCTTTTTACATAGATCCGGTTTTCTCCCACCAGGGGGATCACATCCGCTACGGTGCCCAGGCACACCATGTCCGCATACTCCTGAAGCATTTCCGCCGGGTCGCCGCTGAGGGCGCAGACCAGTTTAAAGGCGACACCCACGCCGGACAGGCTCCCGCCCTGGTAGCCGCCGTCGGGCCGGTGGGGATCCACCACCGCCACGGCGTCGGGGAGGGAATCCTTACACTCGTGGTGGTCGGTGATCACAACGTCCATCCCCAGCTGCTTTGCAAGGGCGGTTTCCTCCACGGCGGTGATGCCGCAGTCCACCGTGACCACCAGCTTCACGCCCTCGCAGGCGAGCTGCCGCAGGGCCATTTCGTTCAGGCCGTAGCCCTCCTCCAGCCTGCCGGGTATGTAGGGTACGCAGTCCGCCCCGTGGCGGCGAAGAAAACGGGTCAGGAGGCACGTGGCGGTGATGCCGTCCACATCATAGTCGCCGAAGACGGCGATTTTCTCGCCCCGGGTCATGGCAAGTCCCACACGTCCGGCGGCGGCAGCCATATCCGTCAGGGAAAAGGGGTCCGGCAGCGGAGCATCGAATCCGAGAACCTGAACTGCCTGGGCAGGGGTCTGCATGCCCCGGGCAGCCAGCACCATAGCGGCAAGGGGAGCGTAGCCTCCCTCCGCCAACGCATTCACCGCACTTTGCGCTCCCTCACCAACATTCCAAACACCGTATTTCACATCGATCCACATCCATATTAAAAGCTTTTCTCTATATTATAGCAAAAGATGCCCCGATGCACAATAGGCAATTTTCCGGCCGGCAGTGCGGGCATGTAGTGTTACAATTTTCCGGCCGGCAGTGCGGGCAGACAAGTCGTGCGCAAGATGTGTGTAATCATTCTTTCCCTGACCCGCTCCGTATCGTTTTGTGGTACAGTAAATTGGAATTTGACGAGGAAAAACCGGGCATCGAACAACATTGTCATTCCGAACCAGTGCGCACACTGGTGTGGGAATCTCCATCGAATTCCAGGCAGTCTATCGTCATACATACCGCTCTTTTGCACTATTTCCATAGTTTGTTAACGAAAAGTGGTGCTTCTAACCGGGGGATTGCCACGCCAGTTTGCGAACTGGCTCGCAATGACCGGGAATTCGATAAATTCCAATTTGTATACTTGCTGACTAAAACCGATATGCACATTATTTTACAATCGCCGCGAAGCGGCACAGCATCTTATATCTTATATCTCATTACTTTCAACTGTCCGCTGACGCGGGCAGCAGGGACAGGAGCGTGACGGCAAGCAAAGGACTGAGGAGCATCCCGGGCAGACCCCAGAAGCGGTATCCGGCGTACAGGGCCAGCAGCGTGGTCAGGGGGTCTAAGCCTAAGTGCTGCCCCACGAGCTTTGGCTCCATGGCGGAACGGGTGAGGGATGCCACGGCGTACAGCCCCAGCAGTCCCACGGCTCTGCCCCCGTCCCCCTGGATGAAGCATACCAGCGCCCAGGGAATCAGCACGGTACCGGTGCCCAGCACGGGAAAGGCATCCACCAGCGCTACCGCCAGGGCCCACAGGGGCGCGTAGGGGATGCGCAGCAGCAGAAAACCGGCGGTGAGAAGGATGAGGGTCATTCCGGCAAGCTTCACCTGGGCGAGAAGCCAGCCCAGGCAGGCGTCTTTCATTTTCCTTGCGGAGACCCGGAGCTTTTTTAGCTTTTCCCGGGAAAACAGGGCGGAAACTCTTTTTTTGAGGGAGGGAAGCCTTGCGGAAATCATATAGCCGGAAATCACGGCGGTGCCCAGGCTGAGGGCGCTGTCCGGCACATGCCGGAGGATCCCCCCGGCAAGGCCCAGGAGAAAGTCCACCCCCTTGGAAAGCAGCGCCGTCCCTCCGGAGAAAAAAGCAGCGACACTCCCCTCCAAAGCCGGGCGCAGGCTCTCCGGCGCCCGGCTTGCCAGGGCGGACAGCCAGTTCCGGAGGGCGTCAATGCCGTTTCGGACCGCCTCGGCCATGGTGGGGAGAATGCCGGACAGGGCGCCCAGCTCCCGGAACATCAGGGCGAGCAGGGTGACCAGTCCCGCAAGAATGGCAAGAAACACCACGCTCACGCAGAACGCGGCCCCCACCGCCCGCGGGAGGCGGAACCGTTCTTTCAGGAACTTCACCCCCGGCTCCGCGGCAAGGGCAAGGGCCGTGCCCAGCAGAAAGGGAAACACGGTGGGAAGCACATATTGGACCGTAAGCCACGCCCCCAGAACCAGCCCGCAGAAGCGCAGCGCCCGTTTGACACCCGGATACATTGGAAAGACCTCCTTTCGTCGGATTATGGTGATTTGCACGGAGAACCTCCTTAATACCGGAAAATTTTTTCTTGTTTTTTTCCGGGAGGATCCTCCGTGAGGGTTGCTTTTTTAAAAATGTATGCTACAATATCCCATGGAGAGACATTTGTGGGTATACCACGTACAAAAAGAAACTATCAGTAGGAGGAAGCTTATGCCTGCAAAACCGCAGTATTACATTGTGGAAGCGTCTGCCCTGCCGGAGATATTCCTGAAGGTTGCGGAAACCAAGCGGCTGCTTTCCACGGGAGAGGCATCTACGGTGAATGAGGCCACCCGGATCACCAACATCAGCCGCAGCGCCTTTTACAAGTACCGGGACGCGGTTCTTCCGTTCCAGAACATGATGACGGGACGGATCATTACCTTCCAGTTCCTGCTTCACGATGAACCCGGACTCCTTTCGGAGATTCTCGGCGTGTTTGCCGCCTGCAAGGCCAATATTATTACCATCAACTCCATCGTTCCAACCAACGGCACCGCCGTCGTTACCATCTCCGCAGAGACCATGGATCTGACCATCTCCCTGGAGGAACTGCTGGATAAGCTTTCGGGCATCCACGGGGTGCTGAAGGCCGAGGTGCTGGCAGGGTAAAAGCGCATCATCCGCCCCCATTTTGGGGGCGGCTTTCTTTTTCCGTCACCTTTCGATACGGTGCCACATAGCATGGGGCAGCGGATGACTTTCATGTATGTGCATAGCGGCTTTCCGCGGCAGGAAGACAAATTGGAATTTGTAGGGGCGTAGGGGAGGCGTTTCGCCTCCCGCAGCAAGCGGGAAAATCACCCAAAAGGGTTGGGCGTAGCGGTAAATAGGCTGCTATGCAAAGGGACGGGAAACCCGTCCCCTACGAAGAGAATCGATACCGAGTTCTCCGACAAATTCAATTTTCCCCGCTGCTTTAACCCGATAAGCATATGCATACATGCTATTATGCCAGGAGGGACGGATTATGCGGATCGTGCAGAAGTACGGAGGAACCTCCCTGGGTGACGAGGGAAAAATCCGGCTGGCAGCCCGGCGGATGACGGGCCTTGCCCGGCAGGGCGCCCAGGTGGTAGCGGTGGTGTCCGCCCAGGGACAGCTCACCGATGAACTGATCGAAAAGGCGGCAAGGGTGAACCGGCGGGGCGCGGCCCGGGAGATGGATGCCTACCTTGCCGCGGGGGAGCAGATGTCCGCCGCCTTGATGGCAATGGCCATCGGCGCCCTGGGCTACCCCGCGGTGAGCCTCACCGGCTGGCAGGCGGGGATCCGGACCGACAGCGTCCACGGAAACGGGCGGATCCTGGAAATTGACACCACCAGAATCCTTGCTGAGTTGGAAAAGGGCAGGATTGTGGTGGTGGCGGGATTTCAGGGGGTGAGCCCGGACAATGACATAACCACCCTGGGCCGGGGCGGCTCGGATACCACGGCGGTGGCTCTGGCGGCATGGCTTCATGCGGACCGGTGCCAGATTTTTACCGATGTGGACGGAGTCTATGACCGGGATCCCCGGATTTACCCAGACGCCACCCGGTTTGGGCGGATCAGCTACGAACGAATGCTGAGCCTCATCGGCAGCGGCGCCCAGGTGCTCCACGACCGGAGCGTGGAGATCGCCCGGGACCACGGCATCCGCCTGGAGGTCCTCTCCGCCTTCTCCGGCGAACCGGGAACCATCGTGGGGGAGTAGGTGTATCGGGTTAAAGCTTCAAAACGATAAAATGGAATTTGGCGGGCAGTTAAGGTGCGCGGGTGGTTAGACGCTTCGCCCCCCGCACTTGGGAGGGGGGTGTCCCTGCGCCAGCGCAGGGACGGGGGGAGTACGAATTTCCGAAAGCAGAGCGTAAACAGCATTATCTTTCTGTGTTTGCCGTTCTTATTCTTCGCGCTTTTTTGTGAAGGATATGCGGGTGACGCACTCCCCCCGGTACCACTTAAGCGGACTGGTACCACCCCCCTCACAAGTGCGGGGGGACAAGGACGTGTGCCGCATCGGCACCGCTCGCCACTGTCCAAACAGCCCTACAAATTCCAATTTCCCGCGGAGCGGCACCACAACTGTACACTGTGAACTATCCCCAATCCGGGGGCGGAATATTCTGAAAATGGCAAGAAAAAGTCCTTGACATTTGGGCCTTTCCGTGCTAGAATTACCCGGTAATGAAGAAGGCTGAACATCCGCCTCACCGTAAGCATACGCGAAACGGTTTGCATATACGATTCCGATTCTTGTCGGGCGTGTTATCTGCGGATGCTTTGGCGTCCGCTTTTTTGCTGTTTTTTTGGAGGTGTTTCTCATCGCAAAGTTAGACCATCAGCTCAATGAGGAGATCCGGGACAAGGAGATCCGTCTGATCGGCGCCGACGGCGCCCAGATGGGCATCATGTCCGCCGCCCAGGCCAACGCCATGGCGGAAGAGCTGGGGCTGGATCTTGTAAAGATCTCTCCCAACGCGGTCCCCCCCGTCTGCAAGATCATGGATTACTCCAAGTTCTGCTTCGACCAGAAGAAGCGGGAGAAGGAGGCCAAGAAGAATCAGCGGGTCGTGGAGATCAAGGAGATCCGCATGAGCCCCAGTATCGACACCAATGACTTCAACACCAAGGTCAAGGCCGCACAGAAGTTTGTGGCCGACGGCAACCGGGTGAAGGTCAGCGTCCGTTTCCGGGGTCGCGAGATGGCACATACCAACCTGGGTGAAAAACTCCTGATGGACTTTGCCGCAGCCTGCGCGGATGTGGCGGCCATGGAGAAAAACCCCAAGCTGGAAGGACGCTTCATGTCCATCTTCCTCACTCCCAAGAACAGCAAATAACCGCCATTATACAAACAAATCGGAAGGAGAATTATCATGCCCAAGCTGAAAACCCACAGCGGTGCGAAGAAGAGATTCAACCTGACCAAGAACGGTAAGGTTAAGAGAGCCCACGCCTACAAGAGCCATATCCTCACCAAGAAGACCACCAAGCGTACCCGTCATCTGCGCGCAACCGCATACGCCGATCAGACCAATGTGGATGCCATCAAGAAGATGATTCCGTACAAATAAGGATAGGAGGATACAGAAATGGCAAGAGTTAAAGGCGCAATGATGACGCGCAAGAGAAGAAATGCTACCCTGAAGCTGGCCAAGGGCTACTGGGGTTCCAAGTCCAAGCACTTCAAGATGGCCAAGCAGGCCGTTATGAAGTCCGGCAACTACGCTTTCGAGGGCCGCAAGCAGAAGAAGCGTGCTTACCGCACCATGTGGATCGCCCGGCTCAGCGCCGCGGTGGCTCCCTTCGGCATGAACTACTCCACCTTTATGAACGGTGTGAAGAAGGCCGGCATCGAGATGAACCGGAAAAGCCTGTCCGAAATGGCTATCCAGGATCCCGCCGCTTTCGCCGCTGTTGTGGAGAAGGCCAAGGCCGCTCTGAACTGATAACACATCCGCTCCCTGGTTTCAGGGAGCGGATTTTTTCGTAGACAGCTGCCGGGTATGAGATATGAGATATAAGATATGAGATATGAGATATGAGATATGAGATGCGGTGCCGCCTGACGGCGGCCGCAATATTCGCTTATCAAAAATCACAGCGACAAATTGGAATTTGGCGGGCTGTTTGGACAGTGGTATGCTGTCCGATGCGGTACGCGGCAAGGGCTCCCGAAGTGTAAGGGGAGCTGTCAGCGAAGCTGACTGAGGGGTTGTAACGGTGGACTTCCCTATCTACCCATCGTCAGAACGGACAGTGTCCTTTGTGACCCCTTTTCGCCGATTCGTTGTCAGTATGAAAACATTTTACTGCACAATCCCTCAGGCCCTCCGGGCCAGCTCCCTTTACACAAGGGAGCCCTTGCCGCGTCCCATTTCCCCCCGCGTACTACAAAACGATACCGAGCGGGTCAGGGAAGAAACGATCACAGACCAGGTTCGTCACGACTTGTCAGCGGCGACTCGCCGCCAAATTCCAATTTTCCGAGCACCATAGAACGATACCGAGCGGGTGGTGCTGCACGCAGTGAATCAAAATCCTAATGATTGCCGGTGGCAATCATACCTAAATTAAGAGGGAAAGAACGACAACACAGATCTTGCGCACGACTTGGCCCCGTGCCTTGCCCGCCGGGGGCGTAAAATGCACCGAAAAGCCTATCCAAAGGCCGTTATTTTTGTTTGGTTCGGAAAAATTAAAAAAGAGGTTGTAAGTTCCATAAAAATGATGTAAAATAATACAACTGGAATCCTGTCCTAAGGCACAGAAGCCTTTCCCGGGACAGCGGAAAACGGAGGTTATACATTATGGAAAAACCCATTGTTTTGGTTGTTATGGATGGCGTGGGCAAGGGTGACGGCGGCAGCGGCGACGCGGTTGCCGTAGCCAAGACCCCCACGCTGGACCGTCTTCTTGCTACCTGCCCCCATACTTACCTGAAAGCCCACGGTACCGCCGTCGGTCTGCCCAGTGATGACGACATGGGCAACTCCGAGGTGGGCCACAACGCCCTGGGCTGCGGCCAGGTCTACTCCCAGGGTGCGAAGCTGGTGGGCGAGTCCATCGAAAGCGGCAAGCTCTTTGCATCTCCCACCTGGATCGATCTTGTGTCCAATGCCAAGGCCGGCCACGCCCTCCACTTCCTGGGCCTGCTGTCCGACGGCAATGTCCACTCCAACATCGCCCACCTCATCGCCCTGCTGCGGCAGGCAAGAGCCGATGGTGTGAAGAAAGCCTACTGCCACATCCTGCTGGACGGCCGTGACGTTCCCGCCACCTCCGCCCTGGAATATGTGGACGCTCTGGAGAAGGTCCTTGCCGAGCTGAGCACCGACGGCTGCGACTATGCCATTGCTTCCGGCGGCGGCCGGATGCAGATCACCATGGACCGGTATGAAGCCAACTGGGGCATGGTGGAAAAGGGCTGGCAGACCCATGTCCAGGGTCTGGGCCGCCGCTTCCCCTCCGCCCGGGCTGCCATTGAAACCTACCGGGCTGAGACCGGCTGCATTGACCAGGACCTGCCCGCCTTTGTGGTGGAGCGTGACGGCGCGCCGGTGGCGAAGATCGCGAACGGCGACAGCGTGATCCTCTTCAACTTCCGGGGCGACCGGGCCCAGGAGATATCCCTGGCCTTTGACCGGAAGGACTTTGACAAGTTTGACCGGGGTGACTACACCGGCGTGAAGTTTGCCGGTATGCTCCAGTACGATGGGGACCTGAATATCCCCGAGCACTACCTGGTCCAGCCCCCCGTGATCCAGAACACCCTCACCGAGGTGCTGTGCGCCGCCGGAATTCACGAGTACGCCCTGTCCGAGACCCAGAAGTACGGCCATGTGACCTATTTCTGGAACGGCAACCGCTCCGGCAAGGTGGACGAGAATCTGGAAGTGTACGAGGAAATTCCCTCCGACGTGATCCCCTTTGAGCAGGCTCCCGCCATGAAGTCCAAGGAAATCACTGAGAGAATGGTTGCCAACATGGCGTCTAAGAAATTCCAGTTCCTGCGCTGCAACTTCCCCAACGGCGACATGGTGGGCCACACCGGCGTGATGGATGCGGTGGTCTACGCCATGGAGTGCGTGGATAAGAGCATTGCCGCCATTCTGGAGGCCGCCGACAAGTACGGCTATATCGTTCTCATTACCGCCGACCACGGCAACGCCGACCAGATGACCGAGACCAAGAAGGGGAAGACTTCCATCCGCACCGCCCACTCCCTGAACCCTGTTCCCTTCATCATCTATGATACCGACAAGAAATGGACCATTCAGGAGGGCAGCTACGGCCTTGCCAATGTGGCTCCCACTGTTGTGAAGATGATGGGCCTCACCGCTCCCGCCTGCTGGGAGAAGAGCATGGTGTAATCCGCGGAGAAAGCAGCATATCGCCTTGACTCAGTTAACAGGCAAATTGGAAATATGGAGGACCAACCGTAAGGTATCGTAGGGGACGGGTTTCCCGTCCCGCTCTATACAAGTCTGCGAATTCCGGGGGACGGGAAACCCGTCCCCTACGAAAAAATGATACCGGGTTCCCTGCCAACTTCCAATTTCCTGCTTTGCTGAATGCATCCGATAAGCATAAAGACTTTTCCTGACAGTCAAAACTCCCCAAAACCATAAGGAGGTTCTATACTATGATCCGTCATGAAAATGAAAGCGGCAGTGTCAATGTGAGCACCAGCGTGTACACGGACATCGTGGGCACCGCGGCCTCCAACTGCTTTGGCGTCAAGGGAATGGCCGCCCGGAGCGTGAAGGACGGCGTGTTCCATCTGCTCCGCCCGGAATCCATGTCCAAGGGCGTTCTGGTGTCCTTCAACGAGGATGACACCATTTCTATTGACCTGCATATTATTGTGGACAACGGTGTGAATCTGTCCGCCGTGGCTGCCTCCATCATTTCCGAGGTGCGCTATGTTGTCACAAAATGCACCGGCACCCAGGTCCGTGCCGTAAATGTATATATCGATTCCATGATGATTGGATAATTTCGGAGGTGTAACATTTTGAGGCAGACCATGAACGGGGCCGATTTCCGCAGAATGATTATCAGCGCGGCCGCCTCTATCGAGATCCACAAGCAGGCTCTGAATGAGCTGAACGTTTTCCCTGTGCCCGATGGCGACACTGGCACAAACATGTCCATGACCATTGCCGCCGCCTCCGCCGATCTTCGCAGCGCGGAGGACCCGGCACTGGGCGCTGCCGCGAAGATCGCGGCGTCCGCCATGCTCCGGGGCGCCCGGGGTAACTCCGGCGTAATTTTGTCCCTGCTGTTCCGGGGTATCTCCCGGAAGCTGAAGGGTCAGGATGACTGCGACGGTGTGCTGTGGGCCGATGCCCTCCAGGAGGGCGTGGACGCCGCTTACAAGGCAGTCATGAAGCCCGCCGAGGGCACCATCCTCACTGTGGCCCGCCTGGCTGCCGCCAAGGCCCGGGAGGCTGCCCAGGAGAATAACTATCTGGAATTTGTCCATGAAGCTGCCCTGGAGGAAGCCAAGGTGGCTCTTGCGGATACCGTGAACCAGAATCCGGTGCTGAAAAAGGCCGGGGTGGTGGATGCCGGCGGCAAGGGCTGGGTCTTCGCGCTGGAAGCCATGCTCTCGGCCATGCGGGGCGAGGACATCGTCGCTCCCGAGACCGTCACCGCTACGAAGGAGCAGGCGGACTTCTCCGACTTCAATACCGAGGACATTACCTTCTCCTACTGCACGGAGTTCATCATCTCCCGGGAAAATGACCGGGACCCCGAGGCGCTTCGCGCTTTCCTGAACGAGCTGGGTGACAGCCTGGTGCTGGTGGACGACGAGGAGATCATCAAGGTCCATGTCCATACCAACGATCCCGGCGCCGCCCTTCATGAGGCGGTGAACTACGGCTCCTTCGTCACCGTGAAGGTGGAGAACATGCGCCTGCAGCACACCGAGAAGGTTATGAGCGAGCAGGAGCTGGCGCCCAAGATTGCCGAGCCGGAAAAGAAGCTGGGCGTTGTGTCCGTGTGCGCCGGTGAGGGCCTGGCGGACGTGTTCCGGAATCTGGGGGTGGACGCCATCATTTCCGGCGGCCAGACCATGAACCCCAGCACCCAGGACATTCTGGAGGCGGTGAATACCGTCCCCGCGGAAGTAGTCTATGTGCTGCCCAACAACAAGAACATTATTATGGCCGCTCAGCAGGTGGACGTGCTGACCCCCAAGCAGGTCATCGTCATCCCCAGCAAGACCGTGCCCCAGGGCGTCACCGCCATGCTGAACTTCAACCCCGAGGGCGAGGCGGAGGAAAATACCCAGGCCATGACCGAGGCTCTTTCTACCGTTGACACCATGCAGATCACCTATGCCGCCCGGAATTCCGACTTTGACGGCTATGAGATCCACGAGGGCGACTACCTGGCTATGTACGGCAGCGGCCTGTTCGGCACCAGCCAGGACATCAAGGTGCTCTTAAAGAGCCTGGCGGAGAAGGTCCGGGACGACGGCCGGGAGTATGTCACCATCTACTACGGTCAGGACATCAAGGAAAAGCATGCCCAAAAGGCGGCGGACCTGTTCGCGGATATTTGCCCGGACGCGGATGTGAACCTGATCAACGGCGGTCAGCCGGTGTACTATTATCTGATTTCCGCGGAATAAATGGAAACTCTGAACAAATCGTCTGCGGCTGAACGGTGGATCTTTTGCCTCATCCGCGCAGTTATGAAAACTTGAAATACATCCAGTATTCCTGCGTTTTCATAACTTTCGGCTGAGACAAGATCTCTCGCCGTCAGCTCTTGCCGATTTATTCAGAGCTTCCAGAGGAAAAAGTGCCCGCGGCCGACGGCTGCGGGCGTTTTCTTTTTGGATGAAGATATTTCCGGGAGGGACATGGATGAAGGAGTTTCCCAGGGGCGGTCTTATCGGCAAGGCGTTTCACATGGCCGAGACCGTTCGGAAAATGCATATTCCCCAGCGGGCGGCATACGCTGCGTACTTTATCGTGCTGTCCGTTTTCCCGGCGCTGCTGCTGATCCTCAGCTCCCTGCGCTACACCGGTCTGTCGGTGGAGGATCTGATGGAGTTTTTGGGAGGGGTTCTGCCCAGGGCCCTGATGGAGGGCGCGGAGGAACTGGTGTACAGCACCTACCGCAACGCCTCCGGCGCGATGGCGGGACTGTCCGCCATTACGGCCCTGTGGTCTTCCAGCCGAGGTGTCTACGGGCTGCTTACGGGCCTCAACGCGGTGTACGGCGTGTCCGAGAACCGGGGATATATCTATACCCGGAGCATCAGTGTGGTGTATGCACTGGTGGTCTACGCAGTGATTCTGCTGACTCTGGGTTTGCATGTGTTCGGCAATTCCCTGATGAATTTCCTGCTGCGGATTGACAACGCGGTGGTAATTTTCCTGTTGGATTTTATTGACCTGCGGTTTTTCCTGCTGCTGTTTGTCCAGACCGTGCTCTTTACCGTCATGTACATGGCCCTGCCCAATGGGCGCAACGGCTTCCTGAAGAGCCTGCCCGGCGGGATCCTGGCCTCCATCGGCTGGCTGGTGTTTTCTGACATTTATTCTATATATGTGGAGAACTTTTCCAGCTATTCCAATATTTACGGCTCGGTGTACGCCGTGGCCATTGCTATGCTGTGGCTGTACTGCTGTCTGAGCATCCTCCTGTACGGCGGCGCGCTGAATAAATACCTGATGGAGGGAAAAGAAAACCGGGCGTAAGAGGATTCCGGTCATCGGGTTTCGTAAGCAGTAAGATAAATTGTCAATTCGGCAAAGCCGATAAATTCCACTTTGCCTGTGTGCTTATGACGAAACGAGAGTATGTCGGAATCGTAAATTTTTCCTGTGTTTACGGATTGTTTACAGGAAATTGGTAGAGTGGAAATGGAAACAGGCGCTTTTGCCGCCGGGGCGGGAATACGACCTGTCTTCAACTTCCTTTTATCAGGAGTGAGAAGGAAATGTTTGGTTATGTTACCGGAAACTGGAAAGAATTGAATAAGGACCAGCAGGCCAGGTACGGCGCGGTGTACTGCGGCATCTGCCGAAGGCTGCAGGCCCAGTCCGGCGGGGTGTCCCGCTTAGGGCTGAGCTACGACATGGCGTTTCTTTCCCTGCTCCTGATGAGCCTGTACGAGCCGGAGGAAACCTCCGGAAAGGACGGCTGCCTTCTGCATCCTGTCAAGCGCCGGGCCTGGGTGGATAACGAATACATCCGCTACAGCGCGGATATGAATGTGATCCTTGCCTACTATAACTGCCTGGATGACTGGCAGGACGATAAGAAGCTTTCCGCGAAGCTCATGGCCCAGACCTACGGCAAATCCCTGCAAAGCATTGCGGAAAGCTATCCCCGGCAGGCAGCGGCCATCCGGGAATGCCTTGAGGAGCTTAGCCGGCTGGAAAAGGAAAACTGTGAAAATCCCGACAAACCCGCCGGAGCCTTTGGCAGGCTGATGGGGGAGATCCTGGTGTACCGGGAGGATATGTGGGCGCAGAGCCTTCGGCAGATGGGAAATGCCCTGGGCCGGTTCATTTACCTGATGGACGCGGTGATGGACTATGACCGGGATAAACGGAAAGGAAAGTACAATCCCTTCCTGGCGATGGGGGGGAGCAAGGACCCCGCCCGCTGGGAGGAATACCTGGTGCTTACCATGGGTAGCGCCACCGCGGAATATGAAAAGCTCCCGCTGGTCCAGGACAAGGCGCTGCTGGATAATATCCTGTACAGCGGCGTGTGGGTGACCTACCGGGAACGGGAGAAGGGAAAGAAGGAGGAGCGCCATGGTTGACGATCCCTATCGTGTGCTTGGGGTGAGCCCCGATGCTTCGGACGAGGAAATAAAGCGGGCCTACCGCCTCCTGGCGAAGAAATACCATCCGGACCTGAATCCGGGGGACCCGGAGGCCGCCCGGAAAATGCAGGAGGTCAACGCCGCCTACGATCAGATCAAGAATCCGGAGAAGTATGCCCAGAGCCAGCCCGGCGGTTATGGCGGCTACGATCCCTTCGGCGGTTATGATCCCTTTGGCGGCGCCCGCCAGCGGAGCTACACCGGAACCACCGAGGAACAGTACCGCAGCAGCGCCCAGCAGTACATCCGCTACCGCCGGTTCCGGGAGGCGCTGAACGTGCTGGAAAACTGCGCCGACCGGGACGCCCAGTGGTACTACCTCAGTGCCCTGGCTAACTCCGGCCTGGGTAACCAGATTACCGCCCTGGAGCATATCCGCCGGGCAGTGAGCATGGCCCCGGACAACCAGGAGTACCTGTGGGCATTGAATCAGATCGAAAGCGGCGGTCAGGCCTACCGGGAGCAGGCAGGAAACTTCGGCGGCTTCTCCATGGGCGGCAGCCCCTGCGCAAGCCTCTGCCTGTGCTACGCCTTCCAGCTGCTGTGCTGCCGCGGCGGCTTCTTCTGCTGCTGAGACGAAAAGAGGATACCAACAAATTGGAATTTGTCGGGCAGTTAAGGTGCGCGGGTGGATAGACGCCTTGCCCCCCGCATTTATGAGGGGGGTACCCCAGTGCGCACACTGGGGTGGGGGGAGTACGAATTCCCGTTATCAGAGCGTAAAGAAGGATTCTCTTTCTGTGTTTGCCGTCCTTATTCCTCATTCTTTTTTTGAAAGATATACGGGTGACGGGCTCCCCCCGATACCAGTGTGCGCACTGGTATCACCCCCCTCACAAGTGCGGGGGGCAAGGACGCGTACCGCGTCGGCACCGCGCACCACTGCCTAAACAGCTCTGTAAATTTCAACTTATCGTTTTGCTGCGTTAAATTGTCAATTCGGTTCCCAAAGCTTACTTTGGTATGGTAATCGTCACCACGATTTGGCTGTCGGTCTCCCGCCGTTCGGACACGGCGGGGATGCCGGAAAGCTGGATCTTGGCAAGGGACTGACTGAGACTGTTGAGAAAAGCTCCCACCTGGGGGCTTTTCTTTTTTGCGGGGCTGCGCAGGAGGCTTTCCACATAGCTTTCCGTCCGGGCAACGCTCATCTGCTTTTCCCGGATCTGGCGGATGGCGGCAAGCTTCGTTTCCTCGTCCGGAAGCCGAAGCAGGGCCCGGGCATGGCGCTCGGTGAGCTGGGCCTCCCGCAGGGCGGCAAGAACCGGGTCGGAATGGCGCAGAAGCCGCAGCTTGTTGGCAATGGCGCTCTGGCTTTTGCCCAGCTGCCTTGCCGCCTGCTCCTGGCTGAGGTTTCCCAGCTCCATGAGCCGGGAAATGCCCATGGCCTCCTCGATAAAGTCCAGATCCTGGCGCTGGAGGTTTTCCACCATGGCGGCCAGACCCGACTCCCGGTCGTCCATCTGCATGAGAATGCAGGGCACCTCCGTCAGACCCGCCATTGCCGCCGCCCGGAGCCGCCGCTCCCCGGCAATCAGCTCGTACCCCGTCCCCACCCGACGGACGGACAGGGGCTGTAGGATTCCGTGCTCCCGGATGGAATCCGCCAGCTCCGCCAGGGCCTCGGGGCGAAAGACCTGCCGGGGCTGGTCCGGGTTGGCCCGGATGACTTTCACCGGCAGGAACACCACCCGCCCGGTTTCCATATAGGTTTTCAGCTTCTGGCACTGCATTGGAAGTTCCCCCTTGGTAATATAGTAATCCGCTAAAAAACAGGCTTGCAATCTGCCCCTATTGTAAGTCCCCATTCCCCGGGAAATACCACGAAACCGGGGCCCCGTCCCTGCCAAACCGCACGACATTTTACGCCTGCCCTGCCCGGTATCGGCGGCAGCGCCGCAGGCTAGTCGTGCGCTTTATCTGTGTAATCGTTTCTGCCCTGCGTCGCTCGGTATCGTTCTGTGGTACGCGGGCGGAACAAGCTCCGCAGCGGTACCCCCTCTGCAGCCCCCCCCACAATTTCCGTAAAATAATACCAAATACCCTCTTTACATTTCCTGGGAAATGGTGTATAGTTAGGCCGAACAGAGTAGGAGACCTCGCGTTAAGTGCCACCGGGACGGGGAGTTTGCCCGGAGGACGAAGGAACGTGTTCCACGATGGGGTCACCGCACCCGCTGTTGCATATTGGACATCCTCCTTTATGTAGCAACGATACTCGGTCGGGCGAATGGTCGGCTGGAAACGTGCTGCCCTTCCCCACGGGTGATCCATGATCTGTAAAAGCTCCCTGGCGGTTTTACGCCGGGGATTTTTTTGTCATGGGCCGTTGGGGCAGTAAATGTGCTTTGCGGATCGTCGCTTACGCATTAAAGGAGGAATTTATTATGTCAACCGCTCCCAAAAGCAGAACTCTGTACGCACACCCTTTCTCCAAGGCCTACTGGCGTGACGCCGCCGCGGAACTGAAGGACACCCACATGCTGGTGTTCGCTGCTCTGATGATCGCCCTGCGGCTGGTGGTCAAGCAGATCTCCATTCCCGTCACCCCGGTCCTGCGCATCAATGTGGCGTTCTTTGTAAACGCCCTGGGCGCCATGGTTTTTGGCCCCGTGTTTGCCGTCATCTGCGCCGCCATTACAGACGTTCTGGGTTTCCTGATCCGGCCGGAGGGCGTGTACTTCATTCCCTTTATCCTGACGGAGATCGGCGGCTCTCTGGTGTTCGCCCTGTTCCTGTACCGGACGAAGGTCAATACCGCCCGGGTCATGCTCAGCCGCTTCTGTATCAATTTCTTCATCAACGTGCTGATCCAGACCCCCATTATGATGTGGTACTACGCGCTCTATATGGGCGGCAAGCAGTACACCTTTGCCATGGCTGTCCCCGGAATGATCAAGAACATTCTCATGTTCCCCATTGAGTCCGTTCTTCTGACCCTGTTCCTGTCCATCATGCTGCCCATCACCTCCCGGCTGGGCCTGACCTACTCCGGCTCCGAGGCAGGTGAGGATCTGAAATTCAACAAAAAGCAGATCGTGACCCTGGCGCTGCTGTTTATTGTGGGCGTGGGCTGTGTCTTTGGCTACCTGACCTACTACTATAACACCACCTCCCTGTCTGCCAGCTACACGGCTTCTCAGCGGTACGAGGAAAACACCAAAATGATCCCCGTGGTTCAGTCCGAAGTTCCCGAGTACGCCGACGATACCCTGGTGACCACTGTGGAGAGCGCCTACCAAAAGTTCCTGGGCAAGGAAATTACCTACACGGTTGCCGTGTACGTGGTGGACGAGGAAGCCCTGGCAGGGTATGACCAGGATCTGGAAACCATCCGGGGCCTGTCCAAGTCCAAGGCGAAGAACGTCAGCAAGGACGGCGTTATGGAGGCGGTGGGCACCGCTACCGTGGTGGTAAACAAATCCACCGGCGAAGTCGTCAGCTTCCAGATGCAGTAAAGGAATATTTAGCGGACTTCGTCCGAATTGACAATTGACAATTGACAGTTGACAATTGTGGTGTCCCTGCGGGACGATTTTAAAAGAAATCCAATTGTTTTTGGACATTTTTTACATATTTCAATCATCCCGAAGGGATTCCTTAATTGTCCATTGTCCATTGTCAATTGTCAATTAAATCCCCCTATCTTCCCATAAAGAACCCCCGCCGTGCATAAGCACGGCGGGGGTTTGGCTATTCAGGGCCTTTCCCCATCCTCTGGGAAAGCCACAGTGTTTTCTTCCAGGTAGCTTACGGTGCTGGTATAGCTGTCATAAATAGGCAGCCAGATACTCCGTTCCTGATCCTGACGGATGAGGCTGAGAGTGCCCAGATACCCATCAGTGTCCTCCAGATAGACACCGGGGAGGATCCGCCCGGCAGCGCAGTCGTCATAGATGGCGTTCAGCAGTCCGGTAATATCGCTTACGGTGCAGTAGCCGCCGCAGCCCCAGTCGCCGTAAACTTCCACCTGCCGAACCCCGATGGAATATAACTCCGACCGGTCCTTTACCCCCAGAACGTTTTCCGGACGCTTCAGGAAGTCCTCGGCAATGCTTCCGCTCTTGGACTGGGTTTCCACCTGGTACACCCGTTCCACCATTCTTCCGTTTTTCAGCCGGTAGCGCAGGGTCAGCCGGATGGAGTTTCTGTCTTCCCCAAACAGGCTGTGACCGTAGCTTTCGGTGAGCAGGCCGGAGATGCCGCGGTTGTCTTTCCGCCAGGATTTCCAGCTGTCCACCTCCCCCCGGTGCAGGGCCAGCACGGCCTGAATATCCGCCGGGTCCTGCGAGGTTACACCCAACCCGTCTTCACTGACACAGGGGATAACGGATACGGAGGCAATGCTGTCTTCCGCCGGGACGGCGCGGATGATCCCGGTGACATCCAGCCCTGTAAGCAGCAGCAGGGCAAAGAATACGGCGCAGATGGCGGCAATGCCGGGGATTGCCCGGAGCCGGAATACGTTAACCTGCCGTTCCAGGAGCATTTTTCCCACGAAATAGCCCACGACCATGCCTGCCAGCAAATAGCCGTAGGCGGTGCTGCCCACAAAAATGCTGGCAAACAGCTGCAGGAAAGCCCCCGCCGCCAGGGTAAACAGCAGGAGAAACACCGGACGCAGGGCTTTCACCGCCAGCAGCTCCCCGGCGGATTCCAGGGGCCGATCCCGGTACAGGCCGCCTGCCACGATCAGGAAGACCAGAGCAAAGGCGCAGCACAGCGCGAGGTATGCCATACGCGCCTGCCCCGGGTAAATCGCTTCCAGCACGGGACCGACATTGACATCGACTACGGGGGCCACAAGAGTAAGGTAGTCCTCCCGGGTAAGCTGAACCAGAGGACAGGCGAGGTCGAAAGGTTCCGTAGGTACGGTTATACCAAAGAGCAGGGGCTGGAAGATGGAGCCTGCCAGCCAGGCAGCCATCAGGGGCAGGAAGTTCCCAATGCCGTAGACCAGGGCGCCGCCCACCCGGTTTCCGGCGCACAGGACAGAAAGCACCGCGAAACTGAAAAAGAAGACATATTGACCGGCGGCAGCCACCAGCCACCAGGCGACGGCGGTTTTCACCTCCGGGGCAATCACCCAGCACAGGCCCGCTGCCAAAAGGTCCGGCACCAGGGCAAACAGGAGACCTGCCAGCACATGGGTGCGGAACCGGCACAGCCGGGTCTGGGGCATAGCGTGGATGGTGTAGCACAGCCGGGTGTCGTAAAGATACCCGAAGAGGCACTGGGCAGTCAGCAGGGCGTAGCAGAACTGAATGGGCGCCATCAGCCCGGCAAGCCCGGACAGGACGTAGGCGGTGTCGTAGGCGGTTTTGCTTTGGGGCAGGCACATCATGATGATCGCCGCCAGAAGCACGGTGTACAGTGCCCAAAGGGGAGCGAACCGGGTGAAGTCCACCCGCAGGTCTGCCCGGTTACATAAGGATGTCCTTGACCGCATAGTCGGCACCTCCCAACTCATAGATGAAGATTTCCTCCAAAGACAGGGGGAGAATATCGTAATAGGGGCAGTCTACCCCCGCCATGGCGGCCTGAACCTGCTCCTGACTTGCCCGTAGAATATAGGTGTTCAGCCGCCCGGAGGCGCTGGTGTGGAGCACTGGGAGGCTCCCCGGTACGGTACCCACCATCTGCAGCTTTACGGTGTTGCCCTGCATGTCCGCAAGGCTCCGCTCCAGGAGCATTTTCCCGTGATCCAGGATGCCCACATGGTCGCAGATGTCCTCCAGCTCCCGCAGATTGTGGGAGGAAACCAGCACGCTTACGCCCCGTTCGGCAACATCGGAAAGAATCAGGCTCAGGACCTGCCGCCGCATTACCGGGTCCAGCCCGTCCACCGGCTCGTCGAGAACCAGCACATCCGGACGGGTGCTTATGGCCAGGTGGAAAGCGGCCTGCTTCTGCATGCCCTTGGAAAACCGGCGGATGGGGCTTTTTCTGGGAAGCTGAAAGGCTTCGAAAAGCCGCTCAAAAAGGGCATTGTCAAACTTGGGGTAGGTGCTGCGGTAGTAGGCACGCATGTCCTCCATGGTGGCGGAGGGGAAGTAAAAGATGTCGTCGGGTATGTAGCCGATCCGGGATTTGATCCCAGGGTTTTCATAGATCCGTTGGCCCTCCATGAGCACGGTGCCCTTGTCCGGGCGGTACACGCCGGTGAGGCACCGGATCAGGGTGGATTTTCCTGCGCCGTTGGGGCCCACCAGGCCGTAGACGCCGCCCTCGGGGATATGCATGGACAGATCGTCCAGGGCCTTGAATGCGCCAAAGGATTTTGTCAGGTTCATGACATCAAGCATAATGGTCCTCCTGTTCAAGCCTCGCGGCCAGCTCCTGCCGGGTATGCCCCAGGGCAAGCAGCTGCCGGGCCGTCTGGGTAAACTGCTCCATGAGCTGATCTTCTTCCTCCCGGGCCTGGCTGGGCTTTTCGCAGGCGAAGCAGCCCTTTCCCGCCACGGTGCAGATCCAGCCCTCCATTTCCAGCTGCCGGTAGGCCCGCTGGATGGTGTTGGGATTGATGGAAAGCTGGGCGGCCAGATCCCGGACGCTGGGAAGCTTCTCCCCCGGGGGCAGGACGCCCAGGGCAATTTGCTGCCGCAGGTCATCCACGATCTGTATATAGATGGGCCGCCCGTCCCGATAATCCAAATGCACGGTGATCCCTCCAAACTGTATCAACTGTATTAGTACGGTCAGTATAACAGTTCATACAGTCTTTGTCAAGGGGATTTGAAAAAAGCGATAAATTGGAATCTGTAAGGGAGTAGGGGAGGCGTTTCGCCTCCCACAGCAAGCGGGAAAATCTCCCAAAAGGGTTGGGCGAAGCGGTAAATAGGCTGCTA
>JAEDNR010000024.1 GCA_016302405.1 Oscillospiraceae bacterium
GTCCCTGCGCTAGCGCAGGGACACCCCCCTCACAAGTGCGGGGGGCAAGGCGTCTCACCACCCGCGCACCTTAACTGCTCGCCAAATTCCGATTTGTCTTCCTCCCGCGTTAAGCCAAGCAGCATTAATATATGTAACAGCAAACGCCGCCGGGGAGCCGGCGGCGTTTGCTGCGTTATCTCAATGTTCCCTTTTCCGGAAAGCCAGGTAGCCCTCCAGGATCAGGGTCGCCGCCACGGCATCCACGGTCTGCTTGCGCTTCTGTCCGTGGTAATTGTGGACGGAGAGAATATTGTGGGCCTCCACCGTAGTGCGGCGCTCATCCCACATGACCACTTTCTTCCCCGTAGCGGCAGCCAAGGCGTCGCCAAATTCCCGGCAAAGCTGGGCCCTTACGCCCTCGCTGCCGTCCATATTCCGGGGCAGGCCCACGGCGATCTCCCCCACCTCGTTTTCCTGCACCAGCCGGACAATATCGGCAATGGCCTTCTCCCGGTTCCGGCTGGGGACCACTGAAGCGGAGCCGGGGATGGTGCAGGTAAGGTCCGATATGGCAATGCCCGTCCGCGCGTCGCCGTAATCAACGCCCATAATGCGCATACGCTTCCTCTTTTCTGTTTTTGAAGTTTGAACAGGGTCATTGTACAGGAAATTCCCCCAAAATACAAGCAAAAAGTTGTTGACTTTACAGTCCCCCTGTGATAGTATATTTCTACCTGTGAAAAAGGGCTTTTTTTCTGCGCCTTTTTCGGCCTCGGGGCGGTCTTTGTAGTTGACCGCTGTCTAAATTTTACTAGCCGGGGCGATACAGGGAGGCAAGATTAAGGAGGTGCCGTTATGCGCGTTAAAGTCACTTTGAGATGCTCTGAGTGCAAGCAGAGAAACTACAACACCATGAAGAACAAGAAGAACGACCCTGACCGTCTCGAAATGAAGAAGTACTGCAGATTCTGCAGGAAGCACACCACTCACACCGAGACGAAGTAAGGAGGTCTTGTCATGGCAGAGGCAAAAAAGGAAAACTGGTTCAAGAGAACCTGGGCCAAGGTCTGTAAGTACTTCCGTGAGCTTCGCAGTGAGCTGAAGAAGGTCGTTTGGCCCACCCCCCAGCAGGTTCTGAAAAATACAGCCATCGTTGTCGTCTGCGTTATCGCCGTGGGCGTTTTCATCTGGCTGTTTGACTTCATTGCCCAGATCGGAATTGACGCTCTGATCCGCGTCTTCCACTAAGGTACCGGCGTCATGGCAGAAACTGCAAAATGGTATGTGGTGCATACCTATTCCGGTTATGAAAACACTGTAAAAGCCACCATTGAAAAGACCGTGGAATCCCGGCAGCTCCAGAACCAGATCCTGGCTGTCTCCATTCCTCTGGAAACGGTCACGGAGATCACCGAGTCCGGCGTGAGCAAGACCTTCGACCGGAAGGTTTACCCCGGCTACGTGTTGGTCAAGATGGTTTACAGTGATGACACCTGGCATGTGATCCGGAACATCCGCGGAGTCACCGGCTTCGTAGGAACTTCCAGCAACGACCCCACCCCCCTGACGGAGGACGAGGTCTACGCCATGGGTGTGGAAAAGAAGGAAATCGTGGTCAACTATCAGGTGGGCGACACCGTCCGCATCCTGGATGGCCCCCTCAGCTCCTTCACCGGCACCGTGGAATCCATCGACATTGACAACAACTCGGTCAGCCTGCTTGTTTCCATGTTTGGCCGGGAGACCTCCGTTGAGTTCCAGCTTGACGAGGTTGAGGTTGTTTCCCCGTAAACGCACCGGCCGGATCACCGGCGTGACGTGGGAGGGGCTTTGCCCCGAAAAAAATGCGCAATGCGCATGCTACCACATTTTATTCAGGAGGTGCTTATAATGGCACAGAAAGTCACCGGCATTATTAAGCTTCAGATCAACGCCGCTAAGGCAACCGCTTCTCCCCCTGTTGGCCCCGCCCTGGGCCAGCACGGCGTGAACATCGCGGCTTTTATCAAGGAATTCAACGCCCGCACCAAGGACATGGAGGGCTACAAGATTCCCGTCGTCATCACCGTTTACGCTGACCGCAGCTTCACCTTCATCACCAAGACTCCTCCGACCCCCATGCTGATCATGAAGGCCATCGGTCTGGAGAAGGGCTCCGGTGTCCCCAACAAGACCAAGGTTGGCACCATCACCAAGGCTCAGATCGCTGAGATCGCCAAGACCAAGATGCCTGACCTGAACTGCCCCACTCTGGAGGCTGCTGAGGCTCAGGTTGCCGGTACCTGCCGCTCCATGGGCGTTACCGTCGTCGATTGATTATTGCTTGTCCGGTAAAATTTGAAACCGGAAATGTGGGAGGATTTTTCCGCATCACCACGATAAGGAGGATAAAACATTGTTTAGAGGCAAAAAGTATCAGGAGAGCGCCAAGCTGATTGACCGCTCCGTTCAGTATGATCCCACCGAAGCCCTGGAGCTGGTTGTGAAGGGCGCTTCCGCCAAGTTCGATGAGACCGTCGAGCTGCACATCAAGCTGGGTGTTGACTCCCGTCACGCTGACCAGCAGGTCCGCGGCGCCGTGGTTCTGCCCAACGGCACCGGCAAGACCCGCCGGGTTCTGGTGTTCGCCAAGGACGCCAAGGTGGACGAGGCCAAGGATGCCGGCGCTGACTATGTCGGCGGCATGGAGCTGGTGGAGAAGATCACCAAGGAAAACTGGTTCGACTTTGACGTGGTCGTCGCTTCCCCCGACATGATGGGTGTGGTTGGCCGTCTCGGTAAGGTTCTGGGCCCCAAGGGTCTGATGCCCTCCCCCAAGGCCGGCACCGTGACCCCCAACGTGGCTGCCGCCGTCAAGGAGATCAAAGCCGGTAAGGTCGAGTACCGTCTGGACAAGACCAACATCATCCACTGCCCCATCGGCAAGGTGTCCTTCGGCACCGAGAAGCTGGCGGAGAACATGGACACTCTGGTCCGTGCCGTGGTTAAGGCGAAGCCCGCCGCTTCCAAGGGCCAGTATATCCGCTCCTGCACCGTGGCCTCCACCATGGGCCCCGGCGTCAAGGTCAGCACCGCCAAGTATCTGTAAGCTATAAAGCTTCCATTATCCCCCTGACGCGCCGCGTCAGGGGGATTTTTGCGTACCGGTTTCAGTTGGCCAGAATAGAGCAAAAAGACAAATTGGAATTTGACGCATCGTCAGAACGTGTCATTGCGAACCAGCGCGCACGCTGGTGTGGCAATCTCCATCGAATTATGGGCAACCCATCGTCATACAGACCGTTCTTTTGTACCGTTTTCCGGAATTTATCCACGAGAAGTGGTACGTCTAACCGGGGGATTGCCACGCCAGTGTGCGCTACTTTATCGCAATGACCGGGAATTCGTCAAATTCCAATTTGTAAGGGCGTAGGGGAGGCGTTTCGCCTCCCGCAGCAAGCGGGAAAATCACCCAAAAGGGTTGGGCGTAGCGGTAAATAGGCTGCAATGCAAAGGGACGGGAAACCCGTCCCCTACGATACTTTTACGGTTGGCCCGACAAATTCCAATTTATCTCTGATCATAGTCACAAAATACTTTCACCGTCCACTATTGAAAATGCCGGTTTACCAGATCTCTTTCTTGTTCATCTTCTTGATTTTCTGGATTCCTTTGTGCCACTGCTGCTTCTGGCGCAGAAGCGCCTGCTTGTCATCGGCGTATTTTGCTTCGGACTGTAAATTCCGGTAGCTTTCCCAGCGGGCAAGCTCCAATTCTCCGCTTTCAATTGCCTGCCGGATGGCGCAGCCCGGCTCCGACGCATGGCGGCAGTCCCGGAAGCGGCACTTGCCCAGATACTTTTCAACATCCGAGAAAGCTTCCTCCAGCCCCTCCGTAACGCCCCACATGCCCAGCTCCCGCATGCCCGGTGTGTCGATAATCATGACGCCGCTGGAAAGCCTGAGCAGCTGCCGGTGGGTAGTTGTGTGGCGGCCCTTGCTGTCATCCTCCCGGATTTCTCCCGCGGCCATGACTTCCTCTCCCGCCAGGGCATTCACCAGGCTGGATTTGCCCACACCGGAGGAACCCAACAGCACGATGGTATTCCCGGGCGCCAGATATGCGCTCAGTGTGTTCATGCCGTAGCCCGTGCGGGCACTGACCACGCGCACATCCACACCGGCAGCTACCCGCTCAATTTGGGCCAGATAATCTGTATAGTCCTGAGCAAGATCCGCCTTTGTCAGGACCACCACGGGCACCGCCCCGGACTGCCAGGTCAGGGTCAGATACCGTTCCAGCCGTTTGGGGTTAAAATCCAGGTTTAGCGACTGCATGATAAACACATAGTCAAAATTCGCGGCCACCGCCTGCTCTCCCCTGCCCTTATCCGGATCCCGGCGGGAGAAATAGGTCCGCCGGGGCAGCGTCGAAAGAATCTGGCTGTCGCCGTTTTCCACATAGTTTATCATCACATAATCCCCGGTGGTGGGAAACACTTCGCCGTCGACGTAGTACTCCCTGGTTTTCAGCCGTGCAAAGGTTTCTCCATGCTCACATACGACACCGTAGCGCTCCTTATGCACCGCGGTCACTCTGGCAGGGATCCCCGGTAAGTCTTCATAGTTGGGAATTTTCCCATAATCAAATACTGTCAATTTTCTTTCCTCCTGATTCCGTAATTGTTAAACACTTCATTTAGGTTATCTTTCATAAGCAGATCGTGAAACTGAGATTTGCCGGCAAAAGCCTCTCCCTTTGGGAGAGGTGCCCGCAGGGCGGAGAGGGCCCTCTCAGTCAGCTTCGCTGACAGCTCTCCCATAGGGAGAGCCAAAGCTTTTCTGGGAATTCGCCAAATTCCAATTTGTCACTGTGCTTCCGAAAGACGACAACCTGTTGCTTCATTTATGCCAACGGAAAATGGGCGCAAAAATACCGCGGCAAAGCAGCCCTCGTTTCTGGCTGCGTCCCGCGGCGATCCAAAAAAGCGAAAGGTTACTTCAAAATGGCGCAACAACAAAGGGGTCGCACACCCATCTGTTTTTCGCGCCCTATTCCGTTAGCTGGCAACAACCTCACGAACAGTCATTTGAAATCTCCTTTCTTGCCCGCAGTGCGGACTGTACTGTGGTCAGTATAATCAAGATAATCCGGAATGTCAACCGGAAAAACAAAAAAAGCCCGGAAAATGGCAAAAAAGTCCTTGACAAAGCACACTTTCTCTGCTATCATATAGCAGTTGCCAAAGACAGCAGGTATGCGTCATGCAGTAAATCCCGCCGAGGTGCGCTGATAGTGAATTTCTGCGTGTCTTTCTGTCTTCTGGCAGGAAGACATTTTTCATTTCGGAGGTGAAAATCATGCCCAATGCAAAGGTTCTTGAAAGCAAGAAGGCCGTTGTGGAAGCTCTGACCGGTAAGATCAAGGAGTCCTCCGCCGTTGTCTTTGTGGATTACAAGGGTATCTCCGTGGCCCAGGATACCAACCTGCGGAAGCAGTTCCGTGAGGCCGGTGTTGAGTACGCCGTTGTGAAGAACACCCTGACCAACTTTGCCGCCAAGAATGCAGGCTACGATTTCAGCAAGGTCCTGAACGGTACCACCGCCATGGCATCCACCACCGGCGACCCCATCGCCCCTGCCCGCATCGTATGCGAGTTCGCCAAGAAGAACAAGATCGCTCTGTCCATTAAGGGCGGCATCGTGGAGGGTTCCACCCTGTCCGCTGACCAGCTGAACAGGTTCGGCGAACTGCCCAGCAAGGCCGCTCTGGTCGGTCAGGTGCTCGGTACCTTCCTGGCTCCCCTGTCCAGCCTGGCTTGCGTCCTGGATCAGATCCGGGAACAGAAGGAAGGCGGCGCTCCCGCAGCTGCGTCCGCTGAATAAGTTTCTACCGCTGCAAACAACTTAAAACATAATTCATTTAGGAGGAAAATTACAATGGCTAGTGAAAAAGTCACTGCTCTCGTTGAGGAAGTCAAGGGCCTGACCGTTCTGGAGCTGTCCGAGCTGGTTCACACCCTGGAGGAAGTTTTCGGTGTTTCCGCCGCTGCCGCTACCGCTGCCGCTCCCGTGGCCGCTGTTGAGGAAGTCGAGGAGAAGACTGAGTTCGACGTCATCCTGAAGTCCGCCGGCGCTTCCAAGCTGGGCGTCATCAAGGTTGTCCGTGCCGCTACCGGCCTGGGCCTGAAGGATGCCAAGGATCTGGTTGACAACGCTCCCAAGACCCTGAAGGAAGGCATCTCCAAGGAAGACGCCGAGAAGCTGGTTGCCGAGCTGAAGGAAGCCGGCGCTGAGGCCGAGATTAAGTAAGTTAATCTCCCGGTTTTTTGGTTTATTTCCGCATACCCACAGGGGCGGCCTTTCGGTCGCCCCTGTTTTACGCATCTTCCCCTTGCGGCCTGATACGTTTCTTCAACGAAGGGCTCGTATAAGGGCCGCGGAAAGGACTTTCTTATGGAACTGCGCGATATTCTAAACACCGTGGCAGAGCGGCTTCCGGACCAGCTGGATGCCCTTTTAACCTACGCCGGGGCACTGATCCCCGCGGACATCGACGTGCTGTCCGTTCTGAAGCTCATCGGCGTGCTTGCCGTGGTGTCCATCAGCCTTGGTATCCTGGGCCGCTTCGCTTTCGGCAAGGAATCCAATCTGAACCGTTCTGTCTGCGCCGCCATCGGAATTCTGTTTCTGTATGTGCTGACCGTGGTCATCTACACCTTTAAACCCTGGAACCTGGAAATGTTCCTGTCTCCCCTGCCCTTTGTCACTTTCCGGGAGAATTACATGATTCTGCTACCTTTCCAGGGGTCCTCTTTCCCGGTTCTGTGCGACCGGATCCTCTCCATGGTGATTCTTGCGTTCCTGGTCAATCTCCTGGACGCCATCATTCCCCGGGGAGAAACTATTCCCGGGTGGTACGTTCTGCGGCTGCTGTCCGTGGCAGTCTGTTTCATTCTCCATTTTGTTCTCAATTGGGCCATCAACAAGTATATTCCCAACGTGCTGACCACCTACGCGCCTATGATTCTGCTGGGGGTGCTGGTAGCTATGCTTCTGGTAAGCCTTGCCAATGTACTCCTCGGGGCACTGCTGATTGCGGTAAACCCCATCATCGGCGCAATCTATGCGTTCTTCTTTTCCAACAAGGTGGGCCAGCAGCTTTCCAAGGCCGTACTGACCACCATCCTGCTGTGCGGGGTATTCGGACTTCTGGAGTACTTCGGCTACAGTGTGATTCTGATTTCCTTTTCCGCCCTGCCCGCCTACCTGCCGTTGGTGGTAGCTCTGCTGCTGCTTTGGTTCCTGGTTGGCCACGCGCTGTAAGATAACGCCCCCCCCGATAAGCGGTTTTTATGCCGTCTATCGGGGGGGGGATTTTTCCATGTTGCGGAGGTGCTTGAAAGCAGAAAATGCTTTCTGACGAAAGATGCAGACAAGGAAATGGGAATTTGCCCGCAGGGCGGGCGGCCAAGTCGTGACGAGCGTGATCTGTATTCGTTCCCACCCTGACCCGCTCGGTATCGTTCTGTGGTACGCAATTTGGGAATTTGCAGAGGGAAGCCAGGGCGTCGTACAACATTGTCATTCCGAACCAGTGCGCACACTGGTGTGGGAATCTCCATCGAATTTCGGACTATTTATCGTCATCCATTCGTAGGGGACGGGTTTCCCGTCCCCCGGAATTCAGAGACTTGTATGGGGCGGGACGGGAAACCCGTCCCCTACGATGCTTTTACGGTTGGCCCGCCAAATTCCAATTTGTATCTTTATCCCGCCCAAATTATACTTCCTTGCCGTTCTCCAGAATCCGGCATTCATAAGGCGCAAGCGCAACAGAGCCGGACAGGGTTTCTCCTGTCTCCGCGTCCAGATACCCCTTTTCCAGCGTCACAGCCGTGGACTCCGGATTGAAGTTCTGCAGGAAGAATAGGCTCCCTTCCCCTCCCTTGCGCTCCGTCACGGTGACACCGTAGGGAAGCGCCGCTTTCATCGCACAGGTGTTTCCGGTCTGCCCGGTCACAAGCCTGATTAGATCCCGCAGGAAATCCCCACCGCACTCCGCGGCGGCAAAATAGGCCGTGCCCTTACCGAAGCTGTGCCGGGTCAGTGCGGGGAAACCGGCGTAGAAATCGCGGGCATATTCCGCCAGAACCTGGGCTCCCTCCGGGTGGACGATGGCGCACAGATCCATCACGGGATACCGCTTCTGTCCCCACACAACCTCATTTTCCACATTCACCGGCCGCACATCAATATCTTCGGTGCGAATACCCAGCACATCCGAAAGGGGATGGTGCCCCAGGAAGCACAGGTCGTTTTCATCCACTTCCCCGCTCCAATAGGAGGTCACATAGGTGCCGCCCGCCTCTACAAAGGCCCGTACCCGCTGAGCATAGTCCCCCCGGTACATGTAGTTCAGAGGAGCGACCACCAGGGAATACTCTTCCAGGCTGCTGTCCATGTCCACAATATCCACATCCACGCCCTGCTCCCAGAACGGGCGGAACCAGGGCATCCACTTTTCCAGGAAATCCAGGGGGTTGATGATTGCCTGGGCATCCTCCGCCGCCCACCGGTTCTCCCAGTCAAAGACGATGGCTGCCCGGGGCTGGTTGCAGGTCTTCATCACTTTGTCGGAAAGCGCTTCCAGGCGCTGCCCCAGATGGGCAACCTCCCGGAACACCCGGGTGTTCTCCCCGTTCCGGTGATCCACCACCGCTCCATGGAATTTTTCGCTGCCGCCCCGGCTTTTTCGCCACTGGAAATACTGGACGCTGTTTGAGCCGTGAGCCACCGCCTGCAAAGAGGACAGCTCGTGCATACCGGGCCGCTTCAGGGTGCATCTGGGGTGCCAGTTCACCGCCGAGGTCACGCTCTCCATGAGCAGGAACGGCTGCTTTTTCAAGCTGCGGATCAGGGAGTACCGGAATGCCGCCATCACCGCCGGGTCCAGAGTATCTTCCTGGGTGTGCCAGAAAGGATAGCTGTCCTCCGACACAATATCCAGTTCCTTTGCCCAGCGGAAGTAGTTCAGCGGATCAAAGGGCCCCATCATATTGATAGTCACGGGAGCGTCGCTGTATGTACGCACAGCCGCCGCCTCCGCTTTGCAGAAATCGAGCATCTGGTCACTGGTAAACCGCTTCCAGTCCAGCTTCAGGCCATGGAGGGTCATTTCACCATAGGGCACAGGGCTGTAGATCTGCTCCCAGTCGGTGACGATATTGGACCAGAAGCCGGACCACCAGGCATGGTTCAGATTGTCCAGGGTACCATACCGGTTTTGCAGCCACTTCCGGAAATTGGCCTGACAGTAGGGGCAGTGGCAGTCGGATGCCCCGCCGTCGCCGCCGTACTCGTTGGACAGGTGCCAGGCCAGCAACCCCGGATGATGACCGAACCGACGGGAAAGGGCGGTATTGATGGCCCGGGTCCGCTCCCGCATCACGGGAGAAGATGGGCAGAAGTTGTGCCGCTGGCCATGGATCCGGCGTCTGCCGTCTTTATCCACCTTGTTGACCTCTTCGTAGGTATCCGTCAGCCAGTGAGGCATGGCGCCGGTGGGAGTGGCGAGGATGGTATAGATCCCATTTTCATACAGGTTATCCATGATCTTTTCCAGCCAGTCAAAGTCAAACCGCCCCTCCTCCGGTTCCAGGCGGCTCCAGGCGAAAATCCCCAGACTGACGCAGTTGACATGGGCTTTCTTCATGAGGGCAATATCCTCTTCCAGCACCTCCGGACAGTCCAGCCACTGGTCGGGGTTATAGTCCCCGCCGTGGAGCAGCCGGGCAGGAAGCGCGGGCTTTACGGATCTGACATTCTCCATTTTGTTTCCTCCCTATGTGTTTTCCCGTTATTCGGGAAGACTGTCTGTGTTTTCCAGGCCGGCAAGGAAGTCTTGCGCAGAATGGACCGCCACGGCGCCGTCCGCAACGGCGGTAACCACCTGGCGCAGGGGCTTACCGCGTACATCCCCCACCGCGTACACGCCGGGGATCTCCGTCCGGGTGTTTTCTCCCGCGATAATATAGCCGGCTTGATCCAGGGCAAGCTGGCCGCTCACCAGGTCTGTAGCAGGTTTCCTGCCCACACTGATGAAAACGCCGTCACAGGGAACGCTGCTTTCCTCGCCGGTGACGGTGTTCTTGAGCCGAAGCCCCATGAGCCTGCCGTCATACATGAGCTCCGTCACCGCGCTGTTCCAATGGAATTCCAGGTTTTCCGCCTGCATCAGAGCGGCGTGGTAGACCTTCGTTGCCCGCAGGGTATCCCTGCGGTGAATGAGGATCACTTTTTTCGCGACAGGCAAAAGGTGCATAGCCTCCGCTGCCGCCGAATCGCCCCCGCCTACCACCGCCACGGTTTTGCCCCTGTAGAAAGCGCCGTCACAGGCGGCGCAGTAGCTGACTCCCCGGCCCACCAGGGCCTGCTCCATGGGAAGCCCCAGCTGCCTGGGCTCCGCTCCGGCGGCATAGACCACCGTTCGGCCGTAAAAGGTGCCCTCGCTGGTTTGCGCCGTCTTGGGATTGCCTCGCAGCTCCAGAGCCAGTACCTCCGCAAGCACCGTCTGCGCGCCGAACCGCTCTGCCTGGGCCTGCATCTGCTCCGCCAGGGTGTAGCCCTCGATCCCTTCCGGGAAGCCGGGAAAGTTCTCAATCCGATCCGAAAGAGCCATCTGGCCTCCGGCGGACAGCTTTTCAAAAACCAGGACGGAAAGCCCCGCCCGGGCCGCGTACAGCGCCGCGGTATAGCCCCCGGGACCGCCGCCCACGATCAGCATATCATAGATCTTCATTTTCCGCCCCTTTACCGGCCCAGCTCATCCCGCAGGAACGCGTCGATGGCCGCTTTGGAGCCGGGATTCACCACGGAAGCCGCCCGCTTGCCGTTTTTGTAGAGCACCAGCGTGGGGATAATCTCGATTCCCTCGGCATTGGTCAGCTCCATTTCTTCGTCAATATTGATTTTCACCGCCAGGACGGTATCCGCATTTTCCTCCGCCACCTTGTCAAAGGCCGCCTGGAGTCTGCGGCAGTGGACACACCAGGGCGCCCAGAAATCCACAAGCAGAGGCTTCTCCCCCGCGAGCATCCGGGAAAACTGTTCTGAATCAATGGAAATAGTAGCCATAATGGATTCTCCTTTACTTTTTATGCATATCTTTATTCATCAATCAGATAAATTGGAATTTGACGAATTCCCGGTCATTGCGAGCCAGTGCGCACACTGGCGTGGCAATCCCCCGGATAGAAGTACCACTTCTCGTGGATGGACACCGGAAAACGGTAGGATAGAACAGACTGTATGACGATAGGCTGCCCGGAATTCGATGGAGATTCCCACACCAGTGTGCGCACTGGTTCGGAATGACACGTTCTGACGATGGCATAAATTCCAATTTTCCGAGCTGCCGCGTTCAGCCGATAAGCACAATCCTTTTTCTCAGTATACCCCATCTTTCGGTTTTCTTCCGTGATGGTATCACAAAACGAGCCTGCCGTCAATGACCAACAGCGTTTACAGAAAATTCTGTAGACCGGTAAATAACTCCGGGACACTTCTTCCCTCTGGCTTTTTTCCCCAGGATGTTGTATAATGCACAATAGATACCACTTATAACACTTTTTGAAAGGAAGGATCAGCTTAATGAAATTATCCATGACCGATCTGCGTAACCGTGCCGGCTGGGAGGCAGCGGGAGTCAGGCTCCCTGGCTATGACGTTGCCGCGGCCCGGGCCGAAGCCGCCAAGAATCCCACTTGGGTGCACTTCGGCGCGGGGAACCTGTTCCGGGCTTTTCCCGCCAACCTGCAGCAGGGACTGCTGGAGCAAGGAGCGGTCAAGGGCGGCGTATTTGTTGCCGAAACCTTTGACTATGAGATCGTGGACGCAGCCTACACCCCCTTTGATAATTTGAGCCTTCTGGTAAACCTTATGCCTGACGGCGCTACGGAGAAGACTCTCATCGGCTCCGTGGCGGGAGCTTTCCGGGCTGACAACGCCTATCCCCAGGACTACGCCCGGCTGAAGGAAATTTTCCGCAGCCCCTCCCTGCAGATGATCAGCTTTACCATCACCGAAAAGGGCTACGCCCTGACGGATATGCGCGGTGAATTTACAAAGCTTGCCCAGGCGGACTTTGCCGCGGGCCCCGAAAGCTGCGTTTCCGCCATGGGTAAGGTGGCGGCTCTGCTGCTGGAGCGGTACAACGCTGGTGCCGTGCCTCTGGCTGTTGTCAGTATGGACAACTGCTCCCATAACGGCGAGAAGCTGCGCACCGGTGTTGTAACCATGGCACAGAAGTGGCTTTCCCGTGGGTTCGTTCCCCAGGGCTACATAGACTGGCTGACGGACGAAAGCAAGGTCTCCTTCCCCTGGTCCATGATCGACAAAATCACTCCCCGGCCCGCGCCGTCCGTAGTGGAGGAACTGACCAAGGCTGGAATCGAGGGTATGGATGTCATCGTCACCGGGAAGAAGACCTATACCGCCGGATTTGTAAACTCCGAAAAGCCACAGTATCTGGTCATTGAAGACCGGTTCCCCAACGGACGGCCTCCCCTGGAAAAGGTGGGCGTGTATATGACCGACCGGGACACGGTGAACAACACCGAGCGGATGAAAGTCACCACCTGTCTCAATCCCCTGCACACCGCTCTTGCCGTCTACGGCTGCCTGCTGGGCTATACCTCTATTGCCGGTGAAATGCAGGACCCGGAGCTGAAAGCCCTGGTGGAAAAAATCGGCTATCAGGAGGGTATGCCCGTGGTGGTGGACCCCGGTATTCTGAACCCCATCGACTTCATCCACGAGGTTATCGACTGCCGCTTCCCCAACCCCTTTATGCCCGACACCCCCCAGCGGATTGCCACGGACACCAGCCAGAAGATCCCTGTCCGGTTCGGTGAGACGATCAAGTCCTACGTCCAGAGAAATGACCTGGATGTGACGACGCTTGTCTACATCCCCCTGGCCATCGCTGGCTGGCTGCGCTACCTGCTGGGGGTGGATGACAAGGGTGAACCCATGGCCTGCAGCCCCGATCCCATGCTGGAAAGCCTCCAGGCTCAGCTTGCCGGTGTCCGTCTGGGCGCACCCGAAAGCGCCGAGGGCAAGCTGGAGGGCATTCTCTCCAACACCGTGATCTTTGGCTCCGATCTCATGGCACTGGGCCTGGGCGGCCGGATCAACAGCATGTTCAAAGAGCTGCTGGCAGGCCCCGGCGCGGTCCGGGCTACACTAAAAAAATATCTGGACTGAGGAAGCGCCTATGAAAATCGTAGTTCTGGACGGCTATACCGAAAACCCCGGCGACCTGAGTTGGGACGGGCTCCGCGCCCTGGGCGAGCTGACCGTCTATGACCGCACCCGCCCGGAGGAAGCTGCTTCCCGGATTCAGGACGCGGAAATCATCGTAACCAATAAGGTCCCTGTCACCCGGGCGCTGTTGGACCAGTGCACCGGTATCCGCTATGTGTCGGTGCTGGCTACGGGCTACAACGTGGTAGATCTGAAAGCGGCATCGGAGCGGGGCATCCCTGTTTCCAACGTCCCCGCCTACAGCACCGCCGCCGTAGGGCAGTTCACCATCGGTATGCTGCTGGAAATCTGCTGTCAGATTGGCTTCCATGACAGAAGCGTCCATAACGGCGACTGGGCCGCCTGCCCGGACTTCTGCTACTGGAAGGCCCCCCTTATTGAGCTGGCGGGAAAGGCCATGGGCATCATCGGCTTTGGCCGCATCGGCCGTCAGACCGGCGCCATTGCCAGGGCCATGGGCATGCAGGTTCTGGCAACCGGAAGCCGTCCCTGTGACGAAGGCAGGGCCATTGCCGAATATGTGGATCTGGACACCGTACTCCGGCAGTCCGATGTCATTTCCCTGCACTGCCCCCTGTTCCCCGAAACCACGGGGATCATCAACAAGGACACCATCGCAAAGATGAAGGACGGCGTCATCATCCTGAACATGGCGCGAGGCCCCATGATCGTGGAGGAAGACCTTGCCCAGGCCCTGAACAGTGGGAAGGTCTATGCCGCCGGTATGGATGTGGTCAGCCAGGAGCCCATCCGCGCTGACAACCCCCTGCTCACCGCCAAAAACTGCTTTATTACCCCCCACATTGCCTGGGCCTCCCGGGAGTGCCGCCAGCGGATCATGGATATTACCGAGCAGAATATCCGTTCCTTCCTGGAAGGCAATGTCCGGAACCGGGTAAATTGACGCTCTATAAACCGCATAGCAAAAACCTGGTACAAAACGGGACCCGTTTTGTACCAGGTTTTTTAGACGAATTTAGACCCGGGCAGCAGGACTCGGGGAAACAATGACCTTTGCCGGACACTTTTCCTCACACTTGCCGCAGCCGACACACTTGGCAGGGTCAATGGAGGCAAGATTATTCCGAACCGTAATGGCGCCCTCCGGGCACTGCTTCGCGCAGATGCCGCAGCCCAGGCACCCGGCGGAGCAAACCTTCTTCACAGCCGGGCCCCGCTCATGGCTGGAGCAGCGGACCGCGTTGGCTTTCCCCACGGGGATCAGGGTGATCAGATTCTTCGGGCAGGCCGCCGCGCACAGGCCGCAGCCCAGGCACCGGTTCTTCAGAACCACCGCCACGCCGTCTCTTACCTGGATGGCATCGTGGGGACAGGCCGCCGCGCAGGAGCCGAAGCCCAGGCAGCCGCTGGAGCAGGCTCTTGCCGGTACACCGGAAAGGGCCGCGGTCCGGCAGTCCCGGACACCCACATAAGTAAAGGTCTCGGGAGACTTTTCACAGCTGCCGGAGCAGCGGACGAAAGCCACCCGGCGGGCGGAAGCCTCGGCCTCCACGCCCATCACCTTGCCGATGGCCTTGACGGCATCGCCGGAGCACACCGGGCAGGAACCCACAGCCGTTTCTCCCTTGACGATGGCAGCTGCCATGGCGTCACAGCCGGCAAAGCCGCAGGCGCCGCAGTTGTTGCCGGGAAGCAGGGACCGGACCTCGGCTTCCCGCTCGTCAACCTCCACATGGAACTTCTTTCCCGCCGCCACCAGGGCAATGCCGATGACGAAGCCAATCACTGCCACAACGGCAGTGGCAATCAACACAGCACTCATACCGCTTCCTCCTTTACAGGATGCCGCTGAAGCCCATAAAGGCAATGGACATCAGCGCGGCGCTGAGAAGCACCATGGGTGCTCCCCGGAAGGGCTTCGGAATGGCTTCCTCGTCAATGCGGCTGCGGATACCCGCCAGCAGGACGATGGCAATGGTAAAGCCCACCGCCGTGCCGAAGCCCGCCGTAACGCTCTGAATAAAATTCAGGCCGTCCTGCACGTTGGTCAGAGCCACACCCAGCACCGCGCAGTTGGTGGTGATGAGGGGCAGGTAGATGCCCAGGGCGTTGTAAATGGCGGGAGAGGTTTTCTTGATGAACATCTCCACCACCTGCACCAGCGCCGCGATCACCAGGATAAAGACGATGGTTTTTAAGTAGGTAAGCTCCAGCGGCACAAGTACATACGTGTACAGCAGGCTTGCAACAGCCGAGGACAGAGTGATCACGAAGATCACCGCGCAGCCCAGGCTCAGGGAGGCCTTCATCTGCTTGGAGACCCCAAGGAAGGAGCAGATTCCCAAAAACTGGATCAGCACCACGTTATTGACCAGGGCCGTAGAAATAATAATCAGGATCAGAGAGGTCTGACTGCTCATTTTGCCGCCTCCTCTTTCTTATCCGGGCAGGGGCTTCCGCAGGCGGCGCAATGGCCGTCGCATCCGCCTTCCACCAGCTTGTCGGAACGGTTTTTGATATGGCAGGCATTCATAATGGCGACCAGGAACGCCAGGATCAGGAACGCGCCGGGGGCTTTCACGAAGATAGCCACTGGCTCCCAGACTCCGTTCAGGGTCACATCCATGCCGAAAACGGTGCCGCTGCCCAGCAGCTCCCGCAGGGCGCCGATCACCACCAGCGCGGCGGTGAAGCCCAGGCCCATGCCCAGTCCGTCAAACGCAGACATCAGCGGCGGATTCTTAGAGGCGTAGGCCTCCGCCCGGCCCAGAATGATGCAGTTTACAACGATCAGGGGGATGTAGATGCCCAGGGCGCTATAGAGCACCGGCACAAAAGCTTCCATCAGCAGCTCCACCACCGTAACCAGAGAGGCCACAATGACGATATACGCCGGAAGCCGAACCTGGTCGGGAATGATCTTACGCACCAGGGAGATCACAAGGTTGGACATGATGAGAACCACCATGGTGGAAACGCCCATACCCAGCGCGTTCATAGCAGAGGTGGTCACGGCCAATGTCGGACACATACCCAGCATGAGCACCAGGGTGGGGTTTTCACGGATAACACCGTTATAGATCCGTTCTGCCCAGGGTTTCATATCACATACCTCCCTTCTTATAGGTACGGAAGAAGTCCAGCGCGGCATTAATCGCGTTTACCACCGCTCTGGAGGATTTCGTCGCGCCGGATACGCCATCGATTTCCGTGGAAGATCCCGTCATGACGGTCACACTTTCCACGGAGTCAGAAGATGCCGTTGCTCCCGTCTCGGCATCGGCAGTTCCAGTCGCCCCGCTGGCAGCGTCGGCGGTTCCTGTCGCTCCGCTGGCAGTATCGGCTGTTCCTGTCGCTCCGCTGGCGGTATCGGCTGTTCCTGTCGCTCCGCTGGCGGTATCGGCTGTTCCTGTCGCTCCGCTGGCGGTATCAATTACCAAGCCGCTTCCGCTCAGGGCAAACCAGTCTGTTTTTACGCCCAGGAACTGATCCTTAAAGGCGGGTTCTCCGCAGAGGCTGCCCAGGCCCGGAGTTTCGTTCAGTTCGGTAAAGGCAATGCCCGTAACAGTCCCATCGGCGGAAATCCCGACAGAGAGGGTAATATTGCCCTCCACACCGTCACCGCTGGTGACACTTATCACATAGCCCACGATCCGGTCTCCGGCCGAGCCTACCACAGCCTCATTTATGTAGGCTTTTCCGAAGCTTGTACCGTATACGCCGCCGCCCAGCGCCTCCACCGCGGCGGAAAGATCATCGTCATAGGCAAAGCTCTCGGCATCGGGACAGACCTCCCGATAGGATGCCAGACTTGCCGCCTGCTGCTGTCTGGCAATGGGCTCCTTTGTCACGGCATATACGCCGCTCAGGCAGATGCCCGCAATCAACGTGATGACGCCGAGAATAACCGCCTCCCTGGGAAGAACGGGGCGCTTCTTCTTTCCCTCCTGGGCGCCGTTCCGCAGGCCATAGGGAAGCGGAATGCAGTACTCATCGATAATGGGCACCACCAGGTTCGCGGTAATGATGGCGTAGCTTACCGAGTCCGTAGCACTGCCGAACACCCGGAAGATGCCGCTGAGGATGCCGATAATACAGCCGTATACCACATGGCCAAAGGCGTTGGTGGGGCTGGTCACCGGGTCGGTGGCCATAAACACAGCGCCCATTACGATGCCGCCGCTGCACAGGTGGGCCAGCAAATAGGCAGGGTCAAAGCCATGACCGCCGAACAGGCCCACAAACAGCGTGAAGGAGGCCAGCACAGACACGGGAATGTGAAGCGTAATGCCGCCCACCAGCCACAGGTAGATTCCGCCGATCAGCATGCCCGCCACGGAGCCGCCGATTACATCATTGGAAAAGCCCCAAAATGCCTGCATAATATCCACAGAACGTCCGGCCGCCAGGTCGGCAAGGGGCGTGGCACTAGTAACACCGTCTACCGTGAACCGGGTCATGACGCTGCCAAAGGAGATCAGCAGGAAGCACCGTGCCGCAAGGGCGGGGTTCATGAAGTTTTTCCCCAGACCGCCGAACAGGCACTTCACCACAAGAATGGCAAATACGCCGCCCAGGAAAGGGACATACAGCGGCACACTGGCCGGCAGGCACAGTGCCAGCAGCAGACCGGTAACCGCGGCGCTGCCGTCTATTACCGTGGAGGGCTTCCGGGTGACAAAGCAGAAAATGGCTTCCGCTGCCACAGTGGAAAGCATACACACAGCAATGACCAGAAACGCGTGGAAGCCGTTGACCCACACACCCACCACGGCGGCGGGCAGCAGGGACAGAAGGACTTGCAGCATGACCTTTCCGGTGGTCAGCCGGTTCCGGAGGTGAGGGCTGGCGGACATATGGGTCTTTGCCGCCGTCCGGACGGCGGGTTCTTTGGTTGTCTGATTCATTTTGCCGCCTCCTTCCGTTTCATGGCCATGATTTCCGCCTTGGTCTGCTTGAAGGTCTGCATCAGGGGGCGTTTCGCCGGGCAGATAAAGGTACAGCACCCGCAGGCAATGCAGTCAAGGCCGTAGAGCTTCTTTTCATAGCGGGCATAGTCGTGCTTTTTCGCGGCATCGGCCATCATCTGGGGTACCAGCCCCAGAGGGCAGACCTGGCTGCACCGCCCGCAGCGGATACAGGCTGTCTGCTTTTCCTGGGCTGCCGCCACGGCATCCCGGCGCAGAACCGTCAGGGCATTGTTGTTCTTGCAGATACCGGCACTGAGCCCCGGCATGGAAATACCCATCATGGGGCCGCCGCACAGCAGCTTCTCGGGAGCGTCTCCATCCGCAAAGCCGCCTGCCGCTTCCAGAGCTTTCGCGAAAGGCGTGCCGGTCTTCACGATCAGGTTGCAGGGGGATTTCACGCCGTCGCCGGATACTGTAAAGGTCCGCTCGGTGACAGGCTCGTTGAAGCACACCGCCCGGTAAATGTTCCGGACCGTGCCCACGTTTTCCACAATGCAGCCCACATCCGCAGGCAGCATTCCGGGCTTCAGATACCGCCCGGTGAGGGCGCTGATGATGGAGCGCTCGCCGCCCTGGGGGTACTTGGTGGCCACCACCTGGACCCGTACTTTTTCCCTGCCCTCGCAGGCCTTGGAAACAGCGGCAATGGCCTCTGGCTTGTTTTCCTCGATAACAATGATGCCCTGTGCTTTCGGCAGCAGCCGCAGCATCAGCTCCATACCGGCGACGATCTCGTCTGCCTTGGTGCGCATGAGCTGGTCATCACAGGTGATGTAGGGCTCGCACTCGGCGCCGTTTGCCATAAGGTACTCAATGGCATCGGGATTCTTGGGCGCCAGCTTCACATGGGTGGGAAAGCCCGCGCCGCCGGCGCCGATGATACCGGCATCCCGGATCATCGCCAGGATCTCCTTAGGCGTCAGGCTGTCCCAGTCGGTCTGAACTCCCACGCCCTCCGCCTTTTCATACAGGCCGTCGTTTTCCACCACAATGCAGGGAACGTTGATGCCGAATACATCGGGTCGGTTTTCCAGGGCCTTCACCCTGCCGGAGACGGAGCAGAAAATATGGGCGGACACAAAGCCGTCGGCCTCCGCAATCCTCTGACCGGCAAGGACCCGGTCTCCTTTGGCAACAATGGGCTTCGCGGGCTTACCAATGTGCTGGCTGAGGGGATAGATAAGCTCATCCCCCGGCGGGCACTCCCGGAAAGGAATATCCCGGGCCAGTTCCTTTCCCTCGGGCGGGTAAACGCCGCCCTTAAATGTCAGTTTTTTCATAGCGTTCCCTCTTTTGCAGAGCCGCTGGCGTAAACAGCAGCCGTTTTTAAGGGAACCTCTGATTAAATTGGCAAGAGCTGACGGCAAGGGATTTTGACTCAGCCGAAAGTAATGAAATTGAGGGAATACTTTGTGTATTTCCCAATTTCATTACTGAACGGATGGGGCAAAAGACCCGCCGCTCAGCCGCAGCCGATTTATTCAGAGGTTCCTAAGGTTTCAAAAAGCTTGATTTCCGATACTGTCCTTTCCGGGGCGAAAGCGGCAGTTGCTCGAAGCACGGAAAAAAGCATGCAGGACTTGTGCCGCAGCGGGATAAACTGAGCGCATACTGCGGCGAAGGCTGCTTCTTTTCTCTAATAATAGTACGCTATCCCCCTTTTGTCAATGAAAAATGGTGAATTTTTAATAGATATTTCCCTATCGATTTGTACATTTTGCCATATAATGTTAAAAAAGCTGCGTGCAACGCCCCGGGGATTGCATTTAAAAGGGAGCTGGGATATAATGGACCGGCAATCAGTACGCCTGCCCAGAGGAAGCAAAACATACTGCAGCGGCGCATCTTTACTCTCTGCGCAGCACCGTTTTGCCCCTGGACCCACAGAAAAACGAGAAAGAAGAGTGGAAGAAAATGGATCGCTCATTTTATTCAAGAAACCGGGAAAGGCTTGCAGAGCGCCTGAAACCGGGTACGCTGGCGATATTCTTTTCCGGAGAGGAAATCCGGAAGACCAACGATGAATACTATCCCTTTTTTGCGGACCGGGATTTTGTGTACCTGACGGGGATCGAGCAGAAGCAGAGCGTCCTGCTTATCATGAAGGACGGCAGCCGGGTAACGGAGCGCCTGTATCTTCTGCCCGGCGACCGCATGGCGGAGCGCTGGACAGGCCGCCGTTTGAAGCCCGCAGAGGCCGAAGCCATCTCCGGTGTGACGGATGTGCGCAGTACCGACGCTTTTTCCCGGGAGCTTCACGCTTTGGCCGTAAGCGGGAAATTCGGCTTTCTTGCCCTGGACCTGTACCGGGCAAGCCCGGAGGATATTGACCGGCCCGCCCACCGCCTGCGCGCCCTTGCCGCCAGGGAATGGCCCTATCTGACAATCCAGAATGCCAACACCATTCTGCGCTCCCTGCGCACCATAAAACAGCCCTGTGAGATTGCCGCCCTGCGTCGGGCAGAGGAAATCACCGGCGCTGGTATCCTTGCCATGATGAAAGCCTCCCGCCCCGGCATGTATGAATATCAATACAAAGCGGAATTTGACCGGGTACTGGGTCAGTTCAGCCCCAAGGGCCCGGGCTTTCCCTCCATCATTTCCGCCGGGCAGAACAATTTCTGCATCCATTATTACGCCTATACCGGCCAGGCTCAGGACGGCGACATGGTTCTCAACGATGTGGGTGCCCAGTGGGACAACCTGATCACCGATGTATCCCGGGGCTGGCCCTGCAACGGCCGCTTCTCTGACCGCCAGAAGCTGCTGTACCAGTGCGCGCTGGCCACCTCCGACCACATGTTCTCCATCTTGAAGCCGGGCTTTGCCATGGAGGAAGTGGACGCCGAGATCCGCCGCTATAATGCGGGACTTCTCAAAGACGCGGGTGTTCTGGAAGATACCGCCGATATAGGCAGGCTTATGTGGCACGGCGGCGCCCACCACATTGGCTTTGATGTCCACGATGTGGTGGAGCGGCCCGAAAAGGTCGCCCCGGGCATGGTGTTCTGCATCGATGTGGGCATTTACCACGAGGATTGGGGGATCGGCTTCCGGGTGGAGGACAACTGTCTCATCACGGAAACCGGCTGCGAAAACCTGTCCGCCGCCATCCCCAGAACCATTGCCGATATTGAAGCCGTCATGGCGAAAAGATAAGGCCTATGGAACGGGTGATTATGTGGATTATGGCGGCGGGGGCCGTGGTGGGCGGCATGGACCGCATCTTCGGAAACCGCCTGAAGCTGGGAGAGCGGTTTGAGCAGGGTCTTTTGCTTCTGGGACCCACGGCGCTGTCCATGGTGGGGATCCTGTGTCTGGCTCCCCTGCTGTCCGGGGTGCTGGAACGCTGTGTTGCCCCGGTCTGCCGCGCCCTGGGAATGGATCCCGGAATTTTCGGCGGCATCCTTGCCATTGACATGGGCGGGTACCAGCTTGCCCGGGATTTATCCCTGGATGCCAGGGTAGGCCGCTACGCCGGGATTCTGGTTGCTTCCACCCTGGGCTGCACCGTATCCTTTACCATTCCTGTGGGAATGGGCATGCTGGAAAAGGGCCACCGTCCGGACTTTGCCAAAGGGGTCCTCTTCGGCCTCATCGCCATGCCCCCTGCCCTCCTTTTGGGCGGGCTGATGATGGGCCTGAATCTCGCGGAAACCTGCCTCAACAGCCTGCCGGTGCTGGTGCTGTCCGGGCTGCTGCTTCTGTGTATCCTGAAATTTACCGACGCCGCCATACGGGGTTTCGGCGTCTTTGCCAGGATCATCCAGATCCTCACCACCCTGGGGCTTGTGCTGGGAGCGGTACAGTATATGACCGGGCTGGCGCTTCTGCCCGGACTTACTCCCATTGAAGACGGGATGGCTGTCGCCGCCTCCATCGGCATCGTCATGCTGGGAAGCCTGCCCGTAGCGGAGCTTCTGCGCCGCTGCCTGGAAAAGCCCCTGGGCTGGATTGCCCGGCACACGGGTATGAACAGTGCCAGTGTGACGGGGCTGCTTGTCGGTATGGTGAGCGTCGTTCCCGCTATCGTGCTGGTCCGGGATATGGACCGTCGGGGTCGGGTCGTCAACGCGGCGTTCCTGGTCTGCGGTGCCTCGGGCCTTGCTGCCCATCTGGGCTTCACCGCCGGGGTGGAGGGAAACATGATTCTTCCCATGCTGGCCTCCAAGCTCCTGGGCGGGCTTCTGGGCGCCGCGCTGGCGCTTCTCGGCACCCGGGGCATGTATGCCGCCGATGAAGCCGGAAACGCTGCCTGAAATGGATGCTTATCGGCATAACGCAGCAGAACGACAAATTGGGAATTTGCCCGCAGGACGGGCGGCCAAGTCGTGACGAACGTGGTCTGTAATCGTTTTCACCCTGACCCGCT
>JAEDNR010000114.1 GCA_016302405.1 Oscillospiraceae bacterium
AGCTGGGCGCTTTCCTCGGCCCGGTGATGCTGTTTGTCATCAGCCTCATCAAAGGTACCGGCAACCTGTTTTCCACCTACCGGGTCTGCTTCGCTTTTCTGGGTATTCCGGCGCTCATCACCATCGCGCTGGTGGTTTTCTCCAAAATCAAATACCCCAATCCGGAGATGTTCGAGAAGGCGGAGGAGCACAGGGAATTCCACTTCCAGAAATCCTTTGTGCTTTATATGGCGGCCATCTGCCTGTTTGCCTTCGGCTTTGCGGATTTTACTCTGATTACCCTCCACGCGGCCAGGATGCGGGCCTTCCCGGATTCCACCCTCAGCCTGCTTTACGCGGCGGCAATGGCGGTGGATGCGGTAGCTGCTCTGTTCTTCGGGTGGCTCTTTGACCGGATCGGTCTGAAAGCCCTGATTTTGTCCACGGTGTGCAGCGCTTTCTTTTCCTGCTTCATCTTCCTGTCCGGCAATCCCTGGATGATCGGCGCGGGCATCGTCCTGTGGGGCATCGGTATGGGCGCGCAGGAGAGCATCATGAAAGCTGCCGTCAGCCAGATCATCCCCAAATCCATGCGCAGTTCCGGGTTTGGCATCTTTGAAACCGGCTTCGGCATCGCCTGGTTCTTAGGCAGCTGGCTGCTGGGCGCGCTGTATGACTATGGCCCGGTGTACATGGTCGTTGTGTCCGTGTTGGCGCAGATTCTGGCGATTTTCTTTTACCGTGCCTGCATCCGGCGCAGGACAAAGGAAGACGCAGTGGATCCATGGCTATAACGTGGTGCGGTGAAATATGGGGCGGGGCGCAAGCCCCGCTCCTTTTCCTACGGCATACAGGTATGTCTTTCCTGCTATCTATCCGCCTTTCCGGAAACAAATCTGTAAATCAGAGCCGCGATCTCGGTGGGGGTCTTGTCGATATTCTCCGTCAGCCACTGCCGCAGAATAAAGATAAAACCGCCGGAATAATAGTAGGATGCCAGCTTCATGTCGACTGGGTCGACATGCCATTCCTGGCCGGTTCGCTGCATTTCTGTCAGGTGCTCCTGATACAGTTCATTGAGCAGCTGGGCAAACCCACCGTCGGTTTGGTTGGTAAACAGAAGCCGGATCACATCCGCGTGGCTGTAGCAATACTGGCAGATGACTTCCAGGCTCTTTTGCAGATCGGTACACGCTTCTTCTTTCCGGGTAAGCGTGCGGATATCCTGGAAGATGCCTTTTCGAATATCGTCCAGCACATCCCGGGGCATGGAATAGTGCCGGTAAAAAGTGGCCCGGTTGATGCCGGATTCCTGGCAGAGCTCCACCACTTTGATCTTGTCAATGGGTTCGGTTTTGAGAAGCCGCAGCAGCCCCTCCTGCAGCATCCGCTTTGTAACGGCGATCCGTTGGTTGTCTTTCATAGGTTTCTCCCTTGTAAACATTTTATGACAATGCGGCAAATCGGCGGTCAGTGTCGCGCTTACCGCAAAAGACGCGATACTGTTTGTTGCATACGCGACATTTGTCTATTATACTAATGCAAGCCGAAAATAAAGTCAAGCACAGGGAGTGTAACCATGAAAGTTCTTTTTACAGTCATTATTTGTTTTATTGCCGGTATGGGTGCGGGCCTGGGAACGGGCTTCGCCGGAATGAGCGCGGCGGCAGTGATAACGCCGGTTCTTGTGACCTTTTTGGATATGGAGGCCTACTCGGCTGTTGGCATTGCCCTGGCTTCGGACGTTTTGGCCAGCGCAGTCAGCGCCTACACCTACGGGAAAAACAAGAACCTGGATATTCAAAACGGTCTGGTGATGATGGCTGCGGTGCTGGTCTTCACTCTTGTCGGCAGCTGGGTATCCAGCCTGGTGCCCAGCAACACCATGGGCAGCTTCTCCGTCTGCATGACGATGCTGCTGGGCGTAAAATTCCTGGTCAAGCCCGTTATGACTACAAAAGAAACCATGGAGCAGGTCAGCCCTCGGAAACGGTTTCTCCAGAGTGTGATCTGCGGGATGCTGATCGGGTTTATCTGCGGATTCATTGGAGCGGGCGGCGGCATGATGATGCTCCTGATCCTGACCTCGGTTCTGGGCTACGAGCTGAAGACAGCTGTGGGAACCAGCGTGTTCATCATGACCTTTACGGCGTTCACCGGGTCTGTCAGCCATTTTGTCATCGGCGGGGCACCGGACTGGCTGGTGCTGGTGCTTTGCGCGGGATTTACCTTCCTTTGGGCCAGGGTGGCTGCCCGGATCGCCAACAAGGCAAGCGCCAAGACGCTGAACCGTGTGACCGGTGTGATCCTGATCGTTCTGGGGGCGGCGGTTTTGAGTGTGAATGCCGTCAAATAATCCTTTCTTGTTCAGACAGCAAAAGGCGGCCCCGCGGCCGCCCCAACATTTCCAGTCTATCACTTTTTGGGCACTTTGTCTATTCTCAGTTTCTCCAATTTTTTGGCCTTTTTCTTATGTACTATCCCATCTTGAAAAAAAGTGGTTTCTGGGTTATGATAAAGGCACAAAAGGAGTGAGTCCAATGTACTAAGTAAACTCCCAAATCTGTAGAAAGAGAGGTTATGTAAATGCCGGAACCCGACAACTTCATGAAATAACCCTCAGCTTGTTGCAGTGAGTAGGCAGCAAAGCTGAGGGTTATTTCTTTTTCTGCCCCGAAAGGGGCGTTTTCTTTTTGCGGCAATCCATTCACGCCATCGCGGCTTTGACCATTTCCAGCTCTTCCGGGTAGATGCAGTTGGGGATGGCGCCTGTTTTGACCGCTTCCATGCACGTGTCCAGTTCCATCCAGCGCACAGAATCGATTTCCTCTTTTTGAAGTTCGAAATCCTTTTCGTCCAGATCCCGCCAGAGGGCAAATACCCGGGCGTACTCCCGGTCATGGAAAGGATGACCGTGGAAGACTCCGTCCGCCCTGGCACGCCGGTTTCCGCAGAGAATCAGTTCCTCCGGCTCGGCGTCCACACCCAGCTCCTCCCGCAGCTCCCGAAGGGCGGAGGGGATGAAATCCACCCCCGCGGGGATGTGCCCGGCACTGGAAATATCGTAGCAGTTGGGCCAGGAATCCTTGCTTTCACACCGCTTTTGCAGAAGGATTTGAATTTTTCCGCCCCGGGACCGGACCAGCCACACATGGGCAGTCCGGTGCCGGATGCCCGACCCGTGGGCCCTTTCCCGGGAGACGACCTCTCCCGTGGGCGTTCCGTTTTCATCCACCACATCCAGCAGTTCCATATACGCTGCACCATCCTTTCGCTGGCTATATGGTAGCAAAAGGATTTTTTAATGTCAATGGTTTGAAGGCCTTAATCAAACAGCCGCAGTCCATAGATCCAATCTGATAAAAGCGTCCGCAGGAAGACAATGACGAGCATTGGGATAAGAATGGAGATGACCAGACTGCACCACGAGTTTACCCGGCCGGGGTCCGGCTCCGGGTCCCGGGCCCACTTTTTATGGAAGAATGCCCAGCTGATGACATAGCCAAGATAAGCGCCCAGGGTGTTCATAATCAGATCGTCCACATCCGTTGCCCGGAAAGAAAACAACTGTATGATCTCAATTGCAAGGGAAGTGAAGAAGCCTGCCAGCAGGGTGCTGCTCCAGGTTCTGCATTTTTCCCATAGGACGGGAAGCATAAAACCAAAGGGCATGAACATAACCGCGTTCAGTCCAAGCTGTAAGAAAAACCGGAGATTTTTCTCATCTCCAAAGGGGATCAGATTGATGGCAGGCCCCCAGCGGAAATACTGAACGGCGGGAATACCCACCACATCGAACATTTTACACAGGTAAAGGGTAAACAGGCTGATTAAGAGAAACCGTTTCCTGCTCCCGTTTTTGCAGTAAGCCATGAATAACCAGGCAAAGGGCAGCGCGAACACCGCGCCGCACATCAGGTCAATGAAGGAAAATAACACCGTTTCCACCTCCGTTTTTTCCTCTTTATCTTATTTCATGTGACATTTATCGTCAATACCCGGTTCCTTAAGATGGGATTAAACCTTTTGTGCTTTTAGATTAATTCGTAAAATTGGAATTTGCAGAGCTGTTTGGGCAGTGGTGTGCGGGTGGATGCGGTACGCGGCAAGGGCTCCCCTGTGTAAGGGGAGCTGTCAGCGTAGCTGACTGAGGGGTTG
>JAEDNR010000115.1 GCA_016302405.1 Oscillospiraceae bacterium
AATTCCAATTTGCCTGGCTGCTGCGTTAAGCCGATAACCAGAATTCCAATTTATCTGATTGCTGAATGAATCGATATATATAATTTTTTACATACAGGAGGAAGCAATATGGACATCAAAGCAAAAGTGGAGCAGATCGTAAAGAAGCTCCAGTCCGACCCCAAGGTGATGGAGAAATTCACCAAGGATCCCGTCTCCGCAGTGGAGGAGCTGGTGGGTATTGATCTGCCCAACGACCAGATTGATAAGGTCGTGGACCTGGTCAAGGCCAAGCTGAACCTGGACAAGGCCGGCGACCTGCTGGGCGGCCTGGGCAAAATGTTCGGAAAATAAAAAGTCGAAGCTGCTAAGCAATCAAAAAAGCTGTCATTCCGAGAAGTAGCGCACTACTTCGTGGGAATCTCCCTCGAATTTGCGGCTGTGTGCCTCAAACCGGGAGATTGCCACGAAAGTAGACATCGGTCTACTCTTCGTAATGACAGCAAATTTTTTAGTCTGTCAGGTCTTCTTGATGAAGCGCTCCTTGCACCTGGGACAGGTAATGGCGATCTTGCCCTTGCCCCGGGGCACCCGCACGGTCTGACGGCACCGGGGGCAGGTATAGTACCGGTTCTGCCGGTCCTTCAGCCGGTCAAAGATCATCAAAAACCGGCGGTTTTCCTGGTAGCGCTTATAGGTATTTCTGGACATGCACCGGAAAATGGCCCAGAACATCAGTCCATAGCTGAGTAGCCACAGCACCACGGTCACGAGACCTCCACCGGACACGGCGGACAGGATGCTTGCCACCAGAGCCACGCATAAAATGACCATATTCAGCCGGTCCGTACCGTACCGCCCGGCCATAAAGCTCCGGAAAAACATTCCCAGCTTCGCGGAAAATCTGTGAAGCCAACCGCTAAATCCGTTCATTGAATCACCCTGCTCCCAATTTATCCGAAAGAGGCTCTGCCCTCGCCGGAGTGTTATTCTATTATATTGCATTATTCGGGGATTTCAACCGATCAGGCCGAGAATTTACGGATTGTTTAAGATTTTCGAAAGGGAAAGAATCCAGCGAATACCTCTTGGCGAAATTGGGATAATATGATATAATATGGCATACTCTGTCGAAAGCGCCAAGGAGATGAGCCCATGAAGACCCAGGATACGCCCATCCGGCAGGATGATGATCTGGAAGAGATCGCCTTTGACGATGAATCGGAAGACGAATATGACGCTCCGGCATTCCGGAAGCCCCGGGCTGAAGCGGTCATGGGCGTGATTGCCCTGCTGGCTGCCGCCGTACTGCTGGTGCTGGTGGTGCTGTGCATCCCTTATTTCCGTGCCCAGGAGGAAGAGGATCCGGAAGCCCTGCTCCGGCCCCAGCGCCAGGAAGAGGAGATCATTCTCAAGGACAACCCCATAGAAACGGAGCCTCCTGAGGAAACCCAGGAGCCCACCATTCCTCCCGAGCTTAACCCCTATAACCAGCGGGATTTCCAGTACAACCGGAACAACTTCCTGCTGTGCACCCAGCAGGACAGCTACCCCGGCATCGATGTTTCCCAGTACCAGGGGGAAATTGATTGGCAGAAAGTCGCGAACTCCGGCGTTCGTTTTGCCATTGTCCGCCTGGGCTACCGGGGCTGGGGCAAGGCGGGAAAAATGGTGGAGGACAAGTACGCCAAGCAGAACCTGGCCGGCGCCGCCGAAGCAGGCATTGAGGTGGGCGCTTACTTCTTCTCCCAGGCCCTGAACATTCAGGAGGTGGACGAGGAAATCGAATTCCTGCTCAGCATCCTGGGGGATACCTACCTGGACATGCCCATCATTCTGGACTGGGAAATTCCCGCCACCGGCAGTGATGCCCAGCCCCGTACCGCAAACATGGACGCGAGAACCCTCACCGACTGCCTGCTCCACTTCTGCCAGGTGATGGAGGGCAAGGGCTACCAGCCCATGGTATACTTCAACTGGTTCCAATCCAGGAATCTCATCTATCTGCACGAGCTGGAGGACTACCCGTTCTGGCTGGCCCTGTACCAGGACCGGATGACCTACCCCTACCGGGTGGAAATGTGGCAGTACACCTGCACCGGCCGGGTCCCCGGCATCCAGGGGGATGTGGACATTAACGTATTCATGCCCGACAGCCGGAAAAAGTGATAACGTGACAAAAAATAAGCTGTCATTCCGAGCCGGTGACATTGGTCACTTGCTTTGCAATGACAGCTTTTTTGTTTCCTGCTTCTCCGGTTAAATCAGCAAAGCGGCAAATTGGAATTTAGCGGCTCCGCCGAATTGACAATTGACAATTGACAGTTGACAATTGTTGTGTCCCTACGGGACGATTTTAAAAGAATTCCTTTTGTTTTCGTTCAAATTCTTTTTATTTTAAATCATCCCGAAGGGATTCCTTAATTGTCAATTGTTCATTGTCAATTGTCAATTAAATTTCTATTCGTCTCCCTGCTGACCACGAAACACCTGACCGGACAGTCCCCGGAAATTATACATTCGCCGTTTGTTTTGCCGCCCAGGTCAGGCCCCTGGGATAGAAGAAGCGAAGCTTTTCCGCCGCCACAGATATGTGGATTTCCTGGGCCCGGCGCAGCTCTCCGTCCAGATTGACGGCAGCGGGAGCGTCACAGAAAATATCGATCTCTTTCGCCCGGATGTGGCGGATCAGCTCGGGATAGTCCCGGTATTTTCCGTTCTTGTACTTGCCCACGATCCCCGGCACCTGGAGCCGGCCGACCTTTTCCACCAGCAGGATTTCCAGCACACCATCCGCCGGATCCGCCTCCGGCACCGGATTGAAGCCGCCGCCGTAGAACCGGCCGTTGCACACGCAGATCATGGTCTTGCTGCCGTCGATGGTCTCCCCGTTCACCCGGACAACATAGTGCTCTCCGATGCCCTTTATCACGTTCACCACCGTGGACACCGCGTAGGCCCGGAAGCCCTGCAGAAAAGGCAGCCGCTTGTAACTCGCTACATCCGTACCGATCCGGGCATCCAGTCCCACGGAGCAGATATTGAGGGCTAGATCACCATTGCAGCGGATCATGTCAAACTCCGTTTCCTCCGCGTCCAGCAGCCGGTCCAGGCTGAAAAACGCTCCGGGTTCGCTGAAGATCTTGACGAAGTCGTTGCCGCTGCCTCCCGCGTAGTGGGTCACGGCGGCATTGGGAAAGCCTGCCGCCCCCGCCGCCACCTCATTGAGGGTCCCGTCGCCGCCGCAGGCATAGATACGCAGTTCCTCCCCGGTGTGAGCCGCCTCCCGGGCAAGCCGCATGCAGTCTCCGGGGCCTTCCGACACGGCAATACGGTAGTATAGCCCCGCCGCTTCGCAGGCGGTTTGGATCCTGCGGGTATAGTCCCGGGTCTGGTCCCGTCTTCCCGCCGCCGGATTGATAATGAACAGGTGTTTCATAGAATCGCCTCTTTCTTTGCAATGGCGTTTTTCACCGTCCGGAGGGCTGCCGGTTTATGGTTTCCCCCGGCGCTGCTGGGTGGTGTACATATAGTAGTCGCATTTGATCATGCCGTTGTAGAGCTTGCGCTTCTTGTCCGCCCGGGCACCGAAATAATGCTCAAATTCCGGCTCGGAGGTAATGATATACTTTTTCCACCCGTCGGCGAATTTCAGGTGCCGCCCCAGGGCGGCATAGAGCCGCTGGGCGCTTTGCTGCTCCATCATCCGCTCTCCGTAGGGCGGGTTGCAGATCAGGATTCCCTCCTGGGCAGGCAGCGGCAGCTTGGTGGCGTCCCCGTCCTGAAAACGGATCAGCTCCCCCACCCCCGCTTTCCGGGCGTTTGCCATGGACAGGGACACGCATTTGGGATCGTTGTCCGAGCCCAGGATCCGGTATTCTCCCCGGAATTCTTTGTCCCTGGCTTCCTCGCGGGCCCGGTTCCAAACCTGGGAGTCCGACCAGGCAAAGGCTTCCGCCGCGAACCGCCGCCGCAGGCCCGGTGCCTGGTTCCGGGCAATGAGGGCGGCCTCAATGACGATGGTGCCGCTGCCGCAGAAAGGATCCCACAGAAATTCCCTGCCCCGGTACCGGGTCAGCAGCACCATAGCGGCTGCCAGGGTCTCCCGCAGCGGCGCGTCGTTGCCCACGGCCCGGTAGCCCCGCTTGT
>JAEDNR010000025.1 GCA_016302405.1 Oscillospiraceae bacterium
ATAAAGGCAACACCGCATAATTCGGCAAGGAAGCTCAGCGAGAGATTTTGTGCCAGTTCAAAGTTTCAAAAACGGGGGAATACTGTATGTATTTCCCGTTTTTGAAACTGCAGAAATGGTGCAAAAGATCCGCTGAGATCCGCTGACGCAATTGTGCGGTGTTGCCATAAATACATAAAAACTGTCATTCCGAGAAAGTAGACATCGTTCACTGGTTCGCAATGACAGTTTTTTCAATCTGACGAAGAAGTTACTTTGACACCTCTTCTTTTACAGCATATTGGTATAGCCCATGAGGAAAGAATCCACTTCCCTGGCGCAGGCACGGCCCTCCGTGATCCCCCACACCACCAGGCTCTGGCCACGGCGGCAGTCACCGGCGGCAAAGAGGTTGGTGTCCGGGACACGGTAGTTTTCCGTGACCAGATTTCCCCGGTTATCCCGTTCCAGACCGAAGGCTTCCGCCACATAGCTCTCACAGCCCACAAAGCCCGCGGCAATCAAAAGAAGCTCACAGGGAAGCTCTTCCTCGCTTCCGGGGATCTCCACCATCTGCATCCGTCCGTTTTCCGTCTTCGGTTCCAGACGGACAGTACGTACCGCCCGGATGCCGCCTTCCTCATCCGTCAGAATTTCTTTTACCGTGGTCTGGTAAATTCTGGGGTCATGGCCGAATTTGGCAATTGCCTCCTGCTGGCCGTAGTCTGTTTTCAGCACCCGGGGCCACTGGGGCCAGGGATTCGAGGCGGCCCGGGTAACGGGAGGCTTTCCCATCATTTCCAGCTGGGTCACACTGGCGCAGCCCTGCCGGATCGCGGTGCCCACGCAGTCGTTGCCGGTGTCGCCGCCGCCCACAATAATAACACGCTTGTTTTCTGCGGTGATGGCAAACGCTTCCGATTCCCCGATCACCTTTTTTGTGGCCGCTGTCAGGTAATCCACAGCGAAATGTACCCCTGCCGCCTCCCTGCCGGGAACCGCAAGATTCCTGGGGGTTTTGGAGCCGCAGCACAGAACCACTGCATCGAATTCCTCCGTAAGCGCCTGCGCGGGTACATCCACGCCCACGTTGGTATTCACCCGGAATTCCACGCCTTCTTCTTCCATAAGAGCGACCCGACGGGCAACCACCTTTTTGTCCAGTTTCATATTGGGGATGCCGAACATCATCAGGCCTCCGGGGCGGCTCTCCCGCTCAAACACCGTCACCTGGTGGCCCCGGTGGTTCAGCTGGTCGGCAACCGCCAGGCCGGAGGGGCCGGAGCCTACCACCGCCACCCGTTTTCCACTGCGCACCGGCGGAATCCGGGGCACCACCCATCCATTTTGAAAGCCGGTTTCGATCACAGCCAGCTCGTTGTTATTTACCGTCACACTGTCCCCGTTCATGCCGCAGGTACAGGCCGCCTCGCAAAGCGCGGGGCATACCCGCCCGGTAAACTCCGGGAAATTATTGGTTTTGGTAAGCCGGGACAGGGCCTCCCGCCAGTTGCCGTTGTAGATCTCGTCATTCCACTCCGGGATCAGGTTGTGCAGGGGGCAGCCGCTGTATCCGCCGCCGAAATTGACCCCGGACTGGCAGAACGGCACGCCGCAGTTCATGCATCGGGCCGCCTGAATTCTCCGCTCCCCGGGTTCCAGACCGGGATGGAACTCTTCAAAGTTCCCGATCCGTTCCAGAGGGTCCGCGGAAGGGTTGACCTTGCGGGTATATTCCAAAAAACCGGTAGGTTTTCCCATTGTGTTTCCCTCCTTAACCCTTTCTGACGGCGTAGAACGCTTCCAACGTCGCCTGCTCGTGAGACATTCCCTTTTCCTCCATCTGTCCAATGGCGGCAATCATTCTCTGATAGTCCACGGGAATAATCTTCTTGAATTTGGGCAGATAGTCTTCAAACCGGTTCAGGATCTCTCTGCCCCACGGGGAGCCGGTGGCGCGTACATGGGCTTCGATCATGGATTTCAGTTCCTGGGCGTCATGGCGCTCAGTGATTGCTCCCATGGTGACCATCTGCTTGTTAAGCCGCAGATACAGGTCATGGCTTTCATCCAGCACATAGGCGATACCGCCGCTCATGCCCGCGGCAAAATTTTTTCCCGTGGGGCCAAGGATCGCCACCCGGCCTCCGGTCATGTACTCACAGCCGTGGTCTCCGCAGCCCTCCGCCACCGCCACAGCCCCAGAGTTACGGACACAGAACCGCTCTCCGGCGATGCCGCAGATATACGCTTCGCCTCCGGTAGCGCCGTAGAGGGCAACATTGCCGATGATAATATTGTCCCGGGCACAGAATTGCGCCGCATCTTCGGGTTTCACAATCAGCTTGCCGCCGGACAGGCCCTTGCCGAAATAGTCATTGGCATCGCCGGACAGGATGATAGTCTCACCCTTGGGCAGAAACGCGCCAAAGGACTGACCGCCGCCTCCGGTACAGTTCACCACATAGGTATCGTCTGCCAGACTGTCCCCAAAACGCCGGGTGATCTCACTGCCCAGAATGGTTCCCAGGGTTCTGTGGACGCTGGAGACCCGGATTGTTTCGGTATGGGGCTTTTTCTTTTTAAAATAAGGCTCAAAGGCAGGGAGCAGCACGCTCACATCCACCGATTTTTCCAGGCCGAAGTCAAAACGGTCCTCCTCCCGGTAATGAACGGCGGGCAGGTCCGCCAGAATGCCGGTCAGGTCGATGGTATCCGCCCGGTGAGTGATCCGGTGCTCCCGGGGACGGATCAGGTCCGTGCGGCCCACCAGTTCATCCACGGTACGAACCCCCAGCTTTGCCATGATCTCCCGCAGCTGCCGGGCGATAAAGAGCATGAAGTTCATCACATACTCCGGCTTCCCGGAGAAGCGGCACCGCAGATCAGGGTTCTGGGTGGCGATACCCATGGGACAGGTATCCAGATTGCACACCCGCATCATTACACAGCCCATGGCGACCAAAGGCGCCGTGGCAAAGCCGAATTCCTCCGCCCCCAGGATACAGGCAATGGCCACATCCCGCCCGGTCATCAGCTTGCCGTCGGTTTCCAGTCGGACCCGGCTGCGCAGACCGTTGCGGATCAGGGTCTGATGCGCTTCCGCAAGGCCCAGCTCCCAGGGCAGGCCCGCGTTATGGATGGAGCTTTTCGGTGCGGCGCCGGAACCGCCGTCATAGCCGGAAATGAGCACACAGCCCGCACCGGCCTTTGCAACGCCGGCAGCGATGGTGCCCACCCCAGCCTCGGACACCAGCTTCACGGAGATCCTGGCATCCCGGTTGGCGTTTTTCAGGTCATAAATGAGCTGGGCCAGATCCTCAATGGAGTAGATGTCATGGTGGGGCGGCGGAGAAATCAGGGACACACCGGGGGTGGAGAACCGGGTCTTGGCAATCCAGGGGTAGACCTTTCCCCCGGGCAGATGTCCGCCCTCGCCGGGTTTCGCACCCTGGGCCATTTTGATCTGGATCTCTTTTGCGCTGGTCAGGTAGGCACTGGTCACGCCGAACCGGGCGGAGGCCACCTGCTTAATGGCGCTGTTTTTGTTTGTTCCAAATCGGGCAGGATCCTCGCCGCCCTCGCCGGAATTGGATTTGCCCCCCAGGGTGTTCATGGCAATGGCCATGCACTGGTGAGCCTCCATGGAGATGGAGCCGTAGGACATGGCTCCCGTTTTAAACCGCTTGACAATTTCCTCTGCCGGCTCTACCTCCTCCAGTGGAATACCGCCGTCCGCCGGGAACTGAAAATCCATCAGGCCCCGGAGGGTATGGGGCGTGCGGGCGTCATCCACAAGGTTTGTATATTCCCGGAATTTTTCATAGTTCCCGGTTTGTACAGCATCCCGCAGGGCCACAATGCTCCGGGGATTGTACATATGATCCTCCGCTCCCGCTCCGGAGCGCAGGGAGTGGACACCGGTGGAATCCAGCGTGGTGTCAACGCCCAGATCCAGCAGGTCAAAGGCATGGTTGTGCCGCCACTGGACACCCTCTTCGATCTCTGCCAGGCCGATACCCTCCACAGGGCTGACCGTATTGGTAAAATACTGGTCAATGACCTCCCGGCAGATGCCCACCGCCTCAAATATCTGGGCCGACTGATAGGACTGCAGGGTGGAAATGCCCATCTTGGAGGCGATCTTCACGATGCCCCGGAGAACCGCGTTATCGTAATCTCCGATGGCCTGATACATGTCTTTATCCAGTCGGCCGCTTTCCACCAGCTCGCCGATGCACTCCTGGGCAAGATAGGGGTTGATGGCCCGGGCACCATAGCCCAAAAGGGTCGCAAAATGGTGGACATCCCGTGGCTCGGCGCTTTCCAGAATGATGGATACCGCCGTCCGCTTTTTGGTGCGGACCAGGTACTGCTCAATGGCGGAAACCGCCAGGAGCGAGGGTATCGCCACATGGTATTCATCCACCCCACGGTCAGACAGGATGATAACGTTGGCTCCCTCCCGGTAGGCCCGGTCACATTCAACAAACAGCCGGTCCAATGCCTTTTTCAGGGAGGAATTGGTATAGTACAGCAAAGAAACTGTCTCCACCTTGAAGCCGGGACAGTTCATGTTCCGGATCTGCATCAGCTCCACGGAGGAAATGATGGGGTTACTGATTTCCAGCACCCGGCAGTTATCTGGGCGCTCCTGCAGCAGATTACCGTCAGAGCCAATATACACGGTGGTGTCCGTTACCACTTCCTCCCGCAATGCGTCAATGGGCGGATTGGTGACCTGGGCAAAGAGCTGCTTAAAATAATTGAACAGAGGCTGGTGCTTTTCCGAAAGCACCGCCAGGGGAATATCCGTGCCCATGGCTGTGATCTTTTCGGAGCCGGTTCTCGCCATGGTCAGAATGGCATCGTTAATATCCTCATAGGTATAGCCAAAGGCCTTGTAAAGCTTTTCCCGCTGGGCCTTGGGATACCTGGGCACCTTGTGGTTAGGCACCGGCAGGTCCTCCAGCCGAACAAGGTGCTGGTCCAGCCATTCCCCGTAGGGTGCCCGGGCGCAGAAAGCTGCCTTGCATTCCTCGTCGGACACGACCTTTTTCCGGATGGTGTCCACGAGAAGCATCTTGCCCGGCTGGAGCCTGGACTTGCACAGAATATTCTCGGCCGGGATGTCCAGTACGCCCACCTCGGAGGACAGCACCAGACGGCGGTCCCGGGTGATGTAATACCGGGCAGGCCGCAGACCGTTCCGGTCCAGCACCGCGCCCATCACATCACCGTCGGAATAAAAAATCGCCGCAGGCCCATCCCAGGGCTCCATCATGGTGGAGTAATAGTGATACAGGTCCCGCTTTTTCCGGTCCATTCCGGCATCCTTGCGCCAGGGCTCCGGAATGGTGATCATGACCGCAAGGGGCAGCGGGATACCGTTCATCATAAGAAATTCCAGGGTATTGTCCAGCATGGCAGAGTCAGAGCCGGAGCCCGCGATTACAGGCAGCACCTTTTCCATATCCTCCTCCATGCAGGCGGAGGCCATAGTTTCCTCCCGAGCCAGCATCCTGTCCGCATTGCCCCGGATAGTGTTGATCTCGCCATTGTGGAGAATCAGCCGGTTGGGGTGGGCACGCTCCCAACTGGGGGTGGTGTTGGTGGAGAAACGGGAATGCACCATGGCAATGGCGCTTTCATAGGCTTCCTCCTGAAGATCCGGATAGAACTTGCGAAGCTGACTTACAAGGAACATGCCCTTGTACACCACGGTGCGGGAGGAAAAGGAGCAGACATAGTTTGTATCGCAGCTCTGCTCAAAGACCCGGCGGATGACATACAGCTTCCGGTCAAAATCCAGGCCCCGGGCAATCCCTCCCGGTCTTTCCGCGAAGCCCTGGCAGATATAGGGCATGGATTCCCTGGCCCGCTGCCCCAGTATCTCCGCGTTTACGGGCACATCCCGCCAGCCCAGAAAGCGGACCCCCTCTTTCCGGCAGACCACTTCCAGAAGCTTCTGGGCCTGACGGCGTTTCAGGCCGTCCTGTGGAAAGAAGAACATACCGACCCCGTAGTCCCCTTTCTCCCCCAATGGGATCCCCAGCTTGGAGAAAAAGCCATGACAGATTTGTACCATGACTCCCACACCGTCGCCCACTTCTCCCGTGGCATCCTTACCGGCCCGGTGCTCTAACCGCTCCACGATAGTCAAAGCATCATCCACAATGCTGTGGCTGGCAATGCCGTCGATGCTGACGACGGCACCGATGCCGCAGGCATCATGCTCAAAGCTTTCCGAATATAATGTATTCTTCATACGAACCTCCCGGCATTCGTTTCCTGCCGTCCATTATTTTCCGCTGTCACCGTAGTTGGCAAGGACCCGGGCGGAGGGGTCAGTGACATTGCAGCCTTCCCACGCTTTATTGGGCATCCAGAAATCCGCTACCATTTCCGCCTGGCCGGGGTAAAAGGTTTCAAACAGCTCCCGGTACAGCAGGCTCTCCTTGGTAAAGGGCTGGGCAAAGGTGTACTGCTTCCGCTTTTCTTCATAGGCTTCATCGGTGTAGACAGTCTCGGCGTATTCCTTCAGGTCATCCACCATGGAGTGGCCCACCGCGTCGGAGAAAGCCGCCTTTTCCCGCATGAGAATGTCCCAGGGCAGATAATCTCCCTCAAAGGCATGCCGCAGCAGGTATTTGCCCTTGCCGTAGGTGTTCATCTTCATTGCCGGATCCAGGGCCATCACGTAGGAAACAAAGTCCAGATCGCCAAAAGGAACTCTGGCTTCCAGAGAGTTGACGCTGATACACCGGTCCGCCCGGAGCACATCGTACATGTGCAGCTCCCGGATCCGCTTTTCCGCTTCTTTCTGGAATTCTGCCGGACTGGGGGCAAAATCCGTATACTTGTAGCCGAACAGCTCGTCAGAGATCTCTCCGGTGAGAAGCACCCGCAGATCCGTATGCTCATGAATGAATTTGCACACCAGATACATACCGATGGAGGCCCGGATGGTGGTAATATCATAAGTGCCCAGAAGCTTTACCACATCGGGCAGGGCTTCCAGCACATCCTTTTTCGAAATAATAACCTCGGTGTGATCGGCACCGATGAAGTCCGCCACCTCCTTGGCGTATTTCAGGTCAATGGCGTCAATATCCATACCGATGGAGAAGGTTTTGATGGGCTTTCGGAGCTTCTTTGCCGCCACAGCGCAGACCAGACTGGAATCCAGGCCGCCGGACAGGAGGAAGCCTACGGGGGCATCCGCGTCCAGCCGCTTCTCAATGCCTGCGGTCAGCTTCTCCCGGATCTTCCCGCAGGCGGTTTCCAGATCGTCATGGCACACAGAATCGGGCTTACTGATATTCCGGTAGCAGATAAATTCCCCATCCCGGTAGTAATGTCCGGGCGGGAAAGGCAGAATTTTTTCGCACAGCCCCACCAGGTTCTTTGCTTCGCTGGCAAAAATGATTTTCCCGTCAGACAGATACCCATAGTAAAGAGGCCGGATGCCGATGGGATCCCGGGCCGCGATCAGGCTCTCTCCGTCATACAGGATAAGGGCAAATTCCGCGTCCAGACGGGCAAACATATCTGTGCCGTATTCTTCATACAGCGGCAGCAGAAGTTCGCAGTCGGAGTCTCCGGCAAACCGATAGCCCTTTGCTTCCAGCTCTTTTTTTATTTTCCGGAACCCGTAAATTTCCCCATTGCACACAACTGCCCGGCTGCTCCGGACAAAGGGCTGCATGCCCCTTTCATCCAGTCCCATAATGGACAGCCGGTGAAATCCCAGAAAACCCGGATTCAGTGGGAGCATCCGGGTCATATCCGGACCTCTCGTCTTGGTTGCATCGAAATACGGACGCACCTCCTGGGCGGTAATTGCTGTTCCGATATATCCGATAATTGAACACATAATACTTCCCCCTGTTAAAAAAGCACCTGGCTCCCCGACGGGAATCCGCCGGGGAGTGGTATTTGTTTTATTTTTCTTTTATTCTACATCCTGCAATGCGTCGTAGCCCTCTTCACCGGTACGAACCTTTACCACATTTTCCACATCATAGACAAAGATCTTTCCGTCGCCGATATGCCCTGTGTAAAGCACCCGCTTGGCAGTGTCGATGACCTGGGCAACCGGCACCTTGCTCACAACAATATCCACCTGGATCTTGGGAAGCAGGGTCGCCTCCACCTCAACACCACGGTAGTACTCCGGAACGCCCTTCTGAACGCCGCAGCCAAGGACATGGGACACTGTCATTCCGGTAATCCCAATGGCAAGCATGGCTTCTTTCAATGCTTCCAGACGGGCTTCCTTGCAGATGATCTCGACCTTCGTCATCTTCACACCGCCGGAAGCCGGTTCCCGGAATTCCGGTACCCGCTTGACCTCCACGGCCTCCGCGGGAGGAACATCTCCGGTAACCGCAACAACCGCATCGTCATATACCGGTTCCGGCAGCATTGCCATGCCAGCGTAGGCGCTGGTAAGACCGTGCTCCGTAGCGTCCAGGCCGCCAATTTCTTCTTCCGCGCTTACCCGCAGACCAAAGACCTTGCGGATCACAAGGAAGGTTGCCGTGATGGTCACCGCGGCCCAGGCAGCGACAGATACAAAGCCCAGCAGCTGCAGTCCCATCAGCTCAAAGCCGCCGCCGTAGAACAGGCCCTTCAGCTCCTTGCCGGCAGCATTGGCAATGCTGTAGCCCGGTGCGGTGGGGGTAGCGAACAGGCCAACCGCCAGCGTGCCCCAGATGCCGTTCATGCAGTGGACCGCCACAGCGCCCACAGGATCGTCAACATGAAGCTTGTAGTCCAGCAGCCACACACCGAACACCACCAGGACACCGGCTACACCGCCAATCACAATAGAACCCAGCGCGTCCGTCACATCACAGGGAGCGGTGATCGCTACCAGACCCGCAAGCGACGCGTTCAGGCACATGGACACATCGGGCTTTCCGTACTTGACCCAGGTAAAGATCATGCACACCACCGTAGCAACAGCGGGAGCAATGGTCGTGGTCAGGAAGATGGACGCCAGCTGATCCAGGCTGGTGGCCGCCGCGCCGTTGAAGCCGTACCAGCCCAGCCAGAGGATGAACACACCCAGGCAGCCAATGGGCAGGTTATGGCCGGGGAACGCCCGGATCTTTACGATCTTCCCGCTTTCATCCTTCTGGAATTTGCCAATCCGGGGTCCTAAGAGCTTCGCGCCGATGAGAGCGGAGATGCCGCCAACCATGTGGATGGCACAGGACCCGGCAAAATCGTGGAACCCAAGCTGTGCCAGCCAGCCGCCGCCCCAGATCCAGTGGGCCTCGATGGGGTAAATGAGGGCGGAAATCACACCGGAATATACACAGTAGGACAGGAACTTGGTCCGCTCCGCCATGGCGCCGGAGACGATGGTCGCGGTCGTCGCACAGAACACCAGATTGAAAACGAAATTGGACCAGTCAAAACTTTCATAGGCCGTAAAAATGTCGAAGCCGGGCTTTCCGATAAAGCCCACCAGGTCCTCGCCCAGCAGAAGCCCGAATCCAATGAGAATAAAGGCTACAGTGCCGATGCAGAAGTCCATCAGGTTCTTCATCAGAATATTACCCGCGTTCTTCGCTCTGGTAAAGCCGGTTTCCACCATCGCGAAGCCCGCCTGCATCCAGAAAACCAGGGCCGCGCCGATGAGGAACCAGATGCCGAACATTTCCCCGTGCAAGGTGTCAAGAATCGTGGTCTCCATAATTTCTTCCTCCCGTTTCTGATACTACTATTCAATGAAAACTTCACAATCTTTCCGGTCTCATTTGCGGAAACCTGCGTTGCCTGATTTGCTGGCCGTCACCCCAGCTGCACGTCGCCTTGTTTTCTACAAATGATTCTCGGCGTTCCTTGTGAACTTTTAACCAAATAGTAGTATAAAAATAAAAAAAGCGGCAAGCAGCGTTTATGGGTCCCCCATAAATGACATCCTTGTCGTTTCTTAAAAACTCTTTATGCAGCCTGCGGCTTTGTTTGGGCATATATTACTGCGGCAGTTTTGCAATGTCAACACATTTTTCTTGCAAAATTTGCAATTTGTTAAAACACACATGGGATTATTTGCAGCCGTGGAGAATGTTTGTTGCAATTTCACAAAGAAAAAATGATTGACAGGGGGACGGGCGCAAGGGTATAATTTCCTTATCAAATGACCATTTTCCGGTCTTTTCCCGTTTTTTTGGGCAAGCACAATGGGTTGTAGAGGAGAATCGCTATGCTGTATACCGAGCAGGACATCTTTGATTATATTGAGCAGGAGGATGTGAAGTTTATCCGCCTGGCTTTCTGCGACCCCAGCGGGCGACAGAAGAATATTTCCATTATGCCCCAGGAGCTGCCCCGTGCCTTTTCCCAGGGAATATCCTTCGATGCTTCCGCAATCCCCGGTTTCGGCTGCGCGGTAAATTCGGATCTGTTCCTTTTCCCCATCCCCTCCACCCTTTCGGTGCTGCCCTGGCGGCCCTCCACTGGCAAGGTGGTGCGGATGTTCTGCCGGATTAAGCATCCCGACGGGACCCCCTTCTCCCTGGACAGCCGGTGGATTCTGGAAAGGGCAGTAAAAGCAGCGTCAGAGCAGGGGCTTTCCCTGTTCTTCGGTTCCGAGTTTGAATTCTATCTGTTCAAAACCGACGAGTCCGGCGCTCCCACCAAGGAACCCTTCGACCACGCGGGATACATGGATGTGGCCCCGGAGGACAAGGGGGAAAATGTCCGGCGGGAAATCTGTCTGACTCTGGAAAGCATGGGGATTCTGCCCGAGCGGTCCCATCATGAGGAGGGCCCCGGCCAGAATGAGATCGATTTCCGTTACGCCGATGCCCTGGCGGCCGCGGACAATGCCATCCACTTCCAGTCCGTTGTAAAGGCGGTAGCCCAGGGAAACGGTTTGTACGCGGACTTTTCTCCCAAGCCCATTCCCGGAGAAAGCGGAAATGGCATGCACATCAATATTTCCGTCAAAGCCCGGGACGGACGGGACGTTGCCCCCGGCTTTATGGCAGGCATCCTTGCCCATATCCGGGAGATCACCGCCTACCTCAATCCCACGGAGGACTCCTACCGCCGTCTGGGGGAAAAGAAAGCCCCCCGGTACATCACCTGGTCCCCGGAAAACCGCTCCCAGCTGATCCGCATTCCCGCCGCTCAGGGGGAATACCGGCGGATGGAACTTAGATCTCCTGATCCCACGGCCAATCCCTATCTTGCCTACGCCCTGCTGATCTATGCCGGGCTGGACGGCATTCAGAAGGGAATGACACCGCCTCCACCTACCAATCTGGACCTATACGCGGCGGACAGTCTGGTTCTCGACCGGCTGGAAACTCTGCCGGCCACCCTGGCCCAGGCCCGGAAAGCCGCGGCGGAAAGCCCCTTTGTGCAATCCGTCCTGCCGGAAATGATGCAGTTCTGAAAGAGAGGAAATGCCAATGGCAGCGGGAAAAACAAAATATCGCGTTCTCGTTGCCGGGGGTAACGAAAAGCTCTGTGAGCTTCTTTCCGAGATCTTACCGAAAAACGAGTATGCGTTTCTGCCCCCCGCGAAGACCGCCGGGGAGGTACGGCGGCTCACCATGGACAGAAGCGTGGATCTGGTCATTTTGAACGCGCCCCTAAAGGATGAGTTCGGCATCCAGCTTGCCCAGGATCTGGCGGAGAATAATATGGGTGTTCTCCTGCTGACAGGAAGCGATGTGTTTGAACAGGTGAGCTATCGGGTGGAGCAGTCCGGCGTCATTACCCTGGCGAAGCCGACGACCAAGCAAAGTATGTACATCGCTCTTCGGGCGCTGACCGCCCTGCGGAGTAAGCTATTGCAAATGGAGCAGAAAACCAAGGCTTTACAGCAGAAAGTGGCGGATATTCACACCGTCAACCACGCCAAGTGGCTGCTCATTCAGCATGACAACATGACGGAAAATGAGGCCCACCGCTTCATTGAAAAACAGGCAATGGATATGCGTCTTTCCCGCAGGGAGGTGGCGGAGAGCATTATCCGCACCTATGACATGGGCTTCTGACATATTTCAGTAAAAAATCCGGCCATCAAGGCCGGATTTTTTGGTAAATCATGAATTATCAGATTGTTTCCAGGGCAGCTTTTTCTGCGGCGAGGCCCGCCTTGAAGGCAGCGAGGTATCGGTTAAAGCCCTCCATATCCGCCTGCTCCGGATGGAGGGTCGTGCTCTTGGCGGAAGCAAAGACGTCTCTGCTCAGGAATTCTTCCAGGCTTTCCTCCCTGCGGTCCATGTAGGCTGCCAGCAGGGCCATGCCGTAGGGGCCACCCTCTCCGGCGGTTTCCATGCAGGTCACGCTGGCGCCGCAGGCAGCGGCCATGTACTTCTGTCCCACCACCGGGGTTTTGAACAGGCCGCCGTGTCCCGTCATGCTGTCAATGGCAACGCCTTCTTCTACCAGAATGTCCATACCAATTTTCAGGGTGGCCATGGTGGCGTAAAGCTGGGAGCGAAGGAAATTCGCCAGGGTAAAGCGGCTGTCAGGGCGGCGGACCACCATGGGTCTTCCCCCGTCCAGATGGGTCACGCCCTCCCCTGCCAGATAATTATAGGTGATGATGCCGCCGCAGTCGGGATCTCCCTCCAGACTCTTTTGATAGAGCTTGGTATAGAGCGTGCCGGTGTCAACCTCCCCGCCGAACAGCTCCGCCGTCTCCTGGAGGATCCCTGCCCAGGCATTCATATCTGACGTACAGTTATTGCAGTGCACCATAGCAACCGCCTTGCCCGTAGGGGTGGTCACCAGGTCGATCTCCGGATAGACCTTCTTTAAGGGCTTTTCCAGCACCACCATGGAGAAAATACTGGTGCCCGCGGAGACGTTGCCGGTGCGGGGCGCCACAGCGTTGGTAGCTGTCATGCCGGTGCCCGCGTCGCCCTCCGCCGGAGCAAAGGGAATGCCCGCAGGGAGCAGCCCGTCCAGAAGTGCAGCGCCCTGTTCCGTCAGCTTTCCCGCGTCCTGCCCCGCAAGGAGGACCCCGGGCAGAACCTGCCGGATATTCCAGGGCTGGTCCGCAGTCAGGGCTTCAAACTTGCGCAGCATCTCTTCATCATAGGTGAGCGTCTCACTGTCGATAGGGAACATGCCGGAGGCTTCCCCGATGCCCACGGCATTGACGCCGGTGAGCATGAAGTGGATGTAGCCTGCCAGGGTGGTAATATGGGCAATTTCCGGGACAAAGGGCTCCCCATTCAGTACTGCCTGATACAGGTGGGCAACGGACCAGCGCTGGGGAATATTAAAGCCAAAGCAGGCAGTAAGCTTTTCCGCCGCTTCCGCCGTCATGGTATTCTGCCAGGTGCGGAAAGGGGTCAGAAGCTTCCAGTCCCTGTCGAACGCCAGCAGGCCGTGCATCATGGCGCTGATGCCCATGACGGCAATGCCGTCCCGATCTTTGATACCGGCAATGGCCGCTTTCAGGCCGGTCCAGGCATCCTCCAGGGGGTAAGTCCAGACGCCGTTTTTAAAAGAACTTTTCCAGGTATAATCCCCGGAGGAAACAGGCGCGAAGGTTTCATTAATGGCTACCGCCTTGATACGGGTGGAGCCCAATTCAATTCCCAAATAGTGCTTCAAAACGCATCCCTCTTACTTTGTGGTTTATTTCAGCTTCCAGGCCAGGTCCTTGAGGAACAGTTCCTCTTCCAACTTTTCCGGCGTAGTATCTACCCCGATGTGGACATACTCAATGTCCATCATCCTGGCCCAGTCACGCATCTGTCCGGCAGTCACATCGTAGGAAAGGATGGTGTGGTGAGCGCCGCCCGCTGTGATCCAGCACTCCACCCCGGTGGTAAGGTCCGGCAGAGCCCGCCACATTACCCGGGCAACCGGCAGGTTGGGCATGGGGAGAATAGGTTTCACAGCTTCAATGTCCTGGCAGATCAGGCGCAGCCGTCCGCCCATATCAATCAGAGAAACCACAATGGCCTTGCCCGCTCTGCCCTCGAATACCAGTCGGGCAGGGTCCTTTTCGTTCATGCCGATTCCCAGATGATGGGTTTCGATCCGGGGCTTGCCGGCAGCCAGACTGGGGCATACCTCAAGCATGTGGGCGCCCAGGGAATACTCCTGACCCTCCACAAGATGATAGGTATAGTCTTCCATAAACCCGGAGGCACCGTTGCCGTTTTCACCCATGGCTTTCATGATAGCCGTCATGGCGGAAACTTTCCAATCCCCCTCGCCGCCGTAGCCGTACCCCAGGGACATGAGGTGCTGGGTGGCAAGGCCCGGAAGCTGCTCCATACCGTAAAGATCCTGGAAAGTATTGGTGAAGGCTCCGCAGCCCTCCGCGTCCAGCATCTTTTTGATGGCGATTTCTTCTCTTGCCTGATAGCGGATGGCTTCCAGGTCCTCCGTGGCCACATCATAGGCATCCCGGTAGCGCGCCGTCAGCTCGTCAATTTCTTCCTCGGTAACGGCGTTCATACCCTTTACCAGGTCGCCCACGGCCCAGGTATTGACCTGCCAGCCCAGCTTGCGCTGGACCTCCACTTTATCGCCCTCGGTGACGGCAACCTCCCGCATGTTGTCGCCGAAGCGCATGACTTTCATGCTCCGGGACACCGCAACACCCACCGCGGCTTTCATCCAGTCGCGCAGGCGCTTGTGTACCTTTTCATCCTGCCAGTAACCGGCAATGACTTTCCGGGGCTTGCGAAGCCGCGCTCCAATAAATCCATGCTCCCGATCGCCGTGGGCGGCCTGGTTTAGATTCATGAAGTCCATGTCGATCTCGTCATTGGGGATCTCCTTGTTGTACTGGGTCGCCAGGTGGCACCAGGGCTTTTTCAGGTCCTCCAGGCCGTTGATCCACATCTTACTAGGAGAAAAGGTGTGGCACCAGGTAATGACGCCCGCGCATTCGTCACGATAGTTGGCTTCCTTGACCACATCGGTGATCTCACCGTTGGTTTTGGCAGTAACCTTGTAGACTACGGGATAGGGCAAAACCTTGCTCAACTCCCGAGCCATTTCGGCAGCCCGGGCCGCCACCGTTTCCAGCACCTCGGGGCCGTACAGGAACTGGCTGCCCACAACGAACCAGAATTCGTATTTATTCATTCGCATAAACTCTTTATAACCTCCTTGTTCACCGGGTAAAATCCAATTTGGGCAAATGGGCCCGCTGCGAAAGCAACGGGCCCATGAAAATCATATACGAACCAGAGCCAATGTTGTAAAAGATGTTTCAGCCTCTTTGGGCGACGGGACCGCCTAGAAAATTCCCAGCCACTTGGTGGCGAAATCAGAAAGCAGATAGTAGCCGGTCTGAGACTGGCAGGATACCATAGACCAGGTGACAATCCATGTGTTCACGAAGGCGGGGAGCCAGATGCTGCCGGAGACCTTGTACAACTTGCGGTTAATAAAGGCAAAGACAGGCAGATTGATCAGCATTGGCCAGGTAGAAATGAACGCAATCGCAGGTGCACTGCCCACACCGGTGGAGGCGTATTTGGCATAGACGGTACCATAGCTGTAAGCAACCAGAATATAGATGCCGATGCCGGCAATCACCATTTGCAGAAGCGTATTCCAGCCGTCGCTCATATCCTTCATACGACCACCGTTGACCATCATAGCGCTGATCACAAAGGAGGGCAGGATGAAAATGCTGTAACGCAGACACAGCGTCCAGTACTGGGGCAGCATATCCTTCATGCCGTTATCCCAGAAGCGGAAGTCCTGGTGGAAGAAATACTTCATAGTAGCCAGAAGGATGTATGCATAGACAATCAGAACAACTGACAGGATGAAGTAGCGGACGATCTTCTTAATGGAGATGGTAAAATTCAGTTCCCGGAGTAGATTTTTCCCGGTCTGCTTTTTGGTCAGCAGGCCAAAGATGACCAGCACAACCAGAGACAGGATGGACAAAATCCACATGAACCACAGGTGAATATTAGCAGTAAAGTCCAGGGACAGGAAATGCTTCAGCGTCTCGTTCTTAAATCCCAGCATGGGTCCCTTTGTGGCAACATAATACTCGGCATACATGGTGCTCAGTACCAGAAGCGCCGCCGCCAGCCAGAAAGGAACACTCTTCTTGGTGGCAAAGGGCTCACAGCATTCCATCCGCAAAGCAGCGTACTTCTTCGTCTGCAGCAGCATACCAGCCAAGGCAATTACGCTGACAAACATAGCAAACATAGCCAGCAAATCCAGTGTTTCCCGGAACATAAAGACAGTATTGTTTTCAGACAGAGGCACAGTTGTCGGATCGGTGATGTTGCCGCGGTTATACTGCAGGGTCTGCTCAAAATACTTCACAATGTATTGAGCGGAATCCTTGCTGAAGTAGTCTCTCGCATGGCCGCCGACCTGGTTGAAAATGATACGAGTGGTTCGGTTTTCAATAGCCTGAGCCAATGCAGCATCAGCGGTGTAGGAAACATCATCCAAGCTTCCCAGGACAGTACTAGCGGGAGTCTGGGCATTGGAGGTCTGATCCAATTCGTACCAGCACGCGGCTTGCAGAGGTTCCGCACTCTGGAACTTTGTCATCATGTCCTCTTTGGACAGGTTCTGCTGGCCAGTACCTGCACGACCTTCATTAAATGTAGAAATCATGTAGCAGATATTGGTATTTGCCTCACGGGTTACGGGAATACCAGCAACGGATACTTCCTGCGGCATGCTGCCCCAGTTGCCACCCAAAATAATGGCAGATTTCAGTCTGGTGTTGAAATACTCCTCTGCCTGACCGGACAGGACATTGTAGGCGCTCAGCTCACCATCGCTCAAGCGTGCAGCAGCCAGCTCATCGGCAGGCTCCTTGATTTCGTCAGCAGTGAATTCCTGACCGAAGGTTTCATAGAGAATGTTGATCTTCAAATCGTTCAGGGTAAACAAGCTGGAATCCATGTCGATGGCCGCCGAGGTGTTCTTGGATCCCTGGGAATGGCCGATCATGCCCACTCTTGTCTGATCCACATAGTTCAGAGTACGGACATACTGCAGCGCATCGTACATACCATAGGAGGGGTCGCTCATGTCGGAAGTCTCGGACGCACCGGATCCATAGGTGGAAACGCTGAGCACAACAAATCCTCTTCTCGCCAGTTCCTCCGCAAAGGGATTGACCGTACTGTGATTGCAGCTCAGGCCATGCGTAAAGATAACGCAAGGCAACTCACTTTCGGAATTGGTATTTCTTGGAGTGTACAGTGTGGCCTGCATCACAGAACCCCGGGAATCGATGGAAAGCTCACTGATTTTCACAGCGCCCCAGCTGCACGCAATCATATAGGCAAAAAAGCTGAACAGAATTACCGCAATAACGGAAATCACAAAAATGCGTTTGCTGCCGTCATATGTTTGCAAATTAAATTTCTCTTTCATATTTTATCTCCTTTTTCTGTTAATTTATTATTACCCGAAAAAACATCGGGAATAATACAAATTCATACGTGGCATTCATCTAACAGGGACAGCATTGAAGAGTTTGTCTATTACAAGAGTTTCCCACTCAGCTTTTGGGGAGTAGGCGTGAAGTTTTATATACATCGCACTCATTTCGCAGCAAAGACTCCCTTGCGTAAAGGGAACCGGCGGGAAACACCTGAGGAATTGAGCAGCAAAAAACATTTCTAACGATAAATCGCCAAAAAGGGCTTTCTTGCAACCCATCCTGCACCATCGTTCGCGCTGGTGACATCACACCTTAAACGGGGCAGGCGCTTCCCGCGTCAGCCTGCTCCCAATTCGCAAATTGCTCTGCAAATTACAAGATATACGTTCGCTGCTTAAAGCCGACGGCCTGAATCCGCTTTAGTGTTCTAAAGAAATACTATACAACTTTTCAAAATATGTTTGCGTTACATTCGCAGAGCATCTGTATTTCTGATATAATATACAAAAAATATGGTGTTTGTCAATATACAATGCGATAATTTGTTGCTTTACATATAATATTTGCTCTTTTTTTGGTCATTCTGCAAGAGTAATTTGTATCATTAAACATCTCTTTCCCTATTGATATTTACAAAAAAATGTTGTATGATGGAATTACCTTAAATCCAAATGGACAGGATGCGGCGGATATGAAAAAATCAATCAAGCAAAACGCGATCATCGCGCAGATTAAAGAAGAAATAGGCCAGGGAAAATACGCAAACGGCGAAAAATTGCCTACCGAAGCAGAGTATTCCGCATTATTCCATGTCAGCCGACAGACCGTCCGAAAAGCCTTGGACGCGCTGGAGGCGGAACAGCTTATCACCCGCATCCAGGGCAGCGGATCTTATGTGAACAAAGGCACGGTTTCCCCGCCGAAAACCGGACAAATTGCTGTAATTTGTACTTATATCAGCGAGTACATTTTTCCCTCCATTCTTCGTGGTGTGGAGAATGTCACCAAGGAGAAGGATTATCAGCTCCTGATCAATTCCACAAACAACAGCATTGCTTCCGAGCGGAGCATTCTTTCCAAGCTGGTGGAAAACCCGGTGGATGGCATCATTGTGGAAGGGACCAAAACAGCACTGCCCAATCCCAACAAGGAGTTCTACTTTTCTTTGGCTGCAAAAGGAATTCCCATCGTCTTCATTAACGGCTTTTACCCGGATGTTGTCGGTGAAAACGTAATACATCTTGTAACAGACGATTATGCCGGCGGGTATCTTGCCACCAGCGAACTGATTCGAGCCGGTCACCGGAATATCTGCGGCATTTTTAAAAGCGATGACCGGCAGGGAACGGAGCGTTACTCCGGATATATGGATGCTATCGTCCGCCTGGGGGCGGAGGTTCGTGACAACAACGTGATTTGGTTTACTACAGAGAGTCAGGATTTGCTTTACCGGAACATCGGTAATTTGCTGGAAAAAACCGACAGTGCATGTACAGGCGTGGTTTGCTACAATGATCAGATCGCGTCCGCGGTTATCCGGTGCTGTGAAAACCGCGAAGGGAACGCTATACGGGATGTGGCAAGCTTCGACAAGTGTCTCAGCATCACCAGTGAAACCATTGATTTTGTCTCTTATCCCCATCCGAGGGAGAGAATGGGCACCATTGCAGCCGAAAAGCTTTTCAATATGATTAGCGGCAGACATGAGGAATCCGTTGTATTTCCCTGGGAATGAAAGAATGTGGTGTTTCCCATCAGGACGGAATTGGGGGCGGAGTATCAATCGTAACGAAACCATCTCGCTGGGATTAATGGGAAGTCCCAGGGAGGATTCCAGCACGCCGCCGGAGGCCATCCCCCTGACAGGGATATTTTGTATAAATGACACAAATTTTTTGATAGTACGCCCCAGTCAAAAGCGTTTTCCAGTAGTAATGCCGTCATTTTTTTGTACAAACCGCTGAATTACCCCTTTTTTTCCGGCAGTGCCAAACGAACACTGAAAATCTTATCCCCCAGGGGGGCTTACGAACAATGGAGCGGTCTGATATAATGATGCCATCTTAAAAAAAGAGGTACGTTTCTATGCATATGGCAGACGCATTGCTGGCTCCGGCTGTTGCCGCAACCATGTACGCTGCTTCCGCAGTCACGGTTGGCACTTCCGTAAAAACCCTGAAAAAAGATGAAGCTACCGCGAAGCTTCCCACCATGGCGGTGACATCCGCCCTGGTTTTCGCCGGTCAGATGATCAACTATACAATTCCCGGCACCGGATCCTCCGGCCACCTTTGCGGGGGCATGATGCTGTCCGCCCTGCTGGGGCCCCAGGCAGGCTTTTTATCCATGGTGGTAATTCTGACCATCCAATGTCTGTTCTTCGCCGACGGCGGATTGTTAGCCCTGGGCGCGAACTGTTGGAACATGGCGTTCTATGGGTGCTTTGTGGGGTATTACCTGCTATGGAAACCAATTATGCGGAGCAAACTGCTTGGCAAGATGGGTGCGAAAGCCGCCGGCCGGATCAAGATCATTCTGGCTTCCGTCCTGGGCTGTGTCATAACCTTGCAGCTTGGTGCGTTCTCCGTAGTTTTGGAAACCTCCATTTCCGGCATCACTGAGCTGCCCCTCGGTGCCTTTGTGGGTATCATGCAGCCCATCCATCTGGCCATCGGGCTGATTGAGGGTCTGATCACCTCCGCCGTGCTGGTGTTTGTCTACGAAGCCCGTCCCGAACTGCTGATGGATGTGGATACCAGTGATTCCGCCCTTCAGAGCAAGTACTCTCTGAAAACCACTATTCTGATTCTTGCTGTTGTTGTCGCCATTGTCGGCGGCGGCTTGAGCCTGGCAGCCAGCTCCAATCCTGACGGCCTCGAGTGGTCCATGTTCGGCAACGCCGAAGCCGGTTACAGCGAAAACATGGGTCTGAACGAAGAAGACTATGGCATATCCAGCGCCGCCGCTGAGGCAGCCGGCTCCATTCAGGAAAAGACCGCGTTCCTGCCGGATTACGCCTTCGCGGGCAGTGACAGCGCGGCAGGCACCACCGTTTCCGGCCTGGTGGGTTCTGCCATCGTGGCAGGGGTCGCACTGCTGATCTGCATGGCCGGCGGCTTCTTCCGCAAGAAAAAGGTTACCGCGAAAGCATAAAAAATCACGCGAATATACTGGCCCTCCGCCTCTGCGCGGAGGGCCTTTTCTGTAATTATTTTGGAATTGGTCATAGCGATCCAGACGCGGTTTTCTTCTGCCCGAAACCAGATACCACTGGTGGGGTGGCAGACGCAGGAACAGAAATCAAGCGCCTTGCCTTTTAAGGACCGATTTCACCAATCCAAAAAACGCCTGCATGGTTCTCCCGCAGATCTTCCATACCGATTGCTACGCTTTCTTCCAAACCTTTTCCCACCACTGGCCCGCATTCCGGCAGCAGGAAGCACAGTGGTAGAAAATCGTACGCATTGTGATCCGGAATATCCCCCACATGCCGGACTCCACATCCCAGCGCAGAGAGCCGGAGCGGTACAGGTAATCCCCGGGACAGTCAGATGCCCCGCCCAGCAGCTCCAGGTTACAGAAAAAGCAACACCGTTCTGCAAAAGCCGCCATTTTCTGATGGCGGACTTTGCAGAGCGGTGTCAAAAAAGGTAAAGGCGCAAGCAGCGGATTCGCTGCCTGCGCCCTATTTAGAAGAGGGAGGATTTTTCGATGTTCCCCCAAGAATACGTATTTCAGCCGAAGAATTCCAGCTGTGCCTCTATGTATCAATGGTTCCTCCGGCTTTTACGCTTCTCTATATGGTCAATTTCAAGAATCAAAGGTTCAAAAAATCCTTGCGGTAGCTGACACCGAAGTATTCGGCAAGCTCCTTCATCTGGTCATCCCGGATGGTATTGATTCTGGGCAGGTGGGCGGTGAGCATGTAAATCTGCGCTGCTTTTTCCACGGTCTCGATCAGGCCGAAAGTCTCATCCATGGTCTTTCCAGCGCCGTAGATACCGTGCATCCCCCAGACCACCAAACGGAACTCTTTCATTTTCTCAGCGGTGGCTTCTCCGATGGAGTTGGTGCCGCAGAGCATCCAGGGAAGCACCCCGATGCCATCCGGGAACACCACGATGCACTCGGTGCACATCTCCCACAGGGTGTGGGTGAACTTCTTCTCGTCCAGCTCATGGACATAGTTCATAGCCAGGGTGTAGGTGGGATGGCAGTGCATGACCACCCGGTTAGCGGGGTCAACACTGAGACGAGCCATGTGGCTCATCAGGTGGGCAGGAAATTCGGAGGTAAATTTGCCTCCGTCCTTATAACCCCACAGCAGCTCAGCAGTCTGACCGTCAGAAGCGATGCGGACGATACCCAAATTGGTTTCCGGATCGGCGTCCACGTTCTTGAAATACTTGCCGGTGCCGGTGACGATGAAAATCTTGCCGATGATCGCAGTGGCGTCAAAGCCCAGGGGGATAGTACGCTTGATTGCATTCAGGTCAAGATACTCCCCTACCTCGGCTTCGTCCAGCAGATAGCTGATATTGCCGCCGTTACGCTCGTCCCAGCCCAGACGGTACATATTCGCGGTGGTTTTCCGCATTTCCTCCACAAAGGGAGCAGTAAAAATGTCTTTCATTACAATCAACCTCTCTTGCTCAGCACTTGATTCTCATACTGTTTTACTGTCTGGAACCACTCGCCGTCGGCGGGCGCGCCGCACTCCCGGCAATACTGCTCCCATACTTCCCCGAAGGGCATGGTTTTCAGCTCCTCCTGCCGCACCATCAGCTCCGTCCAG
>JAEDNR010000026.1 GCA_016302405.1 Oscillospiraceae bacterium
GAGCAAAAGTCCGCGTGGGATTGATGTGGTATCTTTAACTTTGGGAAACTCCCCGCTCCCAGTTGCTTACCGCCTGGTAGCTGACACCCATCTGATCCGCCAGGTCCATTTGGGTCATGTTCTTTCCGATCCGCGCGGTGCGGATGGCTTTTCCGATACGGTTCATGTCAAACATTTTGTAATTCTTCCTTTCAGTTTTACGGGCAGGTCCTGTCGTGTGCCATCAGAATACCACACACAGGGCGTGTTCGTCAATCAAGCGGTGCTTGAATCGGGAATTCTATCTGGGGTTGAGTCATTTCCGGTTGCTTTTTCAGGCGAAAAGGAGTATGATTAGAGGACGAAAACAGAAATACAGGAGGAAAAATCATGACATCGGATCAGATTATGCAGATTTTCCATGACACAGCCTATGTCCGTATGGGCGGAACTCAGGAGGAACTGAAGACCGCGGAATATCTCCGGCAGCGGGTGGCCGATATGGGCCTGGAAGCAAGTCTGGAAGCATTCAGCGTGGATATGGCGGATATGGAAGCGGACGGACTGTGGGTGGACGGGGAAGCTGTCACCTGCAAGGGCTACCGGAACGCGGGCAGCGGCACGGTGGAAGCGCCCCTCTATTACCTGCGGGCCCGGGATCCCTGGTCCCTCAGCCAGTGCCGGGGCAAGATCGTTCTGGTAGACGGCTATATGGGCTATTGGCTCTACCAGGATCTGCTGGAAAACGGCGCGGTGGGCTTCATTACCTACGACGGCAACGCCAATTATGAGGATTTTGATATCGACCAGCGGGAGCTGCGGAGCTACGTTCACAAGGGCAACAAGATCCCCGGTGTGAATATCAATGCCAAGGCTGCCATCGCCCTTGTGAATCGGGGAGCGAAGACAGCGAAGATTACACTGCAGCAGCGGGAGTACCAGGGCGAAAGCCACAACGTTGTGCTGGATATGCCCGGGCAGAGGAAAGAGTACATTGTCTTTACCGCCCACTATGACTCCACCTCCCTTTCCCAGGGTGCCTACGACAACATGTCCGGCTCCGTGGGTCTTCTGGGAATCGCGGAGTATTTCACCACCCATCCCCACAGCTACGGTCTGCGGTTTGTCTGGTGCGGCAGTGAGGAACGGGGTCTGCTCGGCTCCAAGGCCTACTGCGAGGCCCACGATGAAGAACTGAAGGACATGGTTCTGAACATCAACCTGGATATGATCGGCTGCATTATGGGCAAGTTCATCTACTGCGCCACCACGGAGGAAAAGCTCTGCCATTATTTGGATTACTTTGCCGCTGAGCAGGGTATGGGAATTGAGGGCAGGCAGGATGTCTATTCCAGCGATTCCACGCCCTTTGCCGACCACGGCGTTCCCGCGGTATCCTTTGCCCGGATTGCGCCCCACAACACAGCGACCATACATAACAGCTACGACACCCTGGCGGTTATGAGCGGGGAGCAGATGGCGGAGGATATTGACTTTCTGATCGCTTTTTCGGACCGGATGGCCAACGCCGCTTTCTGCCCGGTGGCTAGGGAAATCCCTGAGAACATGAAGCAGAAGCTGGACGAATACCTCTGCCGCAAGCGGCCGAAGAAATAAAAGAACAAGTACTTTCATTCCTATAAAAACAGCGGACCGGGCTACGGTCCGCTGTTTTTATAAGGTTAGATCTCACAGTTGCCCACGGTACGGGGGAAGGGAAGCACGTCCCGGATGTTGCTCATGCCGGTGAGATACATGACGCAGCGCTCGAAGCCCAGGCCGAAGCCGGCGTGACGGGCAGAGCCGTACTTGCGCAGATCCATATAGAAGTCGTAGTCCTCAGCCCGCATCCCCAGCTCCTCGATCCGGCTTTTCAGCAGATCGTAGTTGTCCTCACGCTGGGAGCCGCCGATGATCTCACCAATGCCGGGAACCAGGCAGTCCATGGCGGCCACGGTCTTTCCGTCGGGATTCAGCTTCATATAGAAAGCCTTGATCTCCTTGGGATAGTCGGTGACAAACACCGGCTTCTGGAAGATGACCTCGGTCAGGTAGCGCTCATGCTCGGTCTGCAGGTCGCTGCCCCAGTGGACAGGATACTCGAACTGGTCGTTGTGCTTTTCCAGCAGGGCAATGGCATCGGTGTAGGTGATGTGCCCAAAGTCGGAAGAAAGAACGTGGTTCAGCCGGTCCAGCAGGCCCTTATCCACAAAGGAATTAAAGAAGTTCATTTCCTCCGGGGCCCGCTCCAGAACAAAGGCGATGATAAACTTAATCATGTCCTCGGCAAGACGCATATCATCGCTCAGATCGGCAAAGGCGATTTCCGGCTCGATCATCCAGAACTCGGCGGCGTGACGGGTGGTGTTGGAGTTCTCCGCCCGGAACGTGGGGCCAAAGGTGTAAATGTTCCGGAATGCCATGGCAAAGGTTTCACCGTTGAGCTGGCCGGAAACGGTCAGGTTCGTGGGCTTGCCAAAGAAGTCCTGGGCAAAGTCTACCTTGCCGTCTTCCGTTCTGGGGATGTTGTTCAAATCCATGGTAGTAACCTGGAACATTTCGCCCGCGCCCTCACAGTCGGAACCGGTGATCAGGGGCGTGTGGACATAGACGAAGTCCCGCTCCTGGAAAAACTGGTGGATGGCATAAGCGATGAGGCTGCGGACACGGAAGACCGCCTGGAACGTGTTGGTCCGGGGACGCAGATGGGGCATGGTCCGCAGGAACTCCATGGAGTGGCGCTTCTTCTGCAGGGGATAGTCGCCGGTGGAGGGACCCTCCACGGTAACGGTATCCGCCTGAATCTCAAAGGGCTGCTTTGCGTCGGGGGTGAGCACCAGCTCGCCGGTGACGATGAGGGCAGCGCCCACATTGGTCTTGGAGATCTGCTGGAAATTGTCCATGGTGTCGTGGTAAACCACCTGTACGGGGGTGAAATAAGTACCGTCATTCAGCACGATAAAGCCAAACTGCTTGCTGGCCCGGATGGAGCGCACCCAGCCGCCGACGGTGACGGTCTTCCCGGCGTAGTCCGCCGTGTGCTTAAACAGGTCTCTGACAGAAATCAGTTCCATAATCTTGATCCTCTCTCTTAAGGAAATATAGGTAAGTATACGCCAATTCAGCGGAATTTACAAGAGGAAAAGAAAAAATTTGTGAAAAAATTCCTGAAAAAGGGCTGTAAACGTGCCCGTCACAGTGTGAGACGATGCGGAGTTTACAGCCCTATTTTATTATAGATTGCTGGCAACGCTCTTGCGCACCAGAGCACGGCGGAGCCTTGCTTCCGCCAGACGCAGGTCGGTGTCCGAAGATGCCTTATCGTGGAGAACCTTGTCCGCCCGCTGTAAGGAGGCCTCAGCCCGGGACAGGTCAATGGACTCCGCCCACTCAAAGGTGGTGGGAACCAGGGTAACGGCACCATCCACAACGCTGAGCATGCCGCCGATGCAGGCAGCGGTGCGGCGGTTTCCGCCGGAAATCACAACGGCCCGGCCCATACCAAGGGGCGCCACATAGTTGATGTGGCCCGCCAGAATTGCGGCGTCACCTGAGGTGGTTCTCACAAGAATTTCCTCCGCTTCGCCGTCAAACAGCAGCCCATCGGGGGTCACGATTTTCAGAGGGAAAGGGGTCATTTCGCTTCACCGCCCCGGTACTTCGCCACCACCTCGTCGATGGAACCGGCGAACAGGAAGAAGGATTCGGGAATGTCGTCGTGCTTGCCCTCGATGATCTCCTTAAAGCTGCGGATGGTATCCTTCAGGGGAACGTACTTACCCTGATAACCCGTGAACTGCTCGGCCACATGGAAGGGCTGGGACAGGAACCGCTGGACCTTCCGGGCACGGTTCACCGTCAGCTTGTCCTCTTCGCTCAGCTCGTCCATGCCCATGATGGCGATAATATCCTGCAGCTCTTTGTAGCGCTGGAGGATGCTCTGCACTGCCCGGGCAACCTCATAGTGCTCCCGGCCCAGAATCTCGGGGGACAGGATCCGGGAGGTGGAGTCCAGGGGATCCACGGCGGGGTAGATACCCAGGCTTGCGATGCCCCGGTCCAGAACCGTGGTGGCATCCAGATGGGCAAAGGTGGTAGCAGGGGCAGGGTCGGTCAGGTCATCGGCGGGGACATAGACCGCCTGCACGGAGGTGATGGAACCGTCCCGGGTGGAGGTGATTCGCTCCTGCAGGGCGCCCATTTCCGTTGCCAGGGTTGGCTGATAGCCCACGGCGGAGGGCATACGGCCAAGCAGGGCGGAAACCTCGGAACCGGCCTGGGTAAAGCGGAATATGTTGTCAATGAACAGCAGCACGTCCTGGTGCTTCACATCCCGGAAGTACTCTGCCATGGTAAGGCCCGACAGGCCCACCCGCATACGTGCTCCGGGGGGTTCGTTCATCTGGCCGAAGACCATGGCGGTTTTGCTGATAACGCCGGACTCGGTCATTTCGTTGTACAGGTCGTTGCCCTCACGGGTCCGCTCGCCAACGCCAGTGAACACGGAGTAGCCGTTGTGGGCGGTGGCAATATTATAGATCAGCTCCTGAATGAGAACGGTCTTGCCAACACCGGCGCCGCCGAACAGGCCGATCTTGCCGCCCTTGGCGTAGGGGCAGATCAGGTCAATGACCTTGATGCCGGTTTCCAGGATCTCGGTAGCGGGCTGCTGTTCTTCGTAGGCAGGTGCCGGGCGGTGGATGGGCCACCGCTCCTGGTTTTCCGGCGCGGGCTTATTGTCAATGGGCTCGCCCAGCAGATTAAAGACTCGGCCCAGGCATTCCTCGCCTACAGGGACGGTGATGGGGGAGCCGGTGCCCGTCGCTTCCACACCCCGCTGCAGGCCGTCGGTGGAGGACATGGCAATGCAGCGTACCACATTGTCGCCGATGTGCTGCGCCACTTCCGCGGTGATCATCCGGTCACCGCAGGGAATGTGAATGGCACTGAGCAGCGCGGGAAGCTGATTGTCGGGGAATCGAATATCAAGAACAGGACCCATGATCTGGATCACTGTTCCCTTGTGATTAGCCATAGGATTCAACTCCTTGTGATTGGTATCGGTCATTAACGGAAAAGGGAAATATCAGGAACCCGCGACGATCTCCGTGATTTCCTGGGTAATCGCTGCCTGCCGGGCCCGGTTGAACTTGAGACTGAGATCGGAGATCATTTCCTCGGCATTCTGGGTGGCGTTATCCATGGCGGTACGGCGGGCGGCCTGCTCCGAGGCCCGGCTTTCGCACAGAGCGCCGTAAAGAACGCCGCCCAGGTACTCCGGAATAATGGCCTGAAAGACCTCTTCGGAGCTGGGCTCGTATTCGATACCGGCGGGGGTATGGGCCTCCGGATCCGGCTGCGCCGTCAGGGGAAGCAGCTGCATAAGGGCGGGGGACTGGGAAAGCATGGATTCAAAATTCGTATATGCCACATAGACGCTGCGGATCTTCCCGGAGAGAAACGCTTTGCATACCTGCTTGGAAATGGAGAAGCAGTCTCCGATGGAAACATCCGACGCGTCCGCATAGCTTTCCGTGAAAGCGGGAATCTTCCGGGTGCGGAAGAATTCCACAGCTTTTTTGCCGATGGGCAGCACCTGGGCATCTTTCCCTTCCAGCTGCTCCAGGGAAAGCTTCAGGACATTGCTGTTGTAGCCGCCCGCAAGCCCTCTGTCACCGGCAATTACGATGCACAGCACCGTGCCCTCCGGCTGGGGCAGCAGGTAAGGGGAGCTGAGCTCCCGGTTGGTGGCGGTAATATTCTGAATGGTTTTGTACAGGATCTCAAAATAAGGGCGGGAATTCAGGACCTGCGCCTGGGCGCGGCGAAGCTTGGAGGCGGCCACCATTTCCATAGCCTTGGTGATCTGCTTTGTGCTCTCCATGCTTCGAATCCGGTTTTTGATTTCCTTTGTGGAAACACCGGCCATTTCGATCCCTCCTTACGCCGGGCAGAACTGGGCTTCCAGCTCCTCCAGGGCCTTTTGCAGCGTCCGCTCGGTATCCGTATCCAGTTTCCCGGTGGTGCGGATGGTTTCCAGCACCTGGGGATACCGCAGATCCATGTGCGCTTCCAGTTGCTTTTCAAACTCCGGCACGCTTCCCACATCGATCCGGGTCAGGTAGCCGTGGGTGACAGCATAGAGAATGCAGACCTGCTGGGCGACTTCCTTAGGAGTACCGTTTTTCTGCTTCAGAACCGCCACGATCCGCTCACCCAAAGCAAGCCGTGCCTTGGTGTCCGCGTCCAGGTCGGAACCGAACTGGGCAAAGCTCTGCAGCTCCCGGTACTGGGAGTAGAGAAGCTTCAAAGAACCGGCAACCTGCTTCATGGCCTTGATCTGGGCGTCGCCGCCCACACGGGATACGGAGATACCGGGGTTCACGGCGGGCATGATGCCGGAATTGAACAGCTCCGTCTCCAGGAAGATCTGGCCGTCGGTGATGGAAATAACGTTGGTGGGAATGTAGGCGGACACGTCGCCTGCCTGGGTCTCGATGATGGGCAGAGCGGTGAGGCTGCCGCCTCCCAGCTCGGGAGAAAGCTGCGCCGCCCGCTCCAGCAGACGGGAGTGGAGGTAGAAGACGTCGCCGGGGTAAGCTTCCCGTCCGGGGGGACGGCGGATCAGCAGGGATATGGCACGGTATGCCACGGCGTGCTTACTCAGGTCGTCATAGACGACCAGCACATCCTTGCCCTGGTGCATGAAGTATTCGCCCATGGTGCAGCCTGCGTAGGGGGCGATATACTGCATGGGAGCCAGCTCCGAAGCGGTGGCAGATACCACAATGGTATAGTCCATAGCGCCGCCCTCGGTGAGGTTCTCCACCACCTGGGCAACGGTGGACCGCTTCTGGCCGATGGCAACGTAAATGCAGATTACATCCTTGCCCTTCTGGTTCAGGATGGTGTCCGTAGCGATGGTGGTCTTGCCGGTCTGGCGGTCGCCGATGATCAGCTCACGCTGACCCCGGCCAATGGGAATCATGGAGTCAATAGCCTTGATACCGGTCTGCAGGGGAACGCTCACATGCTTCCGCTCAATAATGCCAGGGGCGGGGCTTTCTATGGGGCGGAAAGCTTCCGCTTCAATGGTGCCCTTGCCGTCAATGGGCTCGCCAAGAGCGTTCACGACCCGTCCAATGAGATTCTTTCCCACGGGAACGGAGACGACCTTTCCGGTACGCTTGACGGTGTCACCCTCCTTGATCCCCTGATCGGAGCCGAGAATAACGATGGAGACAGTCTCCTCCTCCAGATTCTGGGCCATGCCATAGGAGCCGTCGGGGAATTCCACCAATTCGCCTGCCATGCACTGGTCCAGTCCGGAGGCTCTGGCAATGCCGTCGCCCACCAGAATGACCACACCGGTCTGGCTGACCTCCATGCGGTTTTCGTAGTTTTTGATCTGGTTGCGAATAATTTTTGTAATTTCTTCAGGTCTCAGTTCCATACAGTCCCTGCTTTCTTGTCAGAGTACGGTGTTTTTCAGCAGATCCCGGATGGAATCCAGCCGGTGGGACACCGTGTCGTCCAGCCGCTGTCCGTCATAGTCCAGCCGCATGCCGCCCAGGCAGGCAGGATCCACCCGGCTTTGCAGCAGGATGGTCTTGCCGGTGATGGCGGTAAGCTTGTCCGTGAGTGCCAGACGCTGCTTTTCCGTCAGCGGTACGGCGGTGACGGCGGTAACCTCCAACATGTTGTTGTCCGCATAGTAGTTTTCGGTGAACGTTCTGAAGCACTCGTTAAAGGCGCGCATATAGCCCCGCTCAGTCAGAAGCTTCAGAAAGTTCAGAAGATAGATGTGTATATGGCCCCGGAAGCTGTCGTCCAGAATCCCGCACCGCTCCTCCTTGCTGAGGGTAGGGGAGCTTAGCAGACGGATAAAGTCCGGTTCTGCCCGGAAGCTGTCCGCCAGGGCACGCATCTGCTCCAGAATGGGAGCGGTCAGGTTTTCCTCGGCAGCCAGGTCATAAAGGGCCTGGCCGTAAACACTGCCCGGGCCGGTCATGACGGGTCCCCCAGGTCCTGAATGAAGCGGTCAATGAGGGCAGACTGATCATCATCCGTCAGTTCCCGCTCCACAACCTTCCCGGCGATGGCCATAGCCAGACCGGAAATTTCGTTTTTCGCGTCGTTGACAGCCTTTTTCTTCTCCTGGGCAATGTCCGCAATGGCCTTGTCCCGGATGGCGTCGGCTTCGGCGCTGGCTTTGCGCAGAATTTCCTCCTCCCGGTTCTGAGCCCGGAGGGTTGCTTCCCTGACGATCCGGTCGGACTCCGACTGGGCCTGGGAAAGCTGCTGCTGATAGGTATCCCGGAGCTTGGCGGCGTCCGACTTGGCTTCGTCCGCCTTGGCGTACATGTCATCGATTTCTTTCTGACGATCCTGGATCATTTTCATCACCGGACCATAAAGATACCGCTTGCCCACATACAGCACCAACAGGAAGTTCAGCAGGGTAAACAGAGCCGTCCAGGGATTGACACCCAGAAAGGCTTCGAATTGATCCATTTGCCCATTCCTCCTTTCGTGGCAGGATCCGAAAAGGAATTACAGGGCGAACAGAATCAGGAAAGCGATGATAAGGGAGTAGATACCGGTGGTTTCGGCGATGGCGCAGCCAAGGATCATGTTGGTACGCAGGGTGCCGGTTGCCTCAGGCTGCCGGGCCATGCCGTCCAGAGCGTGGGCAACAGCGGTGCCTTCACCAATACCAGGGCCGATAGCGCCGATGCCCATGCAGATACCTGCGCCGATAGCCTTACCGGCGATTGCGATTGCAGAAGCGAGTTCCATAAAAGTTCCTCCTAGATGATGTTTTGGTTTATATCTTTATTTTTATGGATAACACAGTGATGGTTTCCGGCTTAAGCCTCGCCGGCAGTTTCCTCCGGGGGACAGGCGGCGGAAATATAGATCATGGAAAGCAGGGTAAAGACCAGTGCCTGGACAAAACCTGAGAACAGGTCAAAATACAGCGACAGGACAGCGGGGATGCCCAGAGACAGGATGGGGACACCGGAGAGGATTCCCAGTGCCTGGAGCAGGCCGAAGAAACCCAGCGCTCCGCTGATAATCCCGAAAATCAAGGGCGCCTTTTTCCCGGTCTTTCTGCCCCAGAGAATGAGACCCAGGGCAAGAACCAGCAGCACGATGGATATGGCCACACCGCTGGACGCGATCAGATTGAGAACGATGGCAGATACCAGGGACAGGGCGCTGTAGAGAATGGTGGTGATGACGCCGCCGCCTGCCACATTGCCGAAGTGACGGAAGGCCATGCTGATGGGCTGGGCAATTTCGGAAATGATATTCATGGGGGTCATGACCACGATGGGCTCGGTGAAGCCCTTCAGCCAGCCGGCAAAGCCGTTGCGGGAGATATTATTGTACCAGATCACGGCAGTGACCATCAGGGCCCAGGTCAGGGTGGTGCTCACATCGGCGGTGGTGGACCGGAGGAAGCCGGTCATGCCGATCAGGCTGCCGCAGATGCTGCTCAGAAACAGGGTGCAGATAAAAGGAAACCAGTAGGCGTTGTGCTCCCCCATAGACTGAATGGTCATATTGTAGAGCATGGTGATGCCCTTTTCCACCAGCACCTGGCGTCCGGTAGGCCGCTTGCGCAGTCCCTTACCCAGCTGAACAAAACAGACGCACAGCAGCAGCGTCACCACTGCGGAAGACAGCATGGTCTGGGTGACGTTGATCCCGCCGAATATGGGAATGGTGAAATAGATAAAAGGCCCTGTAACACTTACATTCATGGGGTTTTCTCACCTTTCTTTCGGAATAGCTCATATATGGTGATCACGGGCCGGACGAAGACCACAGGCAGGACACAGGCCAGCGGGTCAAAGCCCAGGAGCTTGACACACACCACCAGCAAGCCAAAGAGAATGACAAGCCGGAAAATGTAGGATAGCTGCATCACGGTCTGTCCGCCCTTGACATCCTGACTTCCGGCTTTATCCGCGGCGGCTCCGGCGGACAGGGCCATGAGGAAGAAATTCCCCAGCGCCAGCACCGTGCCGGCGATGGCTCCCCACAGAACCGGCAGCCGGAAGAAGCCCGCCAGGGCATAAATTACCAACATCAGCCCGGTGAGGGCCGCAACCCCCAGGGCGATGGGAGCGGTTGCGCGCAGGGCAGTTTTGAATGGGGTCATAGAAAACCTCCTGAAAACGGGTGGGGTCAGTTGTGCTCGTTAAAGGATACAGGCGGGTCCTGCTTCTTTTGCTCCCGGGACAGGCGGTCCATGGTTTTCAGCGCGTCCCGGAAGCCCGTGACAGCACAGATGAGGCCCAGTGCCAGTCCGGCCCAGATCACCCAGCTTCCCCAGCCAAATCTATCCCGCAGCCAGATCGCCAGCAGCACAAAGCCGGCGAGGGGAAAGGCGACGGTGAATCCAAGCTGGGTCAGAAAGACCAGCAGATTCAGATCTTTCATTCCGCTGTCCCTCCTGCTTAACTGGAAACACGGCGCTGAAAGGAAGCCTGGGCCCGGTTCCAAAATAATCTTTTTTATTATACCCGCAAAGCTGCCAAGATGCAAGCGGCTTTTGTGAAAAATCGGTAAATAAATCATGTCATCCGTGACAAAGGTGTGTTTGCCGGAAAAAGCGAAAAAGGTCTTTCTTTTCTTGGAAAAGTGTAGTAAAATATCCGGGAATGGTACAGGCTCATGGAAAGCGCCCCGCGCATATCCTGATCCCGGGGGGATGCCTTGTGGAGGTATGGATCGGCGCGCTGGCATCGTTTGGGATATTTTGCGTGCTGTGGACGGTGTTCGGGTGGCTGCTCAGCGGCGGACGGGGGACGGTTATCTGTCTGGGAGACCCTGCCGGGGCGGCCCTGCTTGCCCGGCGTCTGCGGCTTCTGCGGGAACTGGGCCTGTTTCGGGGGCGGCTCGTGCTGCTTACCGATGAGAAAAATCCGGGGGAAGGCGTAATGCTTTCCGGTGTGGAAACTGTAACGCCGGAGGAAATTTTCCGGCGGATTAAGTTAGGAGCGGAAGAATTTGGCGCAGCAGGAGATGGAGATCCTTCAAGGCACCGTGTCGGCGGTGGTCTATCAAAATTATGAAAATGGCTATGCCGTTCTCCGCCTGGCGGTGGGGGGCGGCCAGAATGTGACCGTGGTCGGCACCATCCCGCTGCCCGCCGTGGGGGAACGGCTGGTGGTTACGGGAAAATGGGGCAATCACGCCAGCTATGGCCGCCAGTTTGAGGCGGAGTTTCTGGAGCGGCTCATGCCCCAGACCAGCATGGAGATTCTCAGCTATCTTTCCAGCCGGGTCATCAAAGGGATCGGTCCCCGGATGGCGGCCAGGATCGTGGAAGCCTTCGGAGAGGACACCCTGCGGATCATGGAGCGGGAGCCGGGCCGCCTTGCCCAGGTTTCCGGCATTTCCGCCGAGCGGGCGAAGCTCATCGGCGAGGAATTCCGGCTTCAGACGGGCATGCGCCAGCTCATGGAGTTTTTTGCCCTCCATGGCCTGCCGGCGGAGCTGGCGGTGCGGACGTACAAGCTCTACGGCGACAGTGCCACAGAGCTTTTGTACGAGGATCCATATCTATTGATGGATGACGGCCTGGACGCGCCCTTCGGCGCGGTGGATCGGTTTGCCATCGAGCTTGGTGTAGCGGCGGACGATCCCCGGCGGGTGGAGGCAGGCATCCTCTTTGAGCTGACCTACAATCTTTCCGCTGGACACAGCTTCCTGCCGGAAAACAAGCTGGCCGCCGCGGCAGCCCAGCTTCTTTCTGTGGAGGAGGAGACCATCCGTGCCGGCATGGGACGGCTCCGGGAAGCGGACAAGCTGATGACGGATACCCTTACGGACATTACGGTTGCTTACCTGCCGGAGCTTTATGAGGCGGAAACCTTCTGCTGCCGGTCCCTGACGGCCGCCGCTGCGCTTCGCTTTCCTCTTCCGCCCAGGCTGGACCGAATGATCGAAACCGCTGCGGCGGAAAGCGGAATCGCCTATTCCGCCGAACAGAAGCACGCCATCCGTGCCGCGGCGGAACAGGGACTTCTTCTGGTCACCGGCGGCCCGGGCACCGGCAAAACCACCATTCTGAAAGGCATTCTGTCCTTATTTGCGAATTTGGGCCTGAAATATGTGCTGGCGGCTCCCACAGGCCGGGCAGCCAAACGGCTTACCGAGGTCACCGGGGAGGATGCCTCCACCATCCACAGGCTTTTGGAAGCGGGAATCGACCCTGCCACCGGGAAAATGGTCTTTGCCAGGGATGAAGATAACCCGCTGAAAGCCGACGCGGTGATCGTGGACGAGATGTCCATGGTGGATGTGCTGCTTCTGGGAAGTCTTCTGCGGGCGGTGCCCCAGGGGAAACGGCTGATTCTGGTGGGAGATCCGGACCAGCTGCCGCCGGTGGGGCCCGGTTTTCCTTTCAGTGACATGCTGCGCAGCGGGGTGCTTCCCGCAGTACGGCTGACAGAGATTTTTCGTCAGGCGCAGCAGAGCCTTATTGTAATGAATGCCCACCGGGTAAACCTTGGGCAGATGCCGGAGCTTCGGAATACCCAAAGCGATTTCTTCTTCCTCCGGCGGCAGTCGGAGCAGACGCTCATTCAGACGGTGCGGGACCTGTGCACCACCCGGCTTCCCAAGAATATGGGCATCCCGCCGGAGCAGATTCAGGTGCTTTCCCCCACCCGGAAAGGGAGCGTGGGAACCTGCAGCCTGAATCAGATGCTGCAGGCGGCGCTGAATCCTCCGTCACCGGAAAAAAAAGAACGCCAATTCGGAGATTTTTCTTTCCGGGAGGGCGATCGGGTGATGCAAATTCGGAACAATTATGATATAATGTGGCAAAAGACGGACGGAAGCGCCGTTGGCGCGGGGATCTTCAACGGGGATGTGGGTACGGTTGCATCCATCGATCCCGGCGCTGAGACCATGACCGTTGTCTTTGATGACCGGCAGGCTGAGTATGACTTTTCCCAGCTTGGAGAGCTGGAACTGGCCTATGCCGTCACGGTACACAAGAGCCAGGGCAGCGAGTACCGGGCGGTGATCCTCGTTGCCTGGAATGGGTCGCCGTACCTGCTGTCCCGGAGCGTTCTGTATACCGCCATTACCCGGGCAAGGGAGCTGCTGATTATTGTAGGCAGAGAGGAAACCGTCCAGGCTATGACGGAGAACGCCAGGAAAAACCGGCGCTACACCGGGCTGAAGCTTCGCCTTCAGGGGAAATGCTTATGATGGTTCTGTCGTGGCTGGGAGAAGTGCTGTATCCTTCCAAATGCATTCTCTGCGGACGGGTTCTGGGGAAACAGGAAACGGACCTTTGCGGCAAATGCCGGATAAATGCTCCCTGCTACCCTTACAGCCGGGCAAAGCCCGCCCCAAAAGGAATTCTTAACCTGCGGTTCCTTGACAGTTTTACCTCTGTCTGGTACTATGAGGATGACGTGCGCAGGAGCATCCACCGGTTTAAGTTCTGCAGGGCTGCCCATCTTTCCGCCGGGTACGGAAGAATGGTTGCGATGCGTCTGGAGGAGAGCTTTCCCGAGGGGTTTGATTATCTGACCTGGGTTCCGGTGAGTACGCTGCGTCGGATGCGCCGGGGCTACGATCAGGCGGAGCTTCTGGCAAGGGCGGTGGGCAGGGAGCTTCGCTTCCCGCCGGTCAGGCTCCTGAAGAAGATCCGCAATACCCGCCCCCAATTCAGACAGGCAACGCCGGAAGCCCGCCGGGCCAATGTTGCCGGAGCTTACGCACCCTATGAAAATATGGATCTGGCAGGCAAGCGGGTGGTTCTGCTGGATGACATCTATACCACCGGCGCCACCGCCTCGGAGTGCGGGAGAATCCTCAGGCAGATGGGTGCCGGGGAGGTACATATCGTGACCATTGCTGCTGCTCTGCGGCGATAGTTTTTGTACACAATCTTACCAAGTAGGTGAATCAATATGTTACTGTTTTCCAATGACCTGGGTGTGGACCTGGGAACCTCCAATGTGCTGATCTATGCCGACGGAAAGGGCTTGGTTGTCCGGGAACCCTGCGTGGTTGCCGTGGACCGGAATACCGGAAAGATCCTGCAGGTGGGCGCGGCTGCCCGGAACATGCTGAACCGGACTCCCGGCAACGTGGTTGCCATGCACCCACTGCGGGAGGGCATTATCTCCGATCATGAAATGACGGTGCGGATGCTCCAGGAAATGTTCAAGACCGCCACCAAGGCCTCCGTCTTTACCCCCAAGCCCAGAGTGGTCATCAGCGTCCCCAGCGGCGTTACCGAGGTGGAGGAGCGGTCCGTTATCAACGCGGCCATCGAGGCCGGTGCCCGCCGTGTATTCCTGATCGAGGAGCCCCTGGCCGCCGGTCTGGGCGCGGGGCTGGATATTAAGGACCCCAGCGGCCACATGGTTGTGGATATTGGCGGCGGCACCACGGACATCGCGGTGCTGAGCATGAACGGGGTCGCCGTTTCTTCCTCCCTGAAAGTTGCCGGCGATTCCTTTGACGAGGCCATCGGGCGCTATGTCCGCCGTCAGCACGGCGTGGTCATCGGCCAGGTGACGGCGGAGGATGTGAAGATCCAGATCGGACAGGTCTACCCCCGTCACGAGGAACTGAGTATGAATGTCAAGGGGCGTGACGCCAAAACCGGCATGCCCAAGATGGTGACGCTGACCTCCACGGAGATTTATGAGGTTCTGCGCCGTCCTGCCCGGATGATTGCGGACGAGGTCCTGTCGGTTCTGGAGCAGACCAGTCCCGAGCTTGTCAGCGACGTGTCCGAGAACGGCATCACCCTCACCGGCGGCTGCAGCCAGCTTTGGGGCTTTGCCGAGCTGCTCATTGAGCGCACCGGAATCCCCTGCATTCTGGCGGATGATCCGGATTCCTGCACGGCTTACGGCTGCGGCAAGAGCCTGGCCTGGATCAACCATATGCAGGAGGGGCCCATCAATATCGCCCGGCGGCGGATCATGCGCAATGGCTGATTTACCAAAGGGGAGCATCAGCGCCCTGTGGATCATTGGTCTGGTGTATTCTGTCCTGGGGGCGCTGTTTGTGGTACTGGGAATCGTGCTGGCCCTGACTTTGGAGGAGGGCCTGCTTTTCTGCGTGATCTTCGGCGGGCTCGGCCTGATATTTCTGATTCTTGGCATCATCTTTTTGGGTGTGGAATACAGGAAACGGAAGAACGCGGAACAGCTGATCGCGTCCGGCAGGTATGTCTGGGGAACCATCGCAGACTGGCGGGTGAACCGTTCCATTGAGGTCTGCGGCAGGCATCCCATTGTGCTGCTGGTCCGGTATGTGGACGGCAGGGGGCGGGAGCACTTTTTCCGCAGTCCCAGCCTGCGGATCGTCGGCGGTCCCCAGCTGCGGGGCAAACAGGTCCGGGTCTATTACGGGGATCCGGATTTCAGGCACTACTATATCGCGGCGGACTGTGAGGCCCTATCGGGAAGATCCTGCGGGGAGATTTAAAATATTGAAAGGGGTTGCTCTGGACTGGCAGGGCAACCCCTTTCTGCGCTGAAAAAACAACCAGAAATTATGTGCAGAGCCAAGGGAAATTTGTGGGAAAATGGGCTTGTTTTTTCCCAATACCGGTGCTAAACTGTGCATGCTCTGCGGAGTGATCTCGGAAGTGTTTTTGGGGGCGCTTATGAAACCGAAAACCGCGATCCAGAGCTTTCTGGCAAAGACTCTGGACAGTTCTACCTTTACCTGGCGTCAGATTCTGAATCTGACCTTTCCCAGCGTGCTGGACTCCATGTCTATTACGTTTATCGGTGTGCTGATCACCGCTCTTATCAGCGAGAATGGGGAAAGCTCCGTTGCGGCTGTGTCTCTGGTGGGGCCCATCATCAATCTCATTACCTGTATGTTCAGCGGCATTGCCGCCGGAGGTACGGTGGTGGTTGCCCAATACCGGGGAGCGGGGGACGAAACCAGGCTTCGCCGGTGCATCGGCGGCGTCCTCTGGCTGACGGTGTCGGTGGGAGTTGCTGCCTGCATGCCGTTCCTTCTGTTTCCCCGGCAGATCCTGGCAATGCTGTACCGGGATGCGGATTCCTTGGTCATGGAAAAAGCTGTGGTCTATCTGGCCGGCTGTGTGTGGACGGTTATTGTATTTACTTTGTATACCGCCGCGTTCAGTATCCTCCGGGGGCTGGGGGAGGCAAAAAAGTGTCTGCACCTCAGTGTGGTGATCAACGTTGCCTATCTGGTATTCAGTTTTCTGTTTCTGAACATTCTGCACCAGGACATTCGGGGCAGTGTCCGGGCGCTGATGCTCGCCCGGGTCATTGGCGCGGCAGCGGCGCTGGTATCGCTGCTGATTCATAAGGCACCCATCAAACTGAAAGTGTCGGACATTTTTTCTTTTGATCGGCGGGTCCTGAGCGCCACGCTGAAGGTCAGCATACCCCTTGGCCTGGAGCAGATTTTTGCTTCCTGCGGTGGCCTGGTATCCCAGATGTATCTGATCCGCCTGGGAACCACGGCGGTGGCGGTGAACGCCATCGTAAATGCCCTCCAGGGTTTCCTCTATTCTCCTGCCGCTTCGGTTTCCAACGTGGCGGTGGCAGTGGTGGGCCGGTGTGCCGGCGCGGAAAAGCGGGAGGAAGCATACCTTTATGGAAAGCGGTGCTGCCAGATGTCGCTTTTTATGCTGACGGCGGCATGCCTGATTTTTTATCCCCTGCTTCCGGTTCTTCTGACACCGTACCAGCTGACCGGTGAAGCGTCTTCCATGACGGCAAAAATTCTGGTGGCGGCGATCCCGTTTCTGCTGATATGCTGGTCCTACTCCAATGTTATGCCCAATGTGCTCCGGGCCGGCAGTGATACCGTTTTCCCGTCTGCTGTATCTCTGGCGGTGATGTGGACGGTGAGTATCGGAATGGGCTACCTCCTTGCCATACCGGCGGGGCTGGGCCTGTGGGGAACCTGGCTTGCCACCTGGGGCGCGTGGACAGTGCGTGCCGGGATCTTTCTTGCCCGTTTCCGCAGCCGGAAGTGGCTTCGCGGTTCCGTAGCGAGAGCGTAATATACATTATACAATTGTATAACAATTCGCCGCCGGAGAACCCGGCGGCGAAAAATTTAGGCGTTATCGCTGCTGTCTTGAAAGATGTCGCATTTCTCCTTTTTCTGGTCGCAGCCCCGGGGCGTGAACTGCGCCGAGGGGAAGGGGATCCGGCTGAACATTTCACAGGGATCCTCGGTGCAGCCGGGATTGTCGCAGCACTCCTTTGTGGGGATGCTGTAATCCAGCACGGGAACAATGAGCTGGGCGTCCCGTTCCAGACGGACGATGGAGAACTGGCCCAGGGTGACATAGAGCCGCCGCCGGTCGGAGCAGAACGTCAGTTCCTCATCAAACATCCGACGGATGGGATCCGGCACCTGAATGGAGCCGGCCTCTTTCCCGGGACAGTCGCAGGCCTCCCGGACCCGGGAGCTGAGGACCATGGGATCCAGCACCTCTACTACGGCGGTAGGGCGGTTAGCGCTGGCCCGGGTGATCCCGTCGGGGGCACACAGCCGGGTGTCGCTGCGGTAGATGTGGGCGCAGCTGTCTTCGCCGCAGAGCACCGCCCGCTTGGTAAAGGATGCCAGGCCGTACAGTGTAGCGGGCCGGGCGGTTCCCACCAGGGCATCGGCGATGATCCGGTAGTAGAAGGTGATGTCGATGCAGTAATGGTTCCGGTCAAAGGCTACCGGCTCCACATCGATATAGGTGCTGATAAGCTCCGCGCAGCGGACACGGGTACCGGCGGAGCTGTCCAGAAGAGACTGGCTGCCGCAGGTTAAGTAGACGGGCAGGTCTTCGATACAGTCCTTATCCCGGCAGGAGTCTGTGATCTTTCGGGTGTGAATGGACATGGCCTGCCGCAGCTCCTGGGGGTCACAGTGCAGGGTGTCCTGACATTGCTCAGACATGGGAATACCTCCTGATAAAGAGTTCCATAAGCATCCGCTTATAAGACAGTTTATGCAGGGGGTGCTGTACTGTGCACCGGGCGGGGGACAGGAAATTCGGAAAAGAAAGCCGTTTACCAGAAGAATCGGTATACGGTCTCGGAGTGATAGCGGTTTCCGGCTTTTACCACGGGCTGTGCCCAATCGGGGTGGTGCAGCGCATCGGGATAGAACTGGGTCTCCAGGGCAACGCCGCTGCGCTTGCCGTAAAAGACGCCGTTCTTACCGCAGTCGGACAGGAAGTTGCCGGCGTAGAACTGCAGGCCCGGGCAGTCGGTGGAAACGGTCATGGTCCGGCCGGATTCCGGGTCCTGGAGTACGGCGCAGGGGTTGCAGAATACCTCAAAATTGTGGTCATAACCGCCCTGGAAATGCAGGGCGTCGTAGTCTGCGGCAATATCCTGGCCGATGGGCTTTGGGATCCGGAAGTCCATGGGCGTGCCGCTGACATGCCGCATTTCGCCTGTGGGGATGCTTTCCCTGTCCGCGGGAGTAAAGAACCGGGCGGGGAGGGTAAGAAGCTGGCCCATGGCTTTTTCCGGGTGGTTATGGCCTGCCAGGTTAAAATAACTGTGGTTGGTCAGGTTGAATACCGTGTCCTGGTCGCAGACCGCGTCGTAGGTGATGTGCAGGCCGCCCCGGGCATCCAGGCGATAGGTGACGCTGATGTCCGCGCTGCCGGGGAAGCCCTGGTCACCGGAGGGGCTGTGCAGGAGAAAACATATGCTGTCTTCTTTGCGGGATATCACACGCCAAAGCCGCAGATGGTAGGCATCGGGGCCGGAGTGGAGGTTGTTATTGCCCTCGTTGGGGATCAGGGGGTATACCCGCCCACCCAGAGAAAAGGCCGAGCCTTTGAGCCGGTTGGCGTTGCGGCCCACCGTGGCGCCAATGTAGGCAGAGCCTTTGAGGCAGTCCTCCGCACTGTCATAGCCAAGAACCACATCATCCAGATTCCCCATGGAATCGGGAACGGTCAGTGCCATGAGTGCCGCACCGCAGTCTGTAATGGAAGCGGTGATGCCGCCACAGGATATTGTGTAGAGGCTGGCCTGTTCGCCGTTGGGCATTGTGCCGAAAAATTTTGTCATTGGAAATCTCCTCTCAATTTTTCATAGGGGAAAGGGCGGAATTATGTAAAGACATTGTTTTCTTATTGTACGATATTCAGGCTCATTTTTCAACGATTTCTTTTTGCGCCGCGGCGAAAAAGCAAACTTCTTTCCGTCCTTTCTGTTTTTGCAGGCGCTTTGAAAAGCGGCACTTTTTGACCTCTTTTCCGACTCCTACCATATTTTGTGTTTTCTACTTGACAAAACCACAATATGTAGTATAATGGAGCCTGCACGGATACATACCACGGCACAGTGCAGAGGAGGACTCAGTGATGAAGATCATCAAAAGAAACGGTACCGAGGTCAGCTTTGACATCGATAAAATTGTAATGGCTGTAACGAAAGCCAATAACGCGGTGGATGAAAAGGTGCGTATGACGCCCCTGCAGATCGACCGTATTTCCCAGAGCGTGCAGACCGCCTGCGAGGAAATGGGCCGCAGCCCCTCCGTGGAGGAGATCCAGGACCTGGTGGAAAAGGCCATCATGGCCCACGGCGCCTATGAGGTAGCCAAGGTCTATATCACCTACCGCTACAACCGCAGCCTGCTCCGGCAGAGCAATACCACCGATGACCGCATCCTCACCCTCATTGAGTGCAACAACGAGGAAGTCAAGCAGGAGAATGCCAACAAGAACCCCACCATCAACGCGGTTCAGCGGGACTATATGGCCGGTGAGGTATCCAAGGATATTACCAGCCGGATCCTGCTGCCCCGGGAGATCGTGGAGGCCCATGAGGCGGGCATCATTCATTTCCACGACTCTGACTATTATGCCCAGCATATGCACAACTGCGACCTGGTGAACCTGGATGATATGCTCCAGAACGGCACAGTCATTTCCGGTACGCTGATCGAAAAGCCCCATTCTTTCTCCACCGCCTGCAACATTGCTACCCAGATTATTGCCCAGGTAGCCTCCAACCAATACGGCGGACAGTCCATTTCTCTGACCCATCTGGCGCCCTTTGTCCAGATCAGCCGGGAAGCCATCCGCAAAAAGGTGGAAGAGGAGATGAAGGTCCTGGGTGTTCAGTCCGACGAGGAAAAGATCTCCCAGGTCACCGAGAAACGGCTCCTGGAAGAGGTCCGCAAGGGCGTTCAGACCATCCAGTACCAGGTTGTCACCCTCATGACCACCAACGGACAGGCGCCTTTTATCACCGTGTTCATGTACCTGAACGAGGCCAGAAACGAGCAGGAGAAGAAGGACCTGGCCCTCATTATTGAGGAGACTCTGCGCCAGCGCTACGAGGGTGTAAAGAATGAAAAGGGCGTGTGGATTACCCCTGCCTTCCCCAAGCTTATTTATGTGCTGGAGGAAGACAATGTCCGGGAGGGAACTCCCTACTGGTACCTGACGAAGCTGGCCGCTGAGTGCACTGCCAAGCGGATGGTCCCCGACTATATCAGTGAGAAGAAGATGCGGGAGTACAAGCTCTCCAAGGGCGAGACTGTGGGCAACGGCGATGTGTATACCTGCATGGGCTGCCGCAGCTTCCTGACCCCTGACCGGTCCGGCAACGGCTGGGACAATGTGGCCGGGGCCCTCAACTACGAGCCGGGCAAGCCCAAGTACTACGGCCGGTTCAACCAGGGCGTGGTCACCATCAATCTGGTGGATGTGGCGCTGTCCTCCGGCCGGGATGTGAATAAGTTCTGGCAGATTTTTGATGAACGGCTGGAGCTGTGCCATCGTGCCCTCCTGTGCCGCCATGAGCGGCTGAAAGGCACGCTGTCCGATGCCGCGCCCATCCTGTGGCAGTACGGCGCCCTGGCCCGGCTTCCCAAGGGTGAGCCCATTGACAAGCTGCTCTACGGCGGCTACTCCACCATTTCCCTGGGTTACGCCGGCCTTTATGAGTGCGTCAAGTATATGACCGGCAAGTCCCATACCGACGAGGAAGCAAAGCCCTTTGCCCTGAGCGTCATGCAGCATATGAACGATGCCTGCGCCAAGTGGAAGGCAGAGAGCGACATTGACTTCTCTCTGTACGGAACGCCCCTGGAGTCCACCACCTACAAGTTTGCCAAGTGCCTGCAGAAGCGCTTCGGAATCATCCCCGGCATTACCGACAAGAGCTATATCACCAACTCCTACCATGTCCATGTGGCGGAGCAGATCGACGCGTTTACCAAGCTGTCCTTTGAGGCGGATTTCCAGAAGCTGTCCCCCGGCGGTGCCATCAGCTATGTGGAGGTTCCCAACATGCAGCAGAATATCGACGCGGTGCTGGAGGTAATGCAGTACATTTATGATAATATCATGTACGCGGAGCTGAACACCAAGTCCGATTACTGCCAGGTCTGCGGCTTCGACGGTGAGATCGAGATTCAGGAAGAGGACGGCAAGCTGGTGTGGGTGTGCCCCCAGTGCGGCAATCGTGACCAGAACAAGATGAACGTGGCCCGGCGGACCTGCGGCTACATCGGCACCCAGTACTGGAACCAGGGCCGTACCCAGGAGATCAAGGACCGGGTTCTGCATCTGTAATCCCAGGGGCGAACTGACAGGTTTCAGCCAGAATGCCCGGTTTCAGTGGTCAGAGTCATATCATCGGCGCTTCCCAAACGGGAAGCGCCGTAATTTTAATGTTTATCGGGTAACGTAGCAGTGCGACAAATTGGAATTTGTCGGGGAGTTTTGGTACGCAGGTGGTTAGACGCCTTGCCCCCCGCACTTGTGAGGGGGGTGTCCCTGCGCTAGCG
>JAEDNR010000027.1 GCA_016302405.1 Oscillospiraceae bacterium
AGAACTATACCAATATTGAAGTGCAGGTAACGGATGGCTGGCTGAAGATCGATCCTATCTCTGACAAGTATGTAATCACGGTAAAGGGCAACACCGATACCGTAACCTACAACGGAGATGAGCAGAGCATTTCCGGCTATGTTGTGGATCCCTACGAGAGCAGCATTACCCTGACAGGACCTGCGCAGGACAGCGTGGTAGCCAAGGGCACCGACGCAAATACCTACAATATGGGCCTGAAGGCGAGCGACTTCACTGCAACCTCCAAGAACTATACCAATATTGAAGTGCAGGTAACGGATGGCTGGCTGAAGATCGATCCGATCACTAGCGAAATAACCGTCACCATCACTGGCAACAGCGCAACCAAGGTTTACAACACGGCTGAGCAGAGCGTCACCGGCTTCACCACGGATGTGGGCAGCAAGACCATTAAGGTTGAGCTGGCCGAGGGCAGCAAGGCGGAAGCCAAGGGCACCGATGCAGGCACCTACTACATGGGCCTGGAAGCAAGCAACTTCGTGGTTACCTCTGACAACTACAGCAACATCAAGGTAGTTGTGGTGGACGGCACGCTTACCATCGTTCGTCAGAGCATCAATCCCAACGATCCTCCGATCCTCGATCCCGATGACATTGATCCCGATCAGTCCTACTACATCGGCATAACCGTGGAAGATCCCGCGGATGTCATGTACAACGGCAAGAGCCAAAAGGGACTGCCCGTAGTCAAGGACGCGGAGGGCAATACGCTGGTGCTGGATAAGGACTACACCCTGTCCTACAGCGACGACACCGTCAACGTCGGCACTGTGACCGTAACCATCACCGGTATCGGCAACTACCAGGGCGTGTTCATCCATTTGGAAGGAAGTGGCGACGGACTGTACACCAGACCCGTTACCTACAAGATCACACCCCGGCGTGTGGTTCTGAAGTCCGAGAGCGCGACCAAGGTTTACGACGGAACCGCCCTGACCCGGCCCAAAGTGGCTGTCTCCGGCGACGGCTTCGTGGCTGGTGAAGTCACCGGCCTCAAGGCCACCGGCACCGTCACCAACGTGACCGAGACCCCCGTGATCAACACCATCACCTACACCACAGGTGCGGACTTCAAGGCAACCAACTACATCATCGAGAAGGCTGAGGGCAAGCTGAGCATTACCAAGGCCGAGGTAGGCGTTGTCACCGTCAGCGGTTTGCGCGACACCTACTGGTGGACCGGCGCGGAGCGGGAAGTCACCGGCTTTATCCATGACGGCGAGGATCGTCTGATCACCGTCACCATTAAAGACAAGGATAAGGCTGTCGCAAGAGGCACCGAGGTCGGCCGCTACTACATGGGCCTGAAGGAAACCGACTTCACCGCTGAATCCCCCAACTACTACAAAGTGGTGGTTAAGGTCGAGGATGGCTACCTGGACATCGTGCCCATCAACATCACCGTGACGGTCACCGTCCGCGGCAACAGCGACACTGTTACCTTCGACGGCAATCCCCACACTGTGGAGGGCTACCAGGTTGTTTCCGCCATCGCCAACACCGGTCGTGACATGGGCATGGACGGCATCACCCTGAAGTTCAAGGGCGACGCCTCCGTCACCGGCACCGAGGTCGGCACCTACGACATGGGTCTGAAAGCCGCCGACTTCACCGTCGACTGCGACATCTACCGTGTGGTCAGAGTGGTGGTCGAGGACGGCCAGCTGGAGATCACCCCCGCTCCCGAGGAGCCCACTGAGGAAATCCCCGATGAGACCGTGCCTCTGGCACCTCCCGAGGAGATCCCCGACGAGCCCGTACCCCAGGCCGGTCCCGCCTGGGCCCTGATCAACCTGATCCTCTCCATCCTCACCGTCCTGGCGAGCCTCCTGCTGCTGGTCGGCTACTTCGGAAAGAAGGAAGAGGAAGCCGAGGATGAGAACGGCAACGCCATCCTGGATGCCGAAGGCAACAATGTGATGAATGACATCAAGAAGCGCGGCGGCTGGAGACTGGCAAGCCTGGTGCCCGCCATCCTCTCCGTGATCGCATTCCTGCTCACCGAGAACATGCGTAATCCCATGATCCTCGTTGACCGCTGGACCCTCCTGATGGTCATCATCGCTGTGGTGCAGGTCCTCGTGATGCTGCTGAGCAAGAAGAAGACCGAGGACAACACCCAGGAAGCGTAAGCAAAACCCCTGAGGATTTCTGATCCAACCCCCAAATGACATTAGCCCCCCGGACCTTCCGTCCGGGGGGCTTTTGCCGGGCAAGGCGTACAGCGGGCAACGTTCCTAATTACATGTCATTCCGAACCAGTCCTCAGACTGGTGTGGGAATCCCCTTCGTCATCGAGACCGCGTTCTTCTAACCGGGGGATTGCCACACCAGTGACATCGGTCACTGGTTCGCAATGACCGGGAATTCGGGTGCGGGGATCCCCTTCGTCATCGAGACCGCGTTCCTCGAACCGGGGGATTGCCACACCAGTGACATCGGTCACTGGTTTGCAATGACATAAAAATTCGATGGTGTTGGAATTCCCATCGTCATTGTGTCACCGGCACGTTTAACACGCGACAACAAAAATCTGCCCGCCGGGATTCTCCGGCGGGCAGCCTGTTCATTGCTTACTTTTCCAAAATCATGGGCAGATCCCCAGCCCTGCGCAGGGTCTGACCGATCCACCCGGCAGCCTCGGCGGGGTTCAGGAGCCGCTGCTCGCCGGAGGCCATCTCCTTGACGGAGCATTTGCCCTGGGCGATCTCGTCCTCCCCCAGCAGCACCGCGAAAGGCACCCCCAGCTTGTTGGCATAGGCCATCTTCTGCTTGAACTTCTTCTGCTCACTGTAGAGCTGCACCCGCAGGCCGGCGCTGCGAAGCTCCTCCGCCAAAGCGATTGCCGCACCCATATCCTGCGTCATGGGCAGCACCAGGGCATCCGCGGGAGCGGCGGGAATGGCAGGATTCAACAGGCCCTGCTCGTCCAGCACATAGAAAAGCCGAGTCAGGCCGATGGAAATCCCCACGCCGGGCAGGGGCTTGTCAATGTAGTAACCCGCCAGGTTGTCATAACGTCCGCCGGAGCACACGGAGCCAAGCTCCGGATGATCCAGCAGGAGGGTCTCATACACGGTACCGGTGTAATAGTCCAGGCCCCGGGCGATGGTCAGGTCAACAGTGAAGTTTTCCTCCGGCATGCCAAAGGCGGTCAGATTGGAGGTAACGACCTTCAGCTCGTTCAGGCCCGTGTCAAAGGTTTCGTTCCGCCCGGCGTAGCTTTCCAGGGCGTTGATCACCTGGGCGTTGCTTCCCCGGATGGAGATAAAGGCCAGAATTTCATCCGCCTGAGCATCCAATAGGCCGCAGTCATCGAGAAGCAGCGCGCGAACCTTGTCCGGGCCGATCTTGTCCAGCTTGTCTACGGTGCGCATAATGTCGCCGGACTTCTCCGTCAGACCGAGCATGGCATAAAACCCGTTCAGGATCTTCCGGTTGTTGACGTGGATCTGAAACCGCCGCAGGCCGAAACCGCTGAACACCTTGTAAATCACAGCGGGGATCTCCGCCTCGTTGAGAATGTCCAGCTTGCCGTCGCCGATCACATCAATGTCCGCCTGATAGAATTCCCGGAACCGGCCCCGCTGGGCCCGCTCCCCCCGGTAGACCTTGCTGATCTGGAACCGGCGGAACGGAAACGCCAGTTCGCTGTAGTGCAGAGCCACGTATTTTGCCAGAGGCACCGTCAGGTCAAACCGCAGGGCCAGGTCACTGTCCCCTTTCTGGAAGCGGTAGATCTGCTTTTCCGTATCGCCGCCGCCCTTGGCCAGGAGTATCTGGGCGTCTTCAATGGCGGGGGTGTCCAGGGGGGTAAAGCCATAGGAGGCATAGGCGCGCCGGATGACATCGGCCATCCGGTCAAAGCGGAGCTGCTTGTCCGGCAGCAGCTCCATAAAGCCGGACAGGGTCCGGGGTTTGATCATTTCCATAATCTATCTCCTTTCATGCTGAACGACTGAACGCATGGGTAAATTGGAAATTTGTCAGGGAACTCGATATCAATTCTCTTCGTAGGGGACGGGTTTCCCGTCCCTTTGCATAGCAGCCTATTTACCGCTTCGCCCAACCCTTTTGGGAGATTTTACTGCTTGCTGCGGGAGGCGAAACGCCTCCCCTACTTCCGTCAAATACCCAATTTGTCTTTTTGCTGCAAAAAATCACAGTGGTTAACATAAAACGCCGCCCGGGAATTCACGGGCGGCGAACAGGCGCAAGCTTCCCGGGTCAGTATCTGGGCTTGGTGTGGAGCATTTCCCGCCAGTCCAGATCACCCCGCTGCAGACCCATGATGAACAATTCCGCGCTGGCAAGGTTCGTGGCGATGGGCACATTATTCTTGTCGCAATGTCGGATGGTCTCGATCATCTGGCTGTCGTCCCAGGGGTCGATGGTGTTGGGGTCCGTGAACAGGAGCACCAGATCGATCTCGTTGTAGGCGATCCGGGCGTTGATCTGCTGGTGGCCGCCCTGCTTATGGGACAGCAGGAGGGTAATGGGCAGACCGGTATTGTCGGCAATCAGGCGGCCTGTGGTAGCCGTTGCGAAAAGGTTATGCTTCATAAGGACACTTTTGTACGCGGTACAGAATTGAACCATCAGTTCCTTTTTCTTGTCATGAGCCAGAAAAGCAATATTCACAACAGTCACTCCTTTTTCCTTTTTATTCTATGTATGGGTTCTTTATTTCAGGGGGATAGGCCGGTGGAAGCCCTGGAGTCTGCCTGCCATCCGGCGGAAAGCGGCGGCGGCGGGGCAGTGGGGGCGGTAAGCAAGCAGCGGACGCCCAAAAGCGGCGGCCAGGGTCATATTGGGGTCCTCGGGCACGATCCCGGCAAGGGGCAGCCCGGCGGCGTCCATCACATCGTCCACGGTAATGCGCAGAGCGGAAAGCATATCCTTTTCCACCCGGTTGACGATAAGCCGGACCCGCTTCTTCCCGGCAAGCTCCAGGAGCTCCCCAACCCGGGCAGCGTCCCGGATGGCGGCAGGGCCGGGGCCGGTGACAAGAAGGAATTCCTCCGCGGCGCTGCTCACCAGCTGGAATCCGGCGTCCAATCCGGCAGGGGCATCCAGGAAAATGTAATCAAACTGGATCCGCGCCTGACGAAGAAAAGCGGCGAAAGCATCCCTGTCAATCCTGTCCGAAGAGCAGTTCATGGGCGCGGTGAGAAAGGCAAGGGTAGGGTAAAGCTCGTGCCGGGGAATATCGTCCAGGCAGTAGCTGCCCTGGCACACGTCCAGAAAAGAGAGCGCGCTGCCCTCGCTTATCCCCAGGGAGATATCAAGGTTCCGAAGACCCACATCACAGTCCACACAAAGGACGGCGCAGCCGCTGTGTGCCAGTGCGGTAGCGAGGCCGGCGCAGACGGAGGTCTTCCCGGTCCCGCCCTTGCCGGAGGCGATGGCAATGAGTTCTCCCATACAAGCCCTCCTGGCAATATTTGCAATCATTATAAAGCAAAAACGCACAAAAATCAATAGGAACTTGGGGAATAAAAAATTATTTTTCATCGTTTTGAACAAAATGTACAAAAAGGCGGGGCATGCACTGGAATAACAGGCGGCAGAAGGTAAGAAATATAAGATACAAGATATAAGATATGAGAAAAACAGGAAGAATCGTACAGCAGGCCGCTTTCAAAAATATGTGTCATTCCGAACCAGTTCTCAAGCTGGTGTGGGAATCTCCATCGTCATTGCGCACAGATTGTTCTATCGATGGAGATTGCGAGCCTGCGTGCGCGCTGGCTCGCAATGACCGGAAATTCGGTGCTCGCAATGACGGGAGAATACGCACGCCCCCAATGCCGGTGAAAGATTTTTCTTGACAAATTCCTTTTCCTGTACTACAATATCCCCAGAACGATTAAACGAATATTTAATCGTTTAATATTTAGAATCAAAGGAGCGGACCGGAATGAAAAAGACCTATAAAATCGAAGTGGACTGCGCCAACTGCGCGAATAAGATGGAGGCGGCGGCAAAAGCTACCCCCGGTGTGGCAAATGCGACTGTAAACTTTATGGCTCTGAAAATGATTGTAGAGTTTGCCGAGGGCGCCGATCCCCGGTCCGTGATGGAAGCGGTGCTGAAAAACTGCAAAAAGGTGGAAGACGACTGCGAGATCTACCTGTAAATACCGGAATGTGTGGCGGCATGACGCAGCGGATAGAGAAATTGGGAATTTGCGGAGCTGTTTGTTAAACGGTGTATGGGTAGGAAATGGGACACGCCAAAGGCTCCCTTGTGTAAAGGGAGCTGTCGCGAAGCGACTGAGGGATTGTGCAGTAAAACGTTTTCATACTGACAACGAATCGGCAAAAAGGGACCACAAAGGACACTGTCCGTTCTGACGATTATCACTATGGAAGTCCACCGTTACAACCCCTCAGTCAGCTTCGCTGACAGCTCCCCTTGCACAGGGGAGCCCTTGCCGTGTACCGCATCGATACCGCGTTCCTTTCAACAAACAGCTCGCCAAATTCCAATTTTCGCATTGCCGCGTTAACCACATAATCACCCCAATCTTCGAACGGAGGGAACTCCATGACGAAAAAACAGAAAAAGGTCCTGCTCAGAATCCTGATTTCGGCTGGCCTGCTTGTTATCCTGCAATGTATCCCCGCGGATCTCTGGAACCGGCTTGACGGCATCCTCTTCCCCGGGGCCGGGCGGGCGCTGCGCCTGCTGTGCTACCTCGCTGACTACCTGGTCATCGGCGGGGACATCCTGAAAAAAGCCCTCAAGGGCATCCGCAATAAACAGCTCCTGGACGAAAACTTCCTCATGGCCATTGCCACGGTGGGGGCCATGGCTCTGGCCATCTACGAAAACGGCGACTACCTGGAAGCCATCGCTGTCATGCTCTTCTACCAGATCGGCGAGCTGTTCCAGAGCGTTGCTGTGGGCCGGAGCCGCCGGAGTATCTCGGCCCTTATGGACATCCGCCCGGACTATGCCAATGTGGAGGAAGACGGGGGGCTTGTCCGGGTGGACCCGGACGAGGTGGCGGTTGGCACGGTGATCGTGGTTCAGCCCGGCGAAAAGGTGCCCATTGACGGCGTTGTCACTGAGGGTACCTCTTCTCTGAATACCGCCGCCCTCACCGGCGAGAGCCTGCCCCGGGACGTTAAGCCCGGGGAGGAGGTCATCAGCGGCTGCGTGAATATGACCGGGGTGCTGAAAGTCAGGACTACCCGGGAATTCGGGGAATCCACCGCCTCCAAGATCCTGGACCTGGTGGAAAACGCCAGCTCCCGGAAGTCCAGGTCCGAAAATTTCATTTCCAAATTCGCCCGGGTGTATACCCCGGCGGTGTGCGCCGCGGCCCTGGCCCTGTTCCTGGTGCCCCCGGTGGTACGGCTCGTGATGGGCCTTGCGCCGGAGTTTGGCAATTGGCTTTACCGGGCGCTGACCTTCCTGGTGGTGTCCTGCCCCTGCGCCCTGGTCATCAGCATCCCACTGAGCTTCTTTGCCGGAATCGGCGGGGCCAGCCGGGCGGGTATCCTGGTCAAGGGCTCCAACTACCTGGAAACCTTGTCCAAGGTGGATACCGTGGTCTTCGATAAGACCGGCACCCTGACCCAGGGGGTCTTCCAGGTCAGCGGCATCCACCATGCCAGCATGGAAGAAGGTAAGCTTTTGGAATACGCGGCGCTGGCGGAGAGCGCGTCGTCCCATCCCATCAGCCGGAGCATCCGCCAGGCCCATGGGGCCGAACCGGACCGCAGCCGGGTCACGGACATCGAGGAAAAGAGCGGCCACGGCGTGACGGCGAAGGTGGACGGCGTTCCCGTGGCAGCCGGAAACGGCAAGCTGATGGCGGCGCTTGGCATCCCCTACCGGGAGTGCGGCAGCGCCGGAACGGTGGTCCACATGGCGGTGGACGGGGACTACGCCGGACACATCCTGATCTCCGACCAGGTCAAGCCCCAGTCTGCCCAGGCCGTGACAGGGCTTCGCAAATGCGGTGTTGACCGGGTGGTTATGCTCACGGGCGACGAGGAAAAAGCGGCGGCCCAGACGGCAAAAGAGCTGGGCATCCGGGAAGTCTACGCTTCCCTGCTCCCCGGTGACAAGGTGGAAAAGGTGGAGCAGCTTCTGACCGGTGAGAAAAAGGGCAGAAAGCTTGCCTTCGTGGGCGACGGGATCAACGACGCCCCGGTGCTGTCCCGGGCGGATGTGGGCATCGCCATGGGGGCCATGGGCTCCGATGCGGCCATCGAGGCGGCGGATGTGGTGCTCATGGACGACGACCCCAGGAAGCTGGTCCAGGCCATCGCCATTGCCCGGAAGACCCTGGGCATTGTGTACGAGAATATCGTCTTTGCCATTGGCATCAAGCTTTTGTGCCTGCTGCTGGTGGCGGTGGGAGCTGCGGGCATGTGGCTGGCGGTGTTTGCCGACGTAGGGGTCATGGTCCTTGCGGTGCTGAACGCCATCCGGGCGCTGTTTGTAAAGAAGCTGCAATAAGAAAACGTCCCGGCGGTTTACACCGCCGGGCATTTTTAATTGACAATTGAAAATTGACAATTAAGGAATCCCTTCGGGATGATTTTTAATAAATAATTTGGGCAAAACAATAGGAATTATATCAAAATCGTCCCGTAGGGACACAATAATTGTCAACTGTCAATTGTCAATTGTCAATTCGGCGGAGCCATACACTATCTTATATCTTATGTCTCCCGCCCGCCCTGTGGGCAGATTTTTTTGCCCTGTTTCCAACCGCCCGCCGCTTCGACTGCTTTATTTTCCGGGATGTGGTAGAGTTTTCCCATGGAAACACCCGATCCTCCTGCGCCTGCGGGGGCTTCCCCGCTGTCTTGATGATATGGAGGCGGCGCTTCCCCATTACAAAGGAAAGGCAGTGAAGCAAATGATGGTTTCTGTGGAAACGGTGCTGCTGCGTGGTAAGCGGCGGATGGAACAGTGGTTTCGCAGTCCCTGGGTCCGGATTGCCGCCTGGGGGCTGGGGGCCTTCCTGGGGGCCCTGGTACTGGCGGCGGGGGCGGTCCAGGGAAAACCGCAGCCCATCGCCTTAGGGCTGACCGCCGCCGTGCCGGAGCTGTACTGCATCCCCGCGGCCTTGGGCAGCGCCCTGGGCTTTCAGCTGTTCTGGGGCAGCGCCGGCTGGCAGGGGGTTACCTGGTCGGTGTGCGCCCTGGCCCTGCGGATAGGCCTGGATACCTGGTATCACGGTGACCAGCGGGCAGGACACCTGGCGGCAGGGACGGCCTGCCTGGTCTCCGCCGTGGGGCTCATCTTCCAGCTCTGGCTGGGGGACAATACCACCGTGGGCATGTATATCCTGCGCATCCTCATCGGCGCCGGGAGCGTGTGGCTGTTCACACGATGTATGGTGGGCAGGAGCGGGGTTGCCCGGTATCTGGCCTTTGGTACGGGAGTGCTGACCCTGGCGGGGGTGAGAAGTCCGGGCTGGTGCAACCTGGGGCTGCTGGCTGCCGGGGTTCTCGCAGGTGCGGAGGCCCTCCCGGCAGCTGCCATGGCAGGGCTGGGCCTGGACCTTGCGGGAATCACCCAGGCAAGCATGACTGCAGCCCTGTGCCTGTCTGCCTTTTTCCGGCTGCTTCCCATGAAAAGCCCCTGGCGGCGGATGCTGGCCCCGGGCTGTGCCTGCCTGACGGTGATGGTCCTGGATGGCAGTGTGGAATTTCCGTACCTGGTTCCCGTAGCTGTGGGGGGCGTCCTGGGGGCCATGCTTCCCTGGAGCCTGGACCCCTTAAGCCGGCATACGGGCACGGGGGCGGCCCAGGTGCAGCTGGAGCAGCTGGCCCGGACCATGGGCACCCTGCAGCGGGAAATGCTGGATCTGTCCCCACCCGAAATCGACGAGAACGCGGTGGCGGACCGGGTCCGCATAAACGCCTGCGGCACCTGCTCCGCCCGGGAGCACTGCCCGGAAAAGGACAAAATCACATCCGAGATTTTCCGGGACCCCTTCCGGGTGGAATGCAGGAAGCCGGGGCGGCTGCTGGCGGAGCTGCGCCGGGGCCGGGAGCAGCTTCGCTGGATGCATGCCGACCGGGTCCGGCAGGGAGAATACCGGGCTGTCCTGCTGCAGCAATACGGCTTTCTGGCGGACACCCTCAGGACCATGGCGGACCGGCTGCCGGGGGGCGGGGTCACGGCGCAGGCCCGGTTCCGGCTTCAGGTATCCTCCCGCTCCCGGAAAAAGGAGGCATCGGATGGGGACCGGTGCACAGCCTTTCCGGGACCGGGTGTGCGCTACTTTGTGCTCCTGTGCGACGGCATGGGCACGGGGCTGGGGGCGGCCCAGGCGGCGGAGGACGCGTCGGCACTTCTGCGGAGGCTGCTGCGGGGCGGTGTCCCTGCCCAGCACGCCCTGGGGTGCCTCCACGCGCAGCTGACCCTGGGGAGCCGTGCCGGGGCGGTGACGGTGGACCTGGCGGAGATCCGGCTGGATACAGGCCAGGTGTCGCTCTATAAATGGGGGGCGGCGCCCAGTTATCTGATACGCCGGGGCCGGGCGGAAAAAATCGGGACAGCGGCACCGCCGCCGGGTTTTGGGGAAACCCGGGAAACGGCAGCGCGGCTGTCCCTGTGCAGGGGGGAAGTGCTGGTGCTTATCAGTGATGGGGTAGAACTGGGACAGGCACCGGCATGGGCCGAACAGGCATCGCAGATGCCCGCGGGAGAACTGGCGGAGCGGATCCTGCGCCAGAGCGCCGGAGAGGACGACGCCACCGCGGCGGTGATCCGATTGCTGCCCACCAGCGTGGTTCCATAATAGCACATTCTTTTTAAAAAGCCTGTCGCAATGAAGCAGTTGACAGTGGACAGTTGACAGTGGACAGTTAAGGTGCCGCTTCGCGGCGGATTTTTAGTCGCGCTCACGGGTTGTTCCATTCCGCAGGGAACGTTATTTTGTCGTTCCGCAAGTCGGGGTGTGGCAATCTCCCTCGTCATCGATACTGGGGGGAATTTGTACTCCCCCCGCCCTGCGGGCACCCCCCTCATAAATGCGGGGGGCGAGGTACCAGCCACCCGCACAAAAAAGACAGCCCTGTCCGCTTAGACAGGGCTGCTTCTGGTGTTAAGGATAGCGTAATTACTCCGCCCGGGCCATGGCTTCCTTGTAGTCCTTGGTGCCCACGAAGATCTCCTGCTTGTAGGGATTGCGCTTCAGGGCAATGGAGCGCTTGATGATGACGCCCAGGCACAGCACGTTGACGGCAAAGGCCAGGATGGCAAACAGCCCCTGGGCTCTGGGATCGGCGGCCGCGGGGGCGGTGTCGGCGGTCATTTCCAGAGCGTAGCGGTACTGTCCAGCGTAGATGGTGGGCAGCACGGAGAAGGGTGCGGCAATCTGGAACAGGGGCACCACTTGGGCGAACATGCACCAGATGCCCAGGGTGTTGGCTCGGTTCTGGATCCAGCCGCCCTTGTTCCACATGAGGGCAGCCACGGTGGGAGCCAGCAGCAGAGCAAGGCCGCAGTACCAGGAATGGGTGGGCAGGTTCAGGTAGGTGTAGGTGAAGTTCCACACATCGTAGGCCACAATATACCAGATGGTCATATCGGGCCAGAGCATGTCGTCATGCTTCTTGGAGGAATAGATACCCCACCAGCCGGTCATGCAGAAGATGTTCAGAAGACCCGCCAGGGCGTTGAGCCAGTTCCACCAGCCGCCGTAGAGCCAAACGCCCTCGGAGGAATACCACCAGCCGCCGCCCAGGACGGAGGCGCCGCCGTTTGCCACGGCCTGAGCGCCCTTGATGGCGGACTCCACATCGGAGAAGTTGGCGATCATGATGTTGATGGCCACGATGACAAAGGGGAAGGGCTTGAACCAGTCGTATTTGCCCAGGCCCTCCTTGTACTTGAGCATCATGAAGCCGATGCACCCGGCGCAGGCGGCGTAGAGCTTGGCGTAGTGGAACCAGCTGTTCATGTACAGGTAGGTCTGATTCTTCAGAGCCCAGGGCATACCCAGTCCGGCGCAGACGGCGATGACGATGAAGTACACCGTGAGGGCTCCCAGGATCACGCCGAAGATGGCAATGCCGCCCTTTTTGGTTCTGCGGGCGATCTCATTGGTGATGATAAGGCCCGCGAAGACCAGGCACCAGCCAAGGATCTGCCACATGCTTTCAATTTGGAATAACATGGTTGATACACTCCTTTTTTGCCGGAAGCTTTCCGCTTCCGGGATTCTCTTTTTCTACCGGAAATCCAATAGTGCGCACCCGGCGGCGCAGCCGCCCTTGCCCCCCGCATTTATGAGGGGGGGAACCAGTTCGCAAACTGGTATCGGGGGGAGCCCGTACAAGCGGCTGCGTTCTCAATAACGTGTCATTCCGAGCCAGTGTGCGCTACTTTATCGCAATGACCTTAAAACCCAGCTACACCCCTTCGATTTCCTTGATATTCAATTCGTTTCCCGACACCAGGAAGGTGCTTTCCCCGCCGCAATAGGGGCACGTTTTCCCGTGCTGTACCGTGGCGTAGGTTTTCCGGCAGTCCTCGCACACCGAAACCCCGGGGAGAATCTGGCACCGGAGGACGGAATCCCGGAGAATCCCGGCGTCCGCCCGGTTAACCGACCACTTCCAGCAGCTTTCCAGGTAGTCAAAGACCACCCCGGAGACTTCGCCCACTTCCAAGGTTACCGCGCTGACCCTGGTGAGGTTCTGCTCCCGGCCCACTTCCTTCACGGTTTTCATCACATGGGTCACAATTCCCAGCTCGTGCATATCATTTCTTCCCTTTTTGGGCCTTGCGGATACGGAAGTGCCGTTTGACCATGTTGGGGAGGATGTACTTGAGCTTATCTTCGCAGTTTACCATGGTGGAGCATTCCGGGTGCTCCCGGTGCAGGTGGATGGCATCAAACTCGCACTGGACGGTGCACAGGCCGCAGCCGATGCACTTGTTGGGGTCCACCACGCTGGCGCCGCAGCCCAGGCAGCGGGAGGTCTCGGCCTTGACCTGCTCCTCGGTAAAGGTGCACTTGGCTTCATAGAAGGTGCCCACCTTGCTTTCGTCAACGCGGGGAGCCTGGCGGGGCGGCTTGTCGTAGGACTCCTGGGGCAGGACAATGTCGGTCTTGTCCAGCTCGATGAAGTCCCGGCGGTTCCGACCGATGGTCAGGCTGGCGTTGGGCCGGACGAACCGGTGGAGGGACTCCGCGCCCTCGTGTCCGGCGGCAATGGCATCAATGGCGAACTTGGGGCCGGTGAACACATCGCCGCCTACGAAAATGTCGGGCTGGGCGGTCTGGTAGGTGAGCTTGTCCGCCTGGGGGCCGTTCCCCCGGCCCAGCTCCACGGCGCTGCCTTTCAGCAGATCGCCCCAGGCAATGGACTGGCCGATGGACAGGAACACATGCTCGCAAGCAAGGGTCAGGGTGTCATTTTCGTCATAGCTGGGGGCGAAGCGGTGGTTTTCATCAAAAACTCGGGTGCACTTTTTCAGGACGATGCCTGTGACCCTGCCGTTTTCCGTGAGGACTTCCTTGGGGCCCCAGCCGCAGTTTACCGCAACGCCCCGTTCCTCGGCCTCGTGGACCTCTTCTCTGGAGGCAGGCATTTCCTCCCGGCTTTCCAGGCAGAACATGGACACTTCCTCCGCGCCGCAGAGCTTTGCCGAGCAGGCAACATCCACGGCCACATTGCCGCCGCCGATGACCACGGCACGGCCCGCTACCCGGTAACTCTGGTTCTCCGCAACCTGGTGGAGGAAGTCCACGGCGGACAGTACGCCCTGGGCATCCTCTCCGGGGATATTGGCTTTCCGGCTCCCCTGGCAGCCGATGGCGAGATAAAAGGCCTTGTAGCCCTGGGCTCGCAGGTCATCCAGGGACACATCCTTACCGACCTCCACGCCGCACCGGATTTCTACGCCCATCTGCCGCAGCACATCGATTTCCGCCTCGATGACCGCCCGGTCCAGCTTGTAGCTGGGGATGCCGTAGGTCAGCATGCCGCCGGGCTTTCCGTTCTTTTCAAAGATGGTGGGCTTGTAGCCCATCTCCGCCAGGAAGTAGGCGCAGCTGAGACCCGCGGGGCCCGCGCCCACAATGGCGATCTTCTCGTCAAAGCCGCCGGGCTGGACCTTGGGGGCCAGAATTTCCGGGATGTACCGGGTTTCGGCGTCCAGATCCTGCTGGGCGATGAACTTCTTCACCTCGTCAATGGCCACTGCCTGATCCACGGTGCCCCGGGTGCAGGCATCCTCGCACCGGCGGTTGCAGATCCGTCCGCAGACCGCGGGGAAGGGATTCATCCGCTTGATGAGGGCAAGGGCCTCCCGGTATCGACCCTGGGCCGCCATTTTCAGGTAGCCCTGGACGGCAATGTGGGCGGGGCAGGCGGTCTTGCAGGGGGCGGTGCCGGTGGGATAGCAGTTGATCCGGTTCTTGTCCCGGTAGTCGATGTCCCACTTGTCCGGGCCCCAGGGGGTGTCGTCGGGCAGCTCGTGGCGGGGGTACTCCACCGGGCCGGAGGATTTGCACAGTTTCTGACCCAGCTTCACCGCTCCAGCGGGACAGACCTCCACGCACCGGCCGCAGGCCACGCAGTTTCCGGGCTCTACCTTGGCAACGTAGGCGGAGCGGGACATGTTGGGGGTGTTGAACAGCTGGGAGGTCCGCAGGGCGTTGCACACCTTCACATCGCAGTTGCAGATGGCGAAAATTTTCTTCTCGCCGTCAATGTTGGTGATCTGGTGGACGAAGCCCAGCTCCTCCGCCTTTTTGAAGATGGCAAGGGCCTCTTCCTTGGAGATGTACCGGCCGCCCTTCTGGGTCTGCACCACATAGTCGGCCATGTCGCCCACGGCAACGCACCAGTCCATGGGATCGTCGCCGCAGCCCTCCCCCATTTTGGCCCGGCTCAGGCGGCAGGAGCAGGGAGAGGCGGCGTACTTGCCCTCATACTTGTCCAGCCAGTGGGAGATGCGCTCAATGGGGATGGCGGTCTGCTCGGCCTCAATGGCCTTTTCCACGGGGATGACGTGCATGCCGATGCCCGCCCCTCCGGGGGGCACCATGGGGGTGATCTTTTCCAGGGGCATAAAGGTCATCCGCTCAAAGAAGGCGGTGACCTCCGGGTGGGCCTCGATATTGTCCAGGTTCATGTTGAAGAACTCGGCGCTGCCCGGGACGAACCGGGGCAGGAACCACCGCTTTTCGTGGTTGGGGTTGGGATTCTTGGGCTCTAAGTCCTCCCAGTTGTATTCCAGCAGGCCGATGAGGCTCATTTCCTCCAGCAGCTTCTGCAGTTCGGCGGCGCCCAGTCCGGTGAGCTTCAGAAGCTCCTGGAAGGTGTAGCCCCGGCGGACCTTCATTTTCAGGGCCACGTCCGCCATTTCATCGGTGACCATCCCCGCCAGGCCCCAGTATTCCGGGTCATTGGGAGTGACCCCTCCCAGCTTGGCGGGCACCCGGTCGGTGATCTTGCGGCCCAGCTTCAGGATCTTCTCCCTGGGCTGGGTGTCCTTGGTGGTGATGGCAAAGGGCAGCTTGCTTTCGTCCAGCGGCATATTGCTCATTGGCATTTCCCTCACTTTCTGCGCTTTCCCTCCGGTAAAGAGGAGGGCGCGTATTTTTTTATGGATACAAACAGATAAATTGGAATTTATCGGCTTCGCCGAATTGACAATTGACAGTTGACAATTATTGTGTCCCTACGGGACGATTTTGAAATAATTCCGAATGTGCATATCGGCTTTAGTCAGCTAAACGACAAATAGGAATTTGGCGAACCAACCGAAAAAGCATCGTAGGGGACGGGTTCCCGTCCCGCACCATACAAGTCTCTGAATTCCGGGGGACGGAAACCCGTCCCCTACGAATGGATGACGATAAATAGTCCGAAATTCGATGGAGATTCCCAGGTCAGTAGTGCGCTACTTTCTCGGAATGACTCGTTCTGACGGCCCGCCTAATTCCAATTTGTATACTTGCTGACTAAAACCGATAAGCATAATTCCGAATTGTTTTCGTTCAAATTCTTTTTATTTTAAATCATCCCGCAGGGATTCCTTAATTGTCAATTGTTCATTGTCAATTGTCAATTAAATTCCAATTTACGCGGCAATCCTCTATCAGTATCATTTTACCCGATTTCCGTCCCTGTGTAAAGCGGAACCCCTCTTGACATTTTTTCCAAATATATTACAATAAATTATATGGTCGTGGTCGGACCAGAAATCAGTAAGGAGAGACACCTATGTTCCAGAAAATCATAGCCCCGTCCATTCGGGAGTTGTTTATCCGACAGATTCAGGAGATGATTCTTTCCGGGGAGCTGCTGCCCGGGGATCGGATGCCCACGGAGCGGGAGCTGGCCGACGAGATGAACGTGAGCAAAACCGTGGTCCACGAGGGGATCCGGGAGCTGTGCCGCATGGGCTTTCTGGATGTGGCCAGCCGCCAGGGGGTCACGGTGGCGGACTATGCCCAGACAGGGAACGTGGAGACCCTGCTTGCCATCATGCGCTACCGGGGCGGCCACTTGGACCCCAAGACTGCCGAAAGCCTGCTGGCGGTGCGGCTGTATATTGAGGGCCCCGCTCTGCGGAAGCTGGCGGAAAACCACACGGCGGAGGATGTATTGCTGCTCCGGTCCTTGCGGGATGCTGCCGCCTGTGCCCCGGACCCGGAGGCCGTTGCGGACGCCTTTTTCCGTTATCACCGTACCGTGGCCTTTCTCAGCGGCAATACTCTGACGCCTCTGATTTTCAACGCCTTTTCTCCCATCAGCCGGATGGTTTGGGTGAATTATCTGCGCATTTTCGGGGTCGATGCCTGTCTGCGGCAGCTGGACGCCTTCACCGATGCGGTCGAGGAAGGAAACGGGGAGCGGGCCTACGGGATGCTCTGGGAGGGGCTGGTGGAGTACGCCGCCCGGGCCGGGGTCCCCTTTGCCGAACGCCGGACGGAGTTAATGGACAGTTGACAATTGCGGTTCCGATTCGCGGGGATTTATACAGTCGTGCGTGGGTGGACGCGGTACGCGGCAAGGGCTCCCGAACTGTAAGGAGCGCCCCCATAGGGGGAACAGAAACCGCGTTTCTTTACACCGCGGAATTTCCGGTAGTCAGTGGCGGGAATTCGCCAAATTTCTAAGGCAACACCGCACAATTACGTCTGCGGATCTCAGCGGATCTTTTGCACCAGTTCTGCAGTTCCAAAAACGGGAAATACATACAGTATTCCCACGTTTTCGGAACTTTGAACTGGCACAAAATCTCTCGCTGAGATTCCTTGCCGAATTATGCGGTGTAGCCCTAATTTATCTGTCTGCTGCAGAAATATCCATATTATAAAAACAACGGATTGGAGTGAGACACCGTGACAAAGGAAGAAATCAGCTTACTGCTTGCAAAGCAGCGTTCCTTTTTTGAAACCGGGGCCACCATCCCGGTATCTTTCCGCCAGGCCCAGCTGGACAGGCTCTACGCCGCCGTCAAAAAGTATGAGCCTGACATCCACGCTGCCCTCCGGGAGGATCTGGGAAAGAGCGGCTATGAAAGCTTCATGTGCGAGACAGGGCTGGTGCTGTCGGAAATTTCCTACATGCGCCGCCATGTGAGGCGGTTTTCCCGAGGGAAGACGGTGGTGACGCCCCTGGCCCAGTTCGCCTCCCACAGCTACCGCCAACCGGTGCCCCGGGGCAATGTGCTCATCATGAGCCCCTGGAACTACCCGTTCCTGCTGACCCTGGACCCGCTGGCCGACGCCATCGCCGCGGGCAATACGGCAATCGTCAAGCCCAGCGCCTACAGCCCTGCCACCAGCCGTGTTATGGAGACCTTAATTTCCGAGTGCTTTGAGCCGGAGTACGTGGCGGTGGTCACCGGGGGCCGGGAGGAAAACAGCGCCCTGCTGGACGGGAAATTTGACCTGGTGTTCTTCACCGGCAGTCAAGCGGTGGGCAGGGAGGTTCTGCGCCGGTGCGCGGAGCACCTGACCCCTGCCGTGCTGGAGCTGGGGGGCAAGAGCCCCTGCATTGTGGATAAGGACGCCGACATTGCCTTGGCGGCGAAGCGGATCGTCTTTGGAAAGTTTCTCAACTGCGGCCAGACCTGTGTGGCCCCGGACTATGTTCTCTGCCACAGCGCCGTCAAGGACGCCTTTGTGACGGAGGTGGTCCACCAGATCGAAAAGCAGTTCGGCGAGCGCCCCCTGGAAAACCCGGACTACGGAAAGATCATCAACGAAAAGCACTTTAACAGGCTCCGGGGGCTCATTGACCCGGCTAAGGTGGTCACGGGGGGCGAAACCGACCCGGCCCGCCTCCGTATCGCCCCAACGGTGATGGATCACGTCACCCGGGAAGACCCGGTGATGGGCCAGGAGATTTTCGGCCCCATATTGCCCATCCTGACCTTTGATGCGTTCTCCCAGGTGGTGGCGGCGCTGAAAAAGGCCGACAGGCCCCTGGCGCTGTATCTGTTCTCCCATGACCGGGAGCACATCCGCCGGGTAAACCGGGAGCTGTCCTTCGGCGGCGGGTGCATCAACGATGTGGTCATCCACCTGGCTACCAGCAATATGGGCTTCGGCGGTGTGGGAAAAAGCGGCATGGGGTCCTACCACGGGGAGGCAGGCTTCCGGGCCTTCTCCCATGAAAAGTCCATGGTGGACAAGAAGACCTGGCTGGACCTGCCCATGCGCTACCAGCCCTATCAAGGGAAGCTCTATGAAACGCTGCTGCACCTGTTTTTGAGATGACAAATTGGCAAACAGGGTTTCGGATTAAATAAGCGGATCGTGAAATTGAGAATTTATCCGCTTCGCTTAAGTTGAAAGTTGAAAATTGAAAGTTGAAAGTTATGGTGTCGCTTCGCGACGATTAAACAACCATGCAAAATACGAAACACTTCATTTTTTCTTGGGAATGCGGATATTTCATTCGTTTTTTAAATGTCCCGTAGGGACTCCTTAACTTTCCACTTTCCACTTTCAACTTTCAACTAAATTCCAATTTGTCAGTGGGCTTACGAAGGACGATTGTCCAAACCAGGCGCAGCCCCTGGCTTGTCGGCGCAAGAAAGTCTTAAGACCCCGCCTGCTTGACAGAAACGAGGATGGGGGGTATAATAAAAAAACCCGTGAAGTGTGCCCGGGAAAGCACCGGCGGCTTCGCGGAACCCACAAAAATTCGTTTTTTCGGCGGCAGGGAGGGAATGCCTGTGAAGAAGTATTTGTATATCGCGCTCGTTATTATCCTGGCAGGAGCTTTTGCTGTCAGCGCGTTCTATCTGGGCAGCTATTTCCTGGAGGGGAAAAAGCAGGCGGACCGGTTTAATGAGCTGTCCCAGATGGTGGAGGACGCCCGGCAGAATGCCTCCGAGACCACCCAGAGCACCGAACCCTCCGCCTCCACGGCGGACAGCCAGACGGAGACGACGGAGACGACGGAGACGACGGAATCCTCCGAACCCAAGATCCTTCCCTGGTATCAGGAGGTCTACGATCTGAATCACGATATGGTGGGTTGGATCCGCATTGACGGCACCGTGGTGGACTACCCCGTGATGCAGACCTCCGTGGATAACCGGGACTACTACCTGCGCCGGGACTTTGACGGCTCGGACGCCACCCGGGGCTGTATCTACGTCCGGGAGGAATGCGATGTCTTTACCCCCAGCGATAACGTGACCATCTACGGCCACAAAATGCACGACGGCAGTATGTTCGCCGTGCTGCTGGACTACGCCGACAAGGCCGTGTGGGAGGACAACAGCCTGATTTCCTTTGACACCCTCTACGAGTACCATACCTACCAGATTTTTGCCGTGTTCAATACCACTGCTACCGTGGGCGAGGGCTTCAAGTACCACCGGATGGTAAATGCCGCGAACAAGGCGGAGTTTGACCAGTTCATCGCCACCTGCAAGGATCTGGCCTTCTACGACACCGGCATCACCCCCGTTTACGGCGATAAGATCATCTGCCTGTCCACCTGCGACTACTCCCTGGAAAACGGGCGGTTTGTCGTTGCCGCCGTGCGTATAGCCTGAAAACCAGGGCTGTTTCACGATGGTGAAACAGCCCTTTCCTCTGGAAAGAGGTAAATTGGAATCTGTAGGGGCGTAGGGGAGGCGTTTCGCCTCCCGCAGCAAGCGGGGAAATCTCCCAAAAGCGCTGGGCGAAGCGGTAAATAGGCTGCTATGCAAAGGGACGGGAAACCCGTCCCCTACGATGCTTTTACGCTTGGTCCGCCAAATTCCAATTTGCTGCGCTGCGCATCAGCACATTTACAATTTATTTATTTACTTTTCCCCGGAAAAATGATATAATATCTCGAAAATTCCGAAAAAGGAGGGGGCACATGCACCGATTTATAGAAGAACTGAAGGATTTCTCCCAAAAAGCCGACTGGGTGCTGCTGATCCTGTGCCTTGTAACCGCGGGCTTCGGTCTGATCGTCATTGCCAGCGCCACCAACGCCCCCAAGTTTGAGGGAAACGCCCGGTATATCATCATTCAGCTGGTAGCCATCGGCCTGGGTGTGCTGATGTTTGCCCTGGTGTCCTCCATCGATGTGGACGTCATTTCCGAGCACCGGATGGCCATGCTGGTATTCAATACCGTATTGCTGCTGCTGCTCATTCCTTTCGGTACGGACAACGATACCGGTAACCGGAGCTGGCTGGACTTTCCCCTGATCCCCGTCAATATCCAGCCCGCCGAGATCTGTAAGATCACCTACATCCTCATCATGGCCTCGGTCATGGCCTCCCACCAGAATAACATTTCCGGCATCCCCTCCGTCATGCATATGGTGCTCCACCTGGGGCTTCTCGTTGGCCTCAATATGGCCATGTCCCGGGACGCCGGCGTGTCGCTGATCTTCGTGTTCATCTTCATCGGTATGGCTTTCGGCGGCGGCGTGAGCCTGTGGTGGTTTGCTTTGGCCATCGGCGCCATTGCCGCGGCGATCCCGGTGGTCTGGCCCCTGCTGGGCGAGTACCAGCAGGAACGAATTCTGGTGCTGATCGACCCCACCTTTGATGCCCAGGGTATTGGTGCCCGGTATCACAGTAAGATCAACCTCCAGTCCCTTACCGGCGGCGGTCTGACGGGCCAGGGCCTGTTCAACGGCAACCGGACCCAGGGCGGCAACCTGTTCGCCCAGCACACGGACTATATTTTCTCCTCCATCGGCGAGGAACTGGGCTTCTTCGGCTGCGTCATCGTCATGCTCCTGGAGCTGGCCATCATCGCCCGGTGCGTGTACGTCGGCGTCCGGTGCCAGGACTACATGCGCCGCCAGATCTGCTACGGCGCGGCTTCGGCCCTGATGTTCCAGGTCATGATTAACGTGGGCATGTGCATCGGCGTCATGCCGGTTATCGGCCTGACCCTGCCCCTTATCAGCTACGGCGGATCCTCCGTGGTTACGATCTTCGCCATGCTGGGGCTGGTGTCCGGCGCCTACGCCCGACCGCAATCGTTAAGTCACGAGCGGTATGTCCAACCGCCTAGATAGCAAAAGCCGCCCCCCGGGGCGGCTTTTGTGTGTTTGCAGGGCGGGAGCGGCTGATATAAAATATGAGATATAAGATAATGTGCATATCGGTTTCACTCAGAAAAACGATAAATTGGGAATTTGTCGAGGAAAAATCGGGCATCGAACAACATTGTCATTCCGAACCAGCGCGCACGCTGGTGTGGGAATCTCCATCGAATTCCGGGC
>JAEDNR010000116.1 GCA_016302405.1 Oscillospiraceae bacterium
AGCACCACAGACGGGATATGGAGATCATCCGGGAGCTGGGCTGCAATACCCTGCGGCTTGCCCACTATCAGCACGCTCAGGAATTCTACGACCTCTGCGACGAGTACGGTATGGTGGTCTGGGCGGAGATTCCCTACATCACCATGCACATGACAAATGGCCGGGCCAACACCCTGTCTCAGATGGAGGAGCTGGTGGTACAGAACTACAATCACCCCTCCATTGCCGTATGGGGTCTTTCCAACGAGATTACCGCTGCCAGCGCGGTGAATGAGGAGCTGCTGGAAAACCACCGGGCGCTGAATGAACTGTGTCACAAGCTGGACAGTACCCGTCCCACCACCATGGCCAATGTGTTCATGCTGGAGATTGACAGCCCCATTCTGGAAATCCCTGATGTGAACAGCTACAATCTGTATTTCGGCTGGTACTTGGGAGAACTGGAACAGAATGACGAGTTCTTTGACGAGTACCACGCCAAGTACCCTGACCGCTGCATCGGTTTTTCCGAATATGGCGCGGACGCCAATCCCCAGTATCAGTCCCCGAACCCGGAAAAGGGTGACTACTCCGAGAGCTATCAGGCGGTGTACCACGAGCACATGCTGGATATGATCGAGGCCCGGCCCTGGCTGTGGGCAACCCACATCTGGAACATCTTCGACTTTGCCGCCGACGGGCGGGATGAAGGCGGTAAGCATGGCGAGAACCAGAAGGGCCTGGTGACCTTTGACCGCCAGACCAAGAAGGATGCTTTCTATCTCTACAAGGCACACTGGAACAAAAAGGAGCCCTTTGTCCACATCGCGGGGGGAAGATATGTGGACCGCCCGGAGCCTGTGACGGAAATTAAGGTTTACTCCAATCAGACGGAAGTGACCCTGAGCGTGGACGGAAAGCCCTTTGAGACCCAGACGGGGAAATTCGTGTTCCGGTTCCAGGTGCCGATTTCCGGCGAGCATTCCATTCACGCCTCCTCCGGTGACTGCCACAGTGTCATTCTCGTCCGGAAGGTCAGTGAGCCGAATCCGGAATACCGGATGGTGGCGTCTGCCCCGGTGATTAACTGGTTTGATGCTGACGAGATTGACCCGGAGTATTATTCTGTTGCCGATAAGCTGGCCGATATTCGTCAGCATCCCGAAGCGGGCGCGGTGATCGATGCCATGATGGCCCAGGGCGCTTCTGCCCGGGGAGATGTGGCGGACGCGGTGAAGGACAATCCCGCCCTCCAAAGAATGATGGGCAGAATGACCCTGATCTCGCTTCTCAAGCAGTCCGGCGCCGATGAGCAGGCAGTCAAGCAGCTGAACCGTATTCTGCAAAGATATAAAAAGGTGTGATTCTGATGAAAACGACCTACTGCAATCCCCTTGATCTGGGGTATCGGTATTCTCACATGAACGAGGGAAAGCGCCTTGCCCACCGGGAGGGCGCTGACCCCACCCTGATTTTCTTCAAGGGCACCTATTACGCTTTTGTATCCATGAGCGCGGGCTTCTGGCACAGCAAGGATCTTCTGAACTGGGAATTCCACGCAGCGGCCGATCTGCTGATTTACGATTACGCGCCGGATGTGCGGCAGATTGGGGAATACCTCTACTTCTGTGCCTCCCGGAGGGATAGAAACTGCCCCATTTTGCGCACCAAAGATCCTCTGAGCGGGAAGTTCGAACAGGTCAGTGCGCCGTTCCCTTTCTGGGATCCCGACCTTTTCCAGGATGATGACGGGCGGGTGTACCTTTACTGGGGCTGTACCAACACCCAGCCTATCTGGGGCATTGAGATGAACCCGGAAACCATGGAACCCATTGGTGAAAAGGTGCCCCTCATCTACGGAAGAGAAGAAGAACTGGGCTATGAACGTCCCGGCGACAACGGTGTGGCAAACAAGGAAAGCAGTGTCGTCTATCAGCACTTAAAAAAGTGGTTCCATCCCGAAACAGGAAAGATAGAATTCCCTGCAGGCATGGAGACGATGGGCGGCTACAGCGCAGAAGCGATGACCGCTATGTTCCTCTCCGTGGGCAAGCCCTATATCGAGGGGGCTTTTATGACTAAGCACAATGGAAAATACTATCTGCAATATGCCTGTCCTGGAACCCAGTACAACACCTATGCTGATGGTGTTTATGTGTCTGATACGCCCCTTGGCCCATTTGTGCTGCAAAAGAGCAATCCCTATTCCTCTAAGCCCGGCGGCTTCATCACCGGAGCGGGTCACGGCAGCACCATCGCAGATGCCTTCGGGAATCTTTGGCATGCTTCCACCATGCGCATTAGCCGGAATCACGACTTTGAACGGCGCATCGGTCTGTTTCCCGCGGGCGTCGATAAGGATGGCGTGTTGTTCTGCAATCAGAATTTCGCGGACTATCCCCATGAAGTACCCAAGGGCAAGTTTGATGCCGCTTCCCAGCAGCCCAAGTGGATGCTCTTAAGCTACAATAAAAAGGCAACCGCTTCCTCTGGAGAGCATCCGGAGCTGGCGGTGAACGAGGATATTCGGGATTGGTGGAGCGCGGATACCGCCGAAGCAGGGGAGTGGCTCTGCGTGGACTTGGGAAAGGCAGAGGATGTCCGGGCAATTCAGGTAAACTTTGCCGATGAAGCCCTGTCACCCGAATTTCCCCCGGAGGAATACGGAAGCGACCGGGGTGACCGTCGTATTGAACTGGAACCCCAGATTTCCAACTATACCCTTGAAACCAGTAACGACGGGGAACACTGGTTCATTCTGGAAACCGTATCCCGGGAGTGCTCCAACGGTTATTACGAATACATAGACGGAATCTCTGCCCGGTTCATCCGTGTCGTAGGTGGGAAACTGCCCTACGGTCAGGTCATGCGCATTTCCGGCCTGCGGATCTTTGGCAACGGCAGCGGTGAAAAGTGCGAAGCGGCACAGGCAAAGGCCGAAAGGGTGGGCGATCTGGAAGCCGTGGTTTCCTGGCAGCCCATCGAGAATGCCCAGGGCTGCAATGTCCGCTACGGCATCGCGCCGGACAAGCTCTATATGAGCTGGCTGGTCTATGGAGCGGCGGAAGTGAAGCTCACGACCCTCATCAAGGGGCAGGAATACTATGTCTGCGTGGACAGCTTCAACGAAAACGGGATTACCCCCGGGCAAATCATTAAGGTGGTGTAACCATGACAAGGAAAGCAGTTCAGCAGTTTATGCTGGGTTCTGTTCTGAAAAATGAAAACGCGGTTCGGGAAACCTTTTCCGCCATAAGGGCGGCGGGCTATGACAGCATCGAGCTGTGCGGCTTTATGCTGCACCCCATGGGTTTTCTGATTCGTATGCTGACGAAAGCGGCCGGGATGCCCGTGGGCAGCGGCGGCAATCTGGATTGGGAGCGCCTGGTGAAAGAATCCGGGCTGAACGTGGTCAGTGTCCATCAGGATTTGGGAAGCATTGAACGGGACGCGAAGGCAGTTGCGGAGGAAGCAAAACGGTTTGGCACGGATACAGTGGTCATCACCGGCATGTACCGCTTTGACTACGGCAGCGAGGAAGCGGTGCGGGAGCTTGCCCAGCGGCTGAACGCGGCGGGCAAAGCCCTTGGGGAGCAGGGAACCCGGCTTCTGTACCACAATCACAACTGTGAGCTGCGAAAGGTCAATGCGGACAAGTGCGCCTATGACATTTTGCTGGAGGAAACCGACCCGGAATATGTGAACTTTGAATTTGATTCCTACTGGTTTACCGAGGGCGGCGCGGATGCCAAGCTGTGGATGCGCCGTTTGGGGAATCGAATGAAGCTCTGGCACATCAATGACCGGGGAACCCGGATGACCGGCCCCGCCATGACCCCCATCCTGAAAACCGACAGCATGGAGCTGGGCACCGGCAACATGGACCTGGAGGGAATGACTGAGATTGCCAAAGAAAATGGCATAG
>JAEDNR010000028.1 GCA_016302405.1 Oscillospiraceae bacterium
AGGACGCGTACCGCATCGCCCCGTAAACCATTCACCAAACAGCTCTACAAATTCCAATTTTCCGTACTGTGGCGGTAAGACAGTCAGCAAAAAATATGAGGAGAGAATATGCGTATGGTGAATAAGAAAATTACAATTCGTCCGGAAGAACATAAAGATTATAAAAGTATTGTTTCTCTGATTTTGCGTTCGTTTCAGGAAGGAACAGACTATTCTGACGGAACCGATATTATTGCATTAGTGGAGGAAATCAGAGATTCAAAATATTATATTCCAGAGTTGTCCTTTGTGGCGGAATTGGATAATCAGGTGGTAGGACACTTTTTATTTTCAAAATTTCCGCTGTCCCCCGCAAGAGATGGAGGACACGGCGATGGAGCCGATTCCGAAATTGTCATGTTAGCACCCGTATCTGTTCATGCAGATTATTTTCGCCAAGGAATTGGAACCGCTATGCTGCGAGATCACCGAAGTGGTCCTGAAAACCGGAATGAACGAAACCTCCCTCTGGAACGCCCGGACCGGCTTTCCGTCCCAGTCGGAGCAGTAAGGCGTGTATGTGGAGCCGGAGCGAAACGATATGTATTCTGTCTCCATGTCCTATGACGGTTCCGGCGGAGGCGTGCGTCACACGGATAACACGGCAATGGACAGGGGTTTAATTAGGGAGTAAAGAATGACGAAAAAAGGTATGGCAATTCTGACCGGGCTTTCCCTGCTGCTTCTTGCGGGGATTACCGCATTCCTGTTTTTACACAAGCAGGTGAGTTTTACAGGCAGCCGTGTTAAAAATCCGGACGCCTATTTGCTGGACATTGAGAAGATGAACGGAACCGATCTGCACACGCTGGCGCTTCGGGAGGGTGACATCCTGCAAATCCAATTTGAAACAGAGAAAGGCTCCCTGTACATGGAGATCAAAGCACCCGACGGGACAACGATTTACCGCGGGAACGGAAAAGAAACCACGGATTTTACGGTGAACATCCGGGAAAGCGGCGTCTACACGGTTACCGTGGAAGCCCGCCGCGCAAAGGGAACCATTCGCATTCAGCTTAAGGAGGAAACAACATGAAATCTCTGCAAACCATTCAGAAGACCTTCCGGGTCTTTTAGATTCTCGTACAAATCGCTTTTGTGTTTTCCATTATCGGCGCTTCTTTCTGCGCTGTAGGCGTACTGTGCGCTGTTGCATGGTACACGGGCGGACAGGTATTCACCATCTTTGGCGAGCCGGTAACGGTTTTTGCGGAGGGCGAGGGACTGAATCAGATGCTGGCCGTGCTGCTGTCCGACATGATCCTGCTGGTCGCCGAAGCGGTTTTGCTGGCTTTTGCCGGACGGTATCTCAAAACCGAACAGGCCGAGGGCACGCCCTTTACGGAAAACGGCGCAAATCTCATCCAAAAGCTTGGCATCCGCTGCATCTGGATGCCCATTGTGGCCGTCGTGATCGCGTCCGTCATCACGGTGTGTCTGGGCGTGGAACGAAGCGGCGACATCAGCAATCTTCCCAGTGTAGTCACCGGTATCGTCCTGATTCTGGCTTCCGTGATCTTCCGGTACGGCGCGGAGCTGGAAAAGCAGAATCGTTCACTGATTTCTGACGGCAAATAACAAACACAATCCGCAGGGGATTGTCTGTGAAAACCGGGAGAGCATCGGCTGGTATCAGCCGAAAAGAGGGTACTTGCCTATGAAAACGGCTTTATTATCAGCTTGCTGTCTGCGACTACTACGCCCAGTATCTGGACGCGCAGGGGGATAAGAAAGCGGAATTTCTTCAGCAGGCACAGTTCGCAACCAGGATTTTGATGCATACCGATGTGGAATGAGCAAATGGAACGATTCCGTCACCCGTGCCGCTGCGTTAAAGCAGCGCACTGCTGATCTGGCAATCCCCGGCTTTCCCGGCAATTCTGCGAGTTTTCACATATCAATCATGTAAGAATAACTGCTTTTTTATAACAACAAGGAGAAAATCAGAATGAAATACAAAGCTTGTTTGGCTGCCGCGCTTGCGGCAGTCCTGCTGCTCGCTCTAACAGCCTGCGGAAAAGCCCGGTCCCAGGCCGGGCAAACCGGGCAGCAGACCGTTCCGGAGACCACCGGAGAGGAAACGGTTCCGGCCAACCGGGAGGAACCCCATGATGACGAGCCCTGGAAAGAAGCCCTCGCGGAGGACTTGTTCCAAAAATACGGCGTACTTCCGGAATACTATGAGGATCTGGGAGACGGCTTCTATCTGGTCTATGTGGAGGTGGGGGGAGAGATTCTTCCTTTCGTCACGGTTGACTCCGCAACCGGCGATTATCACGGATGAAAAAGGTGTACGCATTGAACGCACCGCATTTCTGAAAAGCAGGTAAAAATGCAATCCTTTTTCAAAATTACGGAAATACCACTTGACATTGCCCTTTAGGGGAGATGATTGAAGGGGCTGTCTCACTAAGAAGTCTCTTTGTCAGAATAAACAAAAACACTGTCATTGCGAGCCAGTTCGCAAACTGGTGTGGCAATCCCCCGGATAGACGTACCACTTTTCATGAATGAATCCTGGGAAACGGCAGATTAGAACAGACTGTATGACGATGGGTCGCCTGGAATTCGATGGAGATTCCCACACCAGTGTGCGCACTGGTTCGGAATGACATGTTCTGACGGCCCGACAAATTCCAATTTATCTGTTTGCTGCATAAAGCCGGAATTTATATTCTCTTTTGACACACAAAGGACTGCCGCACTGGTTTGCGGCAGCCCTTTGTGTGATTGATTATTTCGTTACGACTGTAAATTCCTGCTGGGCAAGGAAGTTTTCCGCGTTGTCCGCCAGGAAGACCCGGAAGACGCCGGGCTCCACCACCCAGCGGTAGTTTCTGTCCAGAGTACGCATGGCCTTGGGGGTAATTTCAAGAGATACCCGCCGGGTCTCTCCGGGCTGCAGCGTAACCCGAGTGAACGCTGCCAGGGTGTACTCCGGCTTCACCGTGGAGCTGATCAGGTCCCGCAGATACAGCTGGGGCACGGCGGTTCCGGGTACCGCGCCTGTATTGGTGACGGTAAAGGAGGCGGTTACGGATTCCCCGGGTGCAATCTCGGAGGCGGACAGGGACAGCTCCCCATAGGAAAAGCTCGTATAGCTGAGCCCGTAGCCAAAGGGGTACAGGGGCAGCCAGCTCATTTCCACATAGCGCCGCCCGCCGCCGGGCTTCCGGCTGTAGTGGCAGGGGATCTGACCCACATGCCGGGGGAACGTGATGGGAAGATGGCCGGAGGGGTTGGCATCGCCGAACAGCACATCAGCAACGGCGTGTCCTCCCTCCTCTCCCGGAAACCATGCTTCCAGGATGGCGGGAATATGCGCCTGCTCCCAGACCGCCGTGACCGGGCGTCCGGTCTGCATAACAAGCACCACCGGCGTACCGGAGGCATAGACCGCTTTCACAAATTCCAGCTGGTTTCCGGGCAAATCCAGGCTCACCCGGTCAAAGTTTTCCCCGCAGGTTTCCGTGCTGTCGCCCACGCAGACAACGGCCACATCCGCCTGCCGGGCCAGCGCCACAGCCCGGGAGAAGTCCTCCCGGCCCCGGTTGTAGCCGAAGATCACCCGGGCGCCCCGCTGGTCGTTGGTAAATTCCACCCGAACGGCATAGCGCCTGCCCTTTTGAAAGGTAAAATCCACCATCCGGTTGGCATCCTTATGCTCCCCCCAGCCGTCCAGAACCAGCGTCCCATCCACATACAAACGCATACTGTCCTGGGTGCTGAAGCCGATGCAGCCATGAAACGTTTCTTCCATGGTAAGATAGCCCGTCCAGGCCACGCTGAAGCAGTTGGCGTCCAGGTCCGGATGGGGCTTTGCCAGAATCCAGTTAAAGTTGATCATCAAATCGGTGCGCACCGCCACCGGCTCACCCTGAGGGGTCCTGCCGTTATAGTACCGCCCGGTGAGCCCCGGGTTTCCCTCCTCATCAGTAAGCATTCCCGGGTGGAACGGAGTCGCGGCATCTCCCAGGAACGTGCACCCCGGATCGTGGAGGACCTGGGTTTGGGGAGAAACGGCACTGCGGATTCCTTCCAGGATGGACACCCCGGTTTTTCCCCCGGGGGTGTAGTCGCCCAGCACGGCGTTTTCCGCGCCGGGGCCCAGGACAGCGATGGTACCAACGTCCTTTTTCAGAGGAAGCAGTCCGCCCTCATTTTTCAGAAGGGTGATGCTCTCCCGGGCAATATCCCGGGCCAGGGCCAGATGTTCCGGCGTGTGCACAAAGGCGGGGAAGCGGGATTCATCGGTATAGGGATTATCAAACAGGCCCAGCAGGAATTTGACCCGCAGAACCCGCCCGCAGGCCCGACGGATGGTATCCTCCGACAGTCGTCCGCTGCGCACCAGCTCCCGGAGCCCCTCCTGCCATTGGTCGTGGGGGTAGTCATAGAGCTGCAGATCCACACCGGATTCCAGGCCCACGGCCATGGCCTCCCGGGGGGTATCCGCCACAAAATGCCAGTCATACAGCCGGCTGACAGCGGTAAGGTCGGAGCGGACAAAGCCACGCATGCCCCACTGATCCCGGAGGACTTCGGTCAGCAGCTCGTGATCGGCAGACACAGGAACATCATCGATGGAATTGTAGGAGCACATGGCATCCACCGCGCCGCTTTCCAGAAATGCCGCCTCAAACACCGGCAGGCACTCGGAAAACACCTGATGACGGCCCATGGCAGAGGGGGCGCAGTTGAGCCCGCCCACCGGCGCGCCGTAGCCAACGTAGTGCTTCGGCTCCGCCGCCACAGAATCTGGGTCGGTAAGGCGCTCCCCCTGCATGCCCGCGACCACTTCCCGGGCAAAGGCGGCGCACAGGCAGGTATCCTCCCCGTAGGATTCCTCCGTGCGCCCGTAGCGGGGATCCCGGATCAGGTCCATCACGGGGCTGTAGGTTTCCTGGATGCCCATGGCCCGGGCCTCCGTGGCGATGGCATGGCCCATGCGGCGGCCCAGCTCCGGGTGAAAGGTAGCAGCGAGTCCAATCTGCTGGGGAAAGCTGGTAGCATTCCGGTTATAAAACCCGTGAAGCGCTTCCTCACTGAACAGGAACGGAATTCCCAGCCGGGTATGCTCCACGGCGTAGCGCTGCACCTGGTTGACCTGCCGGGGCGTCATGCCCCGGGGCTGGATGCTGCCGACGCTGTTACCGTGCAGAAGCGTGTCCAGCTTCTGCATGTCCACAAATTCCACATCGCCGTTTTCGTTCCGGCAGGTAAAATCGTAGCCATAGTACTGGTCGGTTTGCAGGATCATTTCCTCCAAAGTCATTCTATCCAGCAAATCCTTAACCCGGGTTTCAATATCCAGGCTTGGGTTTTTATAATTTTCCATAGGATTCCTTTCTTCTCCAAGGATTATTCCACCACCAGCACCTGGGGATCAAAGCACTGCTCCCGGAGATTATCCATGGCCTTTTCGGGGTCCTGCTCCCGGGTTAGCCACAGGCTGTAGCAGAACTCCGAGAAGCCGGAAAGATCCATCTTGAAATTGGTTTCCCAGGTGTTGTTCATGATCCAGGAATAGACCGGGCGGGCATTGTTTTCCTCCCTGCCATCGCACAGGCGAATGGGATGGTGCTCCATCTGCCCCATGTACACAAGCGGCGTATCCCGCGTGGCAATCACCGCGCCGCCGTCTTCGGACAGGCAGCCGATACCATCATCGGACATATAGTACTCCATACAGGCGCCGGGGAGCTGATCCACGCCGGGACGGAAGGCCTCCGTTCCCTTGCGCAGATACAGTTTGCTCCCGGGAATGTTCAGGCTCAGGGGCAGGAATACGCTTTCAATGTCAGCAGAAAGGGTTTTGCCCAGCTGGAGATGGAAGTCAATCCGGGGCATATCCTCATAGAGCTTCACAAACACGTCCGCCCGCACCGTTCCCGGCAGGCTGAACCGGAACCGCAGCTGGGTGAAGACAACGCCATGCTCCAGGCAGGTGATCTCTTCCAGCTGACCGGTGGAAAGCTTTGCGTGCTTTCCCCGGATATTCCGGCCCAGAATCCGCCGCTCCTGTTCTTCCCGGCATGGAAACTCCGGATTCTCAATGGCAATGGGCGTGACCTCGTACATGGGGGTAAAGAAAGGCGCCTCTCCCTTGCCCAGGAGGTTCCGGCCTGTACGCTTGTCGATGAACGCGGTGATTCCCGCCTGGGGACGGTAGCAGAGCTTAAACCACCGGTTTTCAAACTCGTAGGGAAGCCGGTAGGTAATGGTGTCGTAGTCATTGACGATGTCCCGGATCCGCTCCGCGCCCACATAGCACTTGCGGCTGTTCAGGGTCTCATTCTCCGGGGGCAGCTCCCGGTAGGTATAACATTTTTCCTCCCGGGGGGCGAAGCTGTCCACGAAGCTGATCTTCCGGCCCCGGGGATGGGGAGATACCTGGCAGGGAATGGTCCTTCCCTCAGCGTCCATAATTTCCGCCCGGGCAAGGTAAGGGCTTTCAATGTAGAATTCCACCAGCTGGGCGCCGGGCAGACGATTTACGGAGCAGGCCTTTATTTTCCCGTTGGTGTTGTAATAGCGCAGAATGTCCCCCTTTTCATGGCAGATCCGGTCCAGCATCCGGGAGGCTGCCTCATGGGCCTTGGAGGCGTAGCTGTTCTTGCGCATATCCAGGTTCAGAACCATGGTATCATAGGGATTGGTGATGGTGGAGGAATGGCCCCAGGTATGCTCCGCGTAGAGCAGGAGGTTGTCCTGGGCAGCGGCGGTCAGATCGGGGTACTTTTCCGGCGCTTTTTCATCCAGCCGGCGGCACAGCTGGTAGCGGTGCCGGGCATCCAGATAGTGCTTCACCGCGTAGGGGGTGCTGCCCACACCGTTTGCCCACCAGTCGGTGAGGTCGCCGTGGTAAACCGGGGCATCCGCCAGCTTGGGAGCAACGGCGGCATAGAGCTCCTGGAGGGAGACCATCCGGATCTGAACCTCAGTTCCATAGCGGCGGTTGTGCTCCTGAATGGTTTCCAGAATCTCCCGCTCCGGGGGTGCGTTGTCACTGAAAACGCCGGAAACGGCGGTGACAATAAAATCGTAGCCGTAGCCGTTGGTTTCGCACAGGTTCAGGTACTGTGTTAGATTTCGGTGGAGGGTATCCACACTGTCCCCTTCCTGTCCCTGGCTGCCAAAATGGTTCTGTATCATAAAGTTCGCAGCACGGTTGGGCTTCAGTCCCAGGGCATTCCCCAGGTTATAATGTTCGCCGTTCCACACCAGCAGCCGCTGTCCGGCAGCGTTTTCCCACCAGAAAGCATTCTGGTTCTGATACAGGGGATACATACCGTGGTGGCAGTGGATGTTCATAAACAGGAATTCCACACCTTCGGCGAGCATGGCGTCCCGGTAGCCCATGGAGATACCGTTGATGTCCGCCATCATGGCAGTCTTCATGGGAAGCTTTTCCTGCCAGCTGTGAAGCCGCTCCCGGTAGACGGAGCAGTCCACCAGGTCGGTGAAGTTCAGATAGTTGGCAGACAATCCGATCTTCCCCTGAGCTGCCAGGGCTGTGAACGCTTCCTTTTCCGCCTGGGAAGCAGTTTTGAAAAACTCCTCCACGCAGAACAGCGTCTCGCAGTTCCAGCGAAAATCGGCGTTTTCCTCCTTTTCCATCATGGACAGCACCGTGCGGATATAGTCAACCTGGGTGTCGATCACCCGCTCCTGTAAATCGGTGTAGCCAATATCGGTGTGGGAATGGTGGATAACATAGACGGTTTTAATGGAATGTGCCATAGAAAATACCTCTTTTCAATCAGCCGCGTACGCAGGCAAGAATGACTTGAATGGGCTGCCCATCGGGGGATGTGATCTCATATTCTCCCGCCGCTTCCGGCAGGATGCAGGTTTCCGCGTAATGGAGAGGATACGGCGGGAATTTACCCTGGGGGCTGACGATCAGTGCCCGCCTGCCCTCCACCAGATTCATCACATGGACACTGCCGTTACGGCAGATGGGAAGTCCGCTTTGTGTGGCAATGCGGTAAGTATCCAGAAATTCCCGCTGGTGCAGTCCTGTGCGCTCCACTACTCCCCGGTCATCCCGGTGGACAGGGGTCACCGCGTTCACCAGGTTCTCATGAACCCACTGGGTATTCCGATCCCACTGGATATTGGCAGCGCCGTGCTCCAGGTGGATGGGGCGGGGCTTTCCGTCCAGATCCAGGCGGCCCCAGTCCCAGAGCTTAAAGGTAAAGATGTAGGGTGTGGCGCTGATTTCCAGCACCATGGTATTGGCTCCGGAGCAGTGGACCGTTCCGGCGGGGATCAGCAGGTGGTCATGCTTCTTTACAGGGATCCGGTTTACATACTGTTCTGCCGGGAAAGGCGCGCCGCCGGACTGGGCCTCCTGCAGCGCTCCAAGCATTTCCTCCGGCTGCGTGCCGGTTTTGATGCCCAGATAGACACAGGGATCCTCCCCCTGGGCATCCAGGATGTAGTAGCTTTCGTCCTGGGTGTAGTGCATATGGAATTTCTGCTGGATGTATTCCGTCAGAGGATGCACCTGCAAAGACAGGTTCTGTCCGTTTATGGTGTCCAGCATGTCAAAGCGAATGGGAAATTCCTTGCCGAACCTGGCATGAACCCGGTCCCCCAGCAGCTCCCGGGGATGCTGCAGCACCAGATTCATGGCAGGCGTCTGGATCAGCGTATCCCCGAATTTAAGCAGCAGGCTGTTTTCCTCCGGCACGCCGTCAAAGCTCCAGGCGTAGTTGCTGCCGTTTTCCGGCAGGTTAAACTTCCGCTTCATCCAGTCCCCGCCCCAGACGCCGGGGTCGAAATAGGGAACCATCCGGAAAGGCTGGTTCGCTGTCTGGCACAGAGCCGCCCGGTAGGCTTCTCCGGAAACCATGGCAAAATGTTCCCGGGTAGTCATGTCCAGATAGTAGTCCATCTTCGGCAGAAGCTTCTCTTTCACCCGGTCCGCCCAACGCCACTCGGCAAAGTAGCCCCGTTTGTATTTTTCCCGCTGGGGAAGATCCTTTCTTGCCGTGTTCCAGTTTGCCATCCCCTGCCGGAAACGCAGCTGGATCTCCCACCGGGTAATATCGGCGTAGAGCAGCACATCCGCCGGGGCGACCAGACTGGCCCCCACACCGTATACAACAATGAGGCCATCAGAAACGCGGTCAATTTCTTCCCGAGCAGCGGCAAGGCGCTCCCGGGGGAAGAAGTCCTCCATACGGTAGGTGGTCATGATCCCGAAAACCGGGTCCTCCGTCAGCTCCCGCTGGATGCGCGCGTCCAATTCCTCCCCGGGAACAGCAAGGTCATCGCTGTGGATCGTCAGGACCGGGTGTAGGGCGGAGAGCAGGGCCGCCAGGGCATCCTGGTCAACACCGGGGTAGGCTTCCGCCACCAGAACGGTTTTCCCGGGCTTAATACCGGATTGAAGCAGGCCGCAGACCCCGTCCTGTCCCGACGCGGCAGCGCCATCGGGTGCCGACACGGGAATGAGCGGGAACTGTCGATAGGGATATTCAGGCCGGGTTGTAACCATGAGGATCCTCCTGTACATTTCTTGATAGGAAGGAATGATTCAGTCGCGTCTGTTTTTTTGCAGCAAATAATCGTTTTGCGCACTAACAGCGAACAATCGAATTCCCGGTCATTGCGAACCAGCGCGCACGCTGGTGTGGCAATCCCCATCGAAAGAAGAAAGTGGTCTCAATGACGAGGGAGATTCCCACACCAGTCTGAGGACTGGTTCGGAATGACACGCAAATTGGAACGCAGCCCGCTGTACGGCGTAGATTGCCACGAGTCAATGGGTGCTCCGCTAAACGATCATTTTGCTGATGTTTCCCGGGCACGGCTGAATCGTTTCGATAGGCATACGATACAATGTTTCTATCAAGTTGTCAATACCTTATTTGAATTTTAATATTTGTATTTACAAATTATAAGAAGCATGCTATAGTGTAGGAGAAACGCCGGAAATTGTCCGGTGTAAACGACATTGCGATACGCGGAAGGTGGATTCTATGGCACAGGCCCTATATATGCAGGCCGCGGAATATATCCGGGAGAAAATCGCGGCAGGAGAATATCCCGTGGGCAGTCAGATCCCCACGGAAAATGAGCTGGCCCTGCAGCTGGGGGTCAGCCGTCCCACCGTGCGCCAGGCACTGGATACCCTGGCCCGGGAGGGGCGGGTCAACCGGGTAAAGGGCAGCGGCACCTTTGTCTGCGAACCCAAGCTGGTCCATGAATCCACCACCTTTGTGACGGGCTACCGGGAGGAAAGCCGGAAGCGCCACCGGACCCTGCGGACAAAGGTGGTGTGCCTGCGCACGGAAAAGGCGGAAGGGACGGTAGCGGAGGCCCTCCGGCTGAAACCGGGACAGAGCGTCACAAAGCTCACACGCATCCGTCATCTGGAAGACGTAAACAGCAATGCCCCGGTGGTCTATACGACGGTGTATGTCCCCTGCAAGCTGTTCCCGGATATGGCGGAGTTGGATTTCACCGACGCTTCCCTGTACGAGGCACTGGACAGCCGGGATCTGAGCGTGGTCCACGCCTCCCGGCGGCTGGAGGTGGTCATGCCCCCGGCGGAGGTTGCCGCGGGCCTGGGAATCGGGCCCTTTGAGCCCACGGTTTTTATCTGTTCCAAGGGAAGCACCAAAACCGGCCAGATGGTGGAATACAGCGAAAGCTACTATCCCGCCAGCCGGAGCAGCTTCCAGATTGAAATTCAACGCTGAGGAGGCAGAAAGATGGAACCGAAGTTCGTATGCCTGGACGTGGGCGGCACGCAGATTAAGGCCGCGGCCATCGAAAAGAACGGACATTTAAGTGCGCCGATACAATACTTTCCCGCCCGGTCGGAAGAAAACGCGGAAACAATCCTGGACCATTTCACCCGGATCATTCGTCAGGTGTGGGAACCGGAGGCCGTTCCGGAGATCCGGCTGGCCTTTCCCGGCCCCTTTGACTATGAACATGGAATCTGCCTTATGCAGGGGCTGGGGAAATTTGATTCCCTGTACGGTCTGGATTTTGGCGGGGAATTGAGCCGCCGCCTGGGGGTTTCCCGGGAAGCCATCCGCTTTGCCAATGATGCCGCGGCTTTCGCTCTGGGGGAACTGCATTTCGGTGCCGGACAGAATGCTTCCCGGGCTTTGTTTGTGTGCATCGGCACCGGCTGCGGCAGTGCCTTCGCGGTAACCGGGTCGCTGGTATCCGCGCCGGAACCGGGAGTCCCGGAAAACGGATGGATCTATAATACCTCCTTTCTGGGCGGGCAGATCGACGACTTTATTTCCCGGCGGGGACTTCTGGCGCTGACAAAACAGTATCTGGGGGAGGCGCTGGACGGAAAAACCCTGGCCCAACGGGCCCTAAACGGAGAGAAAAGCGCCGCGGTCTGCTTCCATACCTTCGGCGAAAAGCTTCGGGACGCGCTGACGCCCTTTCTGGACGGGTTCCACCCGGAGGTCCTTTGCCTGGGCGGTCAGATCGTGAAAAGCGGCAGTTTGTTCCTGGAGCCCCTGGAAATGGCCTGCCTGGAAAGGGGGATCCGTCTTGCCGTAACGGAGGACACCTCCGTCAGAACTTTGCAGGGACTTACCAAAGTATAGCGGAATTCGCCCCACCTATAAACCACAAAATCCCCTGTCCCGCGCTGACGCAGGACAGGGGATCGTTTGTTTATTAGCATAACGCAACAGTGCAGCAAATTGGAATTTGGCGGAGAACTCGTATCGATTCTCTTCGTAGGGGACGGGTCTCCCGTCCCTTTGAATAACAGCCTATTTACCGTTTCGCCCCACCCTTTTGGGAGATTTTTCCGCTTGCTGCGGGAGGCGAAACGCCTCCCCTACGCCCTTACAAATTCCAATTTGTCTGTTTTCTGGGAAAGGACGGCAGGCATTTTGTTGTTTTACCGGAAACAAAGCCTTCGGCTACGCAAAATAGATGGGATTGGATACCGCCAGGGGCCAGAGTTCCCCGCCGGGAAGAGGGATTCCCGCCAGCAGGTAAGCAAAGGCGGTATCGGAAACCGTCACGGTATCCCGGAAGCTTCCGCCCCTGGGCTGAAGCCTTGCCAGCTCCCCGGCGCTTCCCACAACCTGAAGCACCGATCCCACAGGCATTTTCTCGGTGGACACGGTCAGGATGTGGGATTTTTCTCCGTCAGCCACAACGCCGCCGAAGGTCTCTGCGCCGCAGGTCATCTCCAGCCGGACGCCCCGCACACCGCTTGTAACATAGCACCGTCCCCGGGCCAGGGCGGACAGAATATCCTCCGCTCTGGGAGAATCCGCGTAGACCGCCGTAACCGGGTTTCCCAGGCGGACGGGACTGCGATCCCGGTGGAAATCGCTGCCGCCCACAGCGGGAAGCCTGCGCCCCTGCCGCAGAAGCTGGGTCCACCAGGCGATTCCCCGGCGGTTTACTCCCCGCATGGGCCCGTTCCATACCTCCACCAACTGGAAGCTGTCCTCGTCCTCCCACAGGTAGGGACAAAGATTGCATTTCGGGTGGTTTACGGACACCAGCGCTCCCCGTTTCCGGGCCTGGCGGGTGATGGCACGCATTTCCTCCAGGCTGTTGGCAACAAAGGAACCGGAAAAGGGCTGGGCGATACCCAGGAAATTCATATGTCCCCGGTAATGGGTCCACTCCGTCCCGGGGATCAGGGTAAGCCCCGGAACTTTGGGAAGGGAAAAATTCTCCGAATAGTTATTGTGGTTGGTCACAGCCAGGAAATCCAGGCCCCGCTTCTTTGCCATGGCGGCCAGGGTGGGAATATCGTGCTGTCCGTCGGAAGCATCGGAGTGGACATGCAGGTCCCCAAGCAGCCACCGGGGGCCGCCGGCATCAAAGGTAATTTCATACCGCACCGGCACGCCGCCGTCGCGGACATGGTACGCCCCCACCAGGATATGCCAGGTGCCGGGGAGCACCGGCTCCATCAGATACCCCGGGGTTGCCTCGAATTCTCCCACGGTGACCGTTTCCCGGCTGCTTCCCGACCAGCCCAGGAACTGCCCCTGCCCGTCCTCCAACCCCAGATCGATGATATTTCCCTGTCTGGGATAGCAGTAACGGACAGTGAGGGAGCGAACTCCCTCCGGCACGGAAAACGGTACGCAGTAGTAGCTTCCCTCCCGGCTTTTTTCCACCAGGTGGTCAATTACCAGTTTTTCCATGGTCATCCCTCGGTAATGAAGTCAAAGAAGAGGGGGATCTGCTCTTCCCAGAAGGTCCAGTCGTGGCCCCGGTCGGGCGCATAGGTGAATCGGTTGGGAAGCCCCGCCCTCTGGGATGCCTCCTGAAACCGCCGGGTGCAGATCAGAAGATCATCCTTAAGGCCGCAGCTTAAGTACCCCCGCAGCCGCTTCTGCTTTTCCCCGTCAATCAGATTCACGGGGTTCAGGGGCGTGGTGTCTATCCGTTCTGCCTCCGCGGCCAGGAACGGAAATTCCTCCCGGACAGAATCATCCAGCCGGAACAGCATGGGCATAAGGTCCACCAGTCCCGACAGGCTCCCCCAGGCGGCGTATTGCTCCGGGTAGGTCAGCGCCGCCCGGGCGGCGCCGAAGCCGCCCATGGAAAAGCCCATGATGAAATTCTGTTCCCGCTTCCGGGACAGCCCAAAAACCTTTTCCAGATACCCGGGAAGCTCCCGGGTCAGGTAGGTGAAATAGTTCTGCCCCAGCACCCCGTCACAGTACATGCTTCGGTCCACCGAAGGCATCACCAGCACAAGCCCCCGTTCCAGAGCATAGCGCTCAACATTGGATTTGCGGATCCAGGAGCTGGCGTCCTCCGACAGTCCGTGAAGCAGATACACAACCGGGTACTCCGAAAGGGGCTTTTGAAATTCCCCATTGCAGTCCGGCACCGTGAGCAGTATTTCCACGGTCTTTTTCAGCTGGTCGGAGCGGTAATGAACGGATACCAGTGCCATATCAGCCCTCCGTCTTCTCCCCGTCCTGCCGGAATTTCAGGAACCGGGAAATCACCACGCACACCGCGAACACCACCACGGGGAACAGTACCATAAGGAACCGGGCAGCCGCGTCCGGTGCCGCGCCGGGATTCTCGCCGCTTTCAAAGCCGTACAGCCGGAACACCAGCAGGAAGGCCAAAGAGGTGACCAGTCCGCTGGCCTTGTTCAGGATACCGATCAGGCTGGAATAGGTGCCCTCCCGGGGAATGCCGTTTTTGATCCGGTCCTCGTCCAGGATCCGGGCGCCCACAATGTCCATGGTGACGGAGACACCGCCCATGGCGAAGCCGAACACTACCACGCACACGGCGGCAAGTGGCAGACTCCTGACAAAGTACAGCGGAAGCACGCCCAGGGCGCAGACAGCCAGGGCAAGACGCCAGGCCTTCATCAGGGAAATTTTCTTCATAATCTTGACCCACACCGGGATAAAGCCAATGGCGGAAAGGATCACAACACCCAGCAGAATGGTGGAGCCCATGCCGCCCACGCCCAGATGATACTTGGTGTAGAACGCGACACCGGACTGGACCAGCGCCAGGCCGCCGTAGTAAGCGGCATTGGTGGCTCCGTAAATCCAGAACTTGGGATTGGAAGCAATATCCAGAATGGTTTTGAACAGCTCTGGCTTCGGCTGCTCCATGGCCTGGGGATTCTCATGGCAGCCCAATGCCATAAACCAGATCACCACGATAGCCAGCGCGCCGTAGATATAGGCAGTAGTCACAAAGCCGATGGCGTCGGTGATGACCGGGGTCAGGGCGATGCTGATAATCATGGCGACAAACTGGAACACCTGGCGCATGGCGTTGGTCCTGGCCCGGGAGGCTTCCGTGGGGAACAGCTCCGGGAACAGAGCGCCGTAGTTCACATTGATCAGGGAGTCCAGGGTACCGGTGAGCATGTACATAATGAGCATATAGGAAAAGGCGGAACCCGGGGCCAGAAAAGCGGGAGGATTGAAAAACAGGATAAAGCACAGCACCAGCAGCGGCGCGCCGATCAGAAGCCAGGGACGGCGGCGGCCCCACTTGGTCCGGGTGCGGTCGGACAGGAAGCCGTACACCGGATTGTCAATGGCATCCAGGAAGGTGTACAGGAACAGGATCAGCGAGTATTGGGGCGTGGTGATAAGGCCCAGCCTGTCCACGTAGAAGAACGCGGCATAGGTCTTGAACATATTCACCGGGATGGACGTTCCGAACATGCCTACCGCGTAGCGCAGCGGGCTGGTAGGCTGCATGGAACAGGTTTTCTGCTCGTTTTCTTTCATTGGAATGCTCCTTTCTCTTTGCCCGGGGGCATTTAGACTATGATAACAGTATAGCATTGCCCCCCGGCTCCTGTCTGCGGATTTTATTTAAGAAAGCTGTGATTTTTTTAACAATCCACCTTGTTAACGCCTTTTCAGTCGTTGCTTTCCCCAGAGGAATATGGTAAGATGATATTGACATCAACCCGGCAGGAGGTGCCTGTTATGGATAAAACGCAGATGGATAGCCCGTCACAGGGAAAAACAACTGTATACTATCACAACAATCCGGGGCTCCTTTCCCAGGGAGTGGCCTTTCACTGGTGGGACGCCGCCTACACCTCCCTCCACGACCACGATTACTATGAATTTTTTATTATCACCTCCGGCAGGACCAACCACATCCTCAACGGAACCTGTCAGGAGCTGGGAGAAAAGACCCTTTGTCTGATCCGCCCCCAGGACCGGCACCAGTTCACATCCCTGCACGGCGGGCGGTGCATCCACATCAACCTGCCGGTGACCCGGGAAAAGCTGGAGCAGCTCTGCGCCGCCATCGGCACAGAGCTGCAGGATATTCTCCAGGTCCCCCAGCGGCAGCTCCTGCTGGAGGATAATGACTTTGCCCAGTTCAAGCAAAGTGCCCGGGAGATCAATCTGCTCCGGGAGAACGGTTCGCCTGAGGCCTACGTTACCATGATTATCTGTCAGATGCTCATTAACGCCCTGGTCATTCTGAAAAAGCAGCGTACCGGCATCTGGGCCGGTGCGCCGGAGTGGCTGAACCAGGTTCTCCGGAGGATCCACTCCCCGGAGTACATCGCCTGTCAGGCCTCGGACATCTACCGCTTGGCCGGCTATTCCCCACCGGTGGTCATCCGCAACTTTCGGAAGTACACCGGGGAAACGGTGGTGTCCTACCTCACCCGGGCGAAAATGGAATCCGCCAAGCGGCTGCTCACCTCCACGGATCTGACCGTTCTGGACATCGCGGGCCGCCTGGGCTACAGCAGCGTAAGCCATTTCAACCGGCTCTTTCACGCCTCCACCGGCACGTCCCCCCAACAGTACCGCCGGGGCCAGCGGGCCGGAACCGCCGAATAAGCCGGGTTCAAGTTATCGGTTTTCCGCAGAAAACTGATAAGTTGGATTTTAATTGACAATTGACAATTAAGGAATCCCTTCGGGATGATTTAAAGTAAAGTGCTTGTCGGATTAACTCAGCAAAACTATATACTGGGAATTTGTATACTTGCTGAGCAAAACCGATAAGCACATAAAATAAAAAGAATTTGGACGAAAATACTCAGAATTATTTTAAAAAATGCTTATCGTCTTAACTCAGCAAAATGATCGTTTAGCGCACTGGCGCGGCAGCGCCCCAAGGCTCCCTTGTGCAAAGGGAGCTGTCGCGAAGCGACTGAGGGATTGTGCAGTAAAACGTTTAATACTGACAACAAATCAGCGAAAAGGGACTGTAAAGGACACTGTCCGTTCTGACGATAGGTAGATGTGGAAGTCCTCCGTTACAACCCCTCAGTCAGCTACGCTGACAGCTCCCCTTACACAGGGGAGCCCTTGCCGTGTACCGCATCGGACCGCATACCATCCAAGGTAAAGTAGTCAGCTAAACGATCATTTACGTGAAACGCTCTGCCACAACTGAATCGTTACTCCCTTTGTTCCGATTCAATCAGGCGCATCCGGCAGCTGAAAGTTTGCGGTTCTTCCTATTGACAACAAAGCGGGTCGTTTATATATTGTGTTTAGCACACAAAACTGAAAGATGGTGGCACATATGAAATTTCTCAAATCCGCGTGTATCGAGCCCATGTACTGTGAGCTTCCCTTTCTGGACCGGTTCCAGGCCGCAAAGAATGACGGTTTTGATTTTGTCGAGTTCTGGAGCTGGACGGATAAGGATCTGGACGCGGTAAAGGCCGCCGCGGAGAAGGCCGGTATCGGCATCTCCGGCTTTAACGGGGATGCGGAACTCTCACTCATCGACCCCCGGCAGAAAACGGCTTATCTGGATTTCCTGAAGCAATCTGTGAAGGCCGCCATAAAGGTGGGTGCCCGGAGCCTGACCATCCACTCCAACGGCCTTGGCGCCGGCGGTGTGGTCCTCAACCATTATGAGGAACTGTCCGACACGGTAAAGCTGTGCACCATGTATGAAACGCTGCTGGCGTGCGCCGGAATTGCCCGGGAGAGCGGTATCCGGATAAACCTGGAGCCGCTGAATACCACAACCGATCATGCGGGCAATTTTCTCCGGACCACCCGTATGGCCGCGGAAATGACCCGACTGATCGGCAGCCCCAATCTGAAGGTCCTGTACGATGTTTACCATATGCAGCTCAATGAGGGAAGCATCTGTGACAACATCCGCGCCTACGCAGACCAGTTCGGCCACATCCACGTTGCTGACGCTCCCGGCCGTCACGAGCCCGGTACCGGTGAGATCAATTATCCCAACGTATTTGCCTGCCTGGAGGCCTGCGGCTACACCGGCCTGGTGGGCTTTGAGCTGATTCCCATGACCACCACCGCGGAAGCCGTGAAAGCAATCATGAAGCTTTAATTTTCAAAAGATGTCCCGGGATTCTGTCCGGATTCCATAGGAGGATTCTGTCCGGATTCCATAGAAACATATTGACTTTTATAAATTTATCGCATATACTATTATCACATTGATGTTCTTGAATGTGTGGTGAAAAAATGACATCGGTAAGCAAAGAAACCGCCAGAGTGTTTAAGGCCTTCTGCGATGAAAACCGGCTGCAAATTCTGGAACTACTCCGCGGCGGTGAAAAATGCGCCTGCCGTCTGCTGGAGGAAATGAGCATCAGTCAGCCCACCCTGTCCCACCACATGAAAATTCTGTGCGATTCCGGGATTGTCGTTGGACGCAAGGAGGGAAAGTGGATGCACTACCGCCTCTCCCCTGAGGGTATCCGGATCGCCCAGGATTATCTGACCGGATTAACCGCCTCTGATCCCGCCTGCGAAAGCAAGCCGTGCTGTGAATCCTGAATCCCAGCACGGCTTATATCATATTTTAAAAATCGATAAATTTCAATTTGACAATATAATAGGAGCTAATTTATGCATATGATTAAATCCGTTTGGGACTTCTTCCAGAATGAAGTTCTTGGCATGAGATGGCTGAATGCCGTCCTCGGCAGGGGGCTGTCCGCTTTGGGGCTGGATACCGCATCCCGCTGGGGCGGCAGCTTCCAGTTCTTCCTTTACGATGTAGTCAAAATTACGCTTCTGCTATGCTTCCTGATTTTTGTGATCTCCTACATCCAGAGCTTCTTCCCGCCGGAGCGAAGCAAACGGATTCTGGGGCGTTTCCGGGGGATTGGGGCGAATATCATTGCCGCGCTGCTGGGCACCGTGACGCCCTTCTGCTCCTGTTCCTCCATTCCGCTGTTTATCGGCTTTACCAGCGCGGGGCTGCCCCTTGGGGTAACCTTTTCCTTTCTGATTTCCTCCCCCATGGTGGATTTGGGAAGTCTTGTGCTGCTCATGAGCATTTTCGGGGCAAAAATCGCCGTTGTTTACGTAATCGTCGGACTGGCCATTGCGGTTGCGGGCGGAACATTGATCGAAAAGCTCCACATGGAAAACCATGTGGAGGAATTCATCCGCAGAGCCAAGGGCGGTGTGGACATTGCGTCCCCCAGCCTGACAGTAAAAGACCGTCTGATCTATGCCAAAGATCAGGTTGTGGGCACTTTCAAAAAGGTATTTCCCTATATCCTCATTGGCGTTGGCATCGGGGCGGTAATCCATAACTGGATTCCGGAAAGCTGGATACAGAACATTCTTGGAAGTAAGAATCCATTCGGCGTAATTCTGGCGGTTCTGGTGGGTGTTCCCATGTACGCGGACATTTTCGGCACCATTCCCGTGGCGGAAGCGCTGCTTGCCAAGGGCGCACAGCTTGGCACCATCCTCAGCTTTATGATGGCCGTGACCACCCTGAGTCTGCCGTCCATCATTATGCTGCGCAAGGCGGTAAAGCCCAGGCTGCTGGGTCTGTTTATCGCCATCTGCACCATCGGAATTGTAATCGTAGGCTATTTCTTTAACGCGATTCAATATTTACTTGTTTAAATGGAGGAAAAAACTATGTCACTGTTCAACTCAGAAAAAAAGAAGGCTCCCACTTGCTGCTGCGGCAGCACCGAACCCAAGGCCGAAAAAAGTTCCTGCTGCTCCGCGCCCAAGGCAGAAGCTTCCGCTTGCTGCTGCGGCACGCCCGTGGAGGGAATCTGCTGCGTCAAGGTTCTGGGCGCCGGCTGCAAGTCCTGCCACGCGCAGTACGAGAACGCGAAAGCCGCTGTGCAGGCACTGGGGCTGAACGTGGAGGTGGAGTACATCACTGATATGGAAAAGGTCATGGAATACGGCGTCATGTCCATGCCTGCCATCGTAGTCAATGATAAGGTCGTCTCCATGGGCAAGGTCCTGAAGGTCGCCGATGTGGAGAAGCTGCTGCGCAAGCTGGGAAGCTGATATGCTGAAGGCAGCATTTATCTGCGTCTACAATTCCTGGTTCTATAATAAATGGTTCTATAATAAATGGTTCTATAATAAATGGTTCTATAATAAATGTTGGGGTCAGGCGATGAGCCTGGCCCCAACATTTATTATAGAACCTGGAGAATTTAGGATTTTGGGAGAATTTAGGGTGAAGAGTGAATAGTGAGTAAGTAACAAGTAAAAATCGGCAATCTTCTGTCGAAGCTTGCCGATTTTTGGAGGTACCGCCCAGATTTGAACTGGGGAATAAAGGTTTTGCAGACCTTTGCCTTACCACTTGGCCACGGTACCATATGAAATAAGGAACGCAGAGCGTTCCTTATCTGTTTGGAGCGGGTGACGAGGCTCGAACTCGCTACCTCCACCTTGGCAAGGTGGCGCTCTACCGGATGAGCTACACCCGCATATGCTGGAATCGAGGGGATCGATTCCAACGGCGCTTTGAAATGGTGCCTCCGGTCGGAATCGAACCAACGACACGCGGATTTTCAGTCCGCTGCTC